>NZ_JAFEJP010000001.1:0-371962 GCF_018555355.1 Bifidobacterium sp. SO4
GGCGGGGGTTGGGGGTTGGCCGGCTTTTGACTGAGTAGCCTTGCGGGAGGAAGAGCGCGAACAGGATTAAATCCAAGTGCGCCTGCTATATGGCACCGCCTCCGGCCCTGCGATTAAGGACTCGCCTTCGGCGAGGCTCAGTATCCTGACCGCGCCCGTCCTGCAATTAAAGACCGGCTTTCAGCCGGGCTCAGCATTGGCTTCGGGCTTGCCAGCCCTCAGCCTGGAGCCTGCTGGAAGCCCACCGGGCTTCCAGCCAAGGGCTGACGGCGCCGGCCGTCAGCCCTTGACGGCTCCAGCCATAAATCCCTTCACGTAGTACTTCTGCAGGGCGAGGAAGAGGATGGCGCAGGGGATCAGGAGGACTACGACGCCGGCTTCGGTGGCGCCGTAGTCGATGACGCCCATGGTCTGCTGGCGCATGTTCACCATGGCGAGCGGCAGGGTGCTCTTCGCGGAGGAGGACAGGTACAGCGGGATCATGAAGTTGTTCCATGCCTCGAGGAAGGCGAGCAGGCCGACCGTGACCATGGAGGGCTTGACCACCGGCACCAGGATCTTGACGAGGGCCTGGAAGGAGTTGCAGCCGTCAACCATGGCGGCCTCTTCCATGTCCTTCGGGATGGCGTCGAAGGCGTTGCGCATGATGAACGTCGACATAGGCAGCTGGAACAGCGTGATCACGAGGCCCACGCCAAGCAGCGTGTCATTGAGGCCGATGTCCTTGAACCACACCATCAGAGGGATCAGCAGCGAGGCGTACGGGACCATGAGGATGGACAGGGTCACCATGAAGCCGAGGTTGCGGCCCGGGTAGTCGAAGCGGGAGAACGAGTAGCCGGCCAGGGTGCAGACCACCACGGAGAACACCACGGCGACCAGCGAGACGATGATGGAGTTGAACAGGTACTTGGGCAGACCTTCCTGGTAGCCGAACAGCGTCAGGTAGTTGGCCACGCCCCAGCCCTGGGACTGGGCCGAGCCGGCCTGCGGGCTGAAGGAGCTGATCACGACCCAGATCAGCGGGCTGATGAAGATCAGGGCCAGAAGGCCTTCGAGGATTCGGGCGATGACGCGCTTCCACAATGGGGTAGTCATGATGTATTCCCTCCCCTTTCTCACTTGGTGTTGTCGCGCATGCCGCGCATCTGGATGGAGTTGATGATCACCAGGGCGATGAGCACGATCAGCGAGAGCGCGGCGGCCATGCCGAGGTCCTTCTTGGAATCGAAGGCGAAGTTGTAGATGAGCTGCACCACGGTCATGGTGGAGTTGTTCGGGCCGCCCTTGGTCAGGATGAAGAACTGATCGAAGGCGAGGATGGAGCCGGTCACGCAGTAGACCAAGCACATCACGATGGTCGGCTTCATCAACGGCAGGGTGATGGAGCGGAAGATGCGCCAGGTGCCGGCACCGTCCATGCGGGCGGCCTCGTACAGGTCACCGGGGATGGCCTGCAGGCCAATCATCATGAGCAGCATGTAGTAGCCGGAGAAGCGCCAGACGATGACGATGATCGTGGCCCACAGCGCGGACTGGCCGGTGGCGAGCACGGAGCCGCCCTCCTGCATGAGTCCCAGGGAGCTCAGGATCTTGGTGACCGGGCCCACCTGCGGGGAGTAGAGCGCGTAGAACAGCAGGGATGCGGAGGCCAGACCGGTGGCGGAGGGCAGCAGGAAGCAGGTACGAAGCACGTTGTTCCACTTGCTGGACTCCTGCACGATCAGGGCCATGCCCAGGCCCAGCACCAGCAGGAAGATCGTCACGATCACGGTGTACTCAAGCGTGAAGCCGATCGAAGGCCAGAACAGCTTGTGTTCGAACACCTTGGTGAAGTTGTCCGGGAAGTTGGTGCCTCGGTTGCCGCCCAGCAGGCTCCAGCGGGAGCATGCCATGATGACGAGCAGCACGATCGGCACGAAGAACAGGACGATGATCATCACCCAGTCGGGCAGCGCGTACAGGATGCCGCGCCGGAATGCCTGGGCCTTTGCCGTGGACTTGTGCTCGGGCACGGCCGCGGCGGACTTGGAAACACTCGACATGTTTCACTCCTTTATGGGGAAATGGATTTGATCGGACGATCGGACGTTGATCGAAAAATCGGATGTGATTCGTTGTTGAAAGGCGAATGCAATCCGTTATCAAGGCCGATTCCTGTGTGAAGGAGAAAGGAAGGAGAGTACAACAGGAAACCGGAATCGACCTTGGCAGCAGACCACAGTCGGGATTGGTGATGTGATTTTGGCTTGGGAAGGCTCCCCTCAGTCCGGCCTTGCCGGCCAGCTCCCCTCAGGGAGGGAAGCCAGAGATGATTCGTCCGGCTTCCTTTTTGAGGGGAACCGCCGCAAAGCGACCGAGGAGAGCGATATTCAGTTATTGGTAGCTATTGGGCTATGCGAGCGATTCAGCGGAATCACTGGGCGGACAGGACGTCCGTGACGGCCTGGTTGTCGGACTTGAGGTTGCCATCGCCCCAGACGGCGTTCTGGACGAGCAGCTGCCACGGGGAGCCGGCGGCGTTGAAGGCCTCGTTGAAGGCCGCGGACTTCGGGGTCTGGCCGTTGCCGTCGATGATGGTGGAGTTGATGGTCTGGATGCGCGGATCGGCGTCCTTGTAGGCGGTCTTCAGGGTCTCGATGTTGGAGGCGGTGTAGCCGTTGTCGGCGAAGACTTCCTTCTGGGTGTCGGACTGCATCAGCCAGTAGAGGAAGTTCCAGGCCTGAGCGACGTGCTTGGAATCCTTGGAGATACCCATGGCGTCGCCACCGAGGAAGGTGGAGGTCTTGCCGGAGGTGCCGGCGATCGGGGTCACGCCGACCTGGAAGCCGCCGGACTTCTCAGCGTCGAAGATGTCGTTGAGGGAGGTGTTCGGGTAAGGCATCACACCGATCTTGCCGTTGGCGAACGGAGCGGTCCAGGTGGCACCGGTCTCTTCCTTGGAGCCTGCGCCGAGGCCGTTGGTGGTGTTGGCCAGCTCCTTGTAGGAGTCGAGCACGGCCTTCATGGAGTCATTGTTCAGGGTGGCCTCGGTGCCGTCGTCGTTCATGACGGATTCGCCGTCAGCCCACACGGACGGGAAGAGGTCGAAGACCAGGGCGCCACCGGACTGGCCGGCCAGGTAGGAGCCTGCCACGCCGTCCTTGTTGAGCGCGGCGACCTTCTTGGCCTGCTCGGTGAAGGTCTTGATATCGGTCGGGCCCTGCTCCGGGTCGAGGCCGGCCTCCTTGTACAGGTCCTTGTTCCAGACCCACACGGAAACGTCGGTGATGAACGGCAGGGTGTACTCGGCGCCGTCCACGGTGCCGGCCTTGATGTGGCCCTGCTGGATGTCGTCCAGGTTGTCGAGGCCCTTGATCTGGTCAGTGATCTCGGTGAAGATGCCCTCGGAGGCCCAGTACGGAATACGGACCACGTCGCCGGCGAGGATGTCGGGCAGGGAGTCGGTCTGCGAGGCGCCGCCGACCTTGCCTTCCATATCGTCGTTCGGGATGATCTCGAGCTTGACCTGGTTCTTGTGGCTCTTGTTGTAGGCCTCGACGGCGGCCTTGGCCTGACGCTCCAGCGGGGAACGGGTCCACAGGGTGATTTCGGTGCCGTCATCGGTGCCCTTGGCCGGGATGCCTTCGGCGGTGGCGGTGCCACCATTGCCGGAGCCGCCGCAGGCGGCCAGCGGGATCAACATTGCAGCGGCGGCGATGCCGGCGAGCGCGCGGGTGACCTTGTTGAAGGACATATTCGCTTCTTTCTCTAAAATGTTCCGCTCATCTCTGAGAGGCGGTGGCGGAGTTTCCGCCTCCGGTCCTTCGGGGCTCCGTTCCTCCCTCCTTCGGTGGAATGAAACCTTGCGAAAGCCTTTTCTCAATATATGCGAACATCGGAGTTTTTGCAAAAACGCTTTCGCATTTTCCTTTTCTTTCGCGCACCGAACGGGTTCGATATGTAAATCACCGAACTAAATCATGCAAAAATCGGCTTATTTTCAGCTTTTCTACGGCGTGTCGCACAAGTAACACAAAACCTCACAGAAAACAAACGCTTTCATTCAATTCTTGCAAAAACGAACATTGTTGTTATCGTTTCGTTATAAACATACCCCCAGAAACACGCCTTGCGAAAACTTTTTCGCATTTTTGCACTACAATCGATTGCAGCACAGCGATGTACCTGACCGAATGCTTCGCCGCGTGACCGTCTTTCGGCGATGTACTCCTCCAGAGGTGTCGGAATGGAGCGTGGCGAACGGCCCGCACACGCATACTGGATAGATATAGAAGCGGCACGATGAGGAATCGAGGCATGATGATGGCCCAGGCACCAGCCGGACGTTCGGCCCGACTTGAGGACGTTGCGGCGCTGGCCGGCGTTTCACTGGCCACCGCATCCAAGGCGTTGCACAACAAGCCCCGCATCAGCGAGGAGACCAAGCAGCGCGTGCTGGATGCCGCCCGTCAGCTCAACTACTCCCCCAACAAACTGGCCCAGTCGCTGGTCCGTGGCACCTCCGGCCTCATCGGCCTGGTCACCTCCGACCTGCAGGGTCGTTTTTCCACCCCGATCCTCATCGGCGCGGAAAACGAGCTGCGCGCGCAGTCCACGTCCGTGCTGCTGGCCAACGCCCGCGGCGATGCGGCTCTCGAACGCCAGCATGTGGAGAAGCTGCTCTCCCTGAAGGTCGACGGCCTGCTTATCGTGCAGCGCGAGACCAACCCGCGCCCCTCGCTCGGCCATGACTGGGGCGTGCCGCTGGTCTACGTCTACGGCCCCTCCACCGATCCGGACGACTGCTCCGTGACCTGCGACAACGTGGACGCCGGCCGCATGGCCGTCAATCACCTGATTTCCTGCGGTCGCCGGCACATCGCCATCATCGGCGGCGACGAGACCTACACCGCCGCGACGGACCGTACCAAGGGCGCGCTCGAGGCGCTGGCCGAGCTCGGCATCGAACCGGCCGGGCCCATCCGCTACGGCAAGTGGGACGAGGGCTGGGGCCGCGCGGCCACCCGACTGCTGCTCGATCAGGGCGTGAAGTTCGACGCCGTGGTCTGCCAGAACGACCAGCTGGCCCGCGGCTGCATCGACGTGCTCAAGCAGCAGGGCATGCGCATCCCGGACGACGTGGCCGTGATCGGCCACGACAACTGGTCCGTACTCACCTCCAGCTCACGCCCGGCCCTGACCTCCATCGACAACGAGACCGAGACCATCGGCCGCCGCGCCGCCCGTTACCTGATGGACGCCATCGACGGCAATCCCCATCATGGAGTGGATTACACGCCCTGCCGCCTCATCCAGCGCGAGTCCACGCTTCCGCTGGACTGAGCCGTTGGACTGACACAGCTCTGCAGAAAGACCTCGGCCGCCGGAACCCTACCGCCTCTTGGACTTGCGGCCCTTGAGGTAGATGTCGAGCACGATCCACACGCCAAGCACGAAGGCCACCACGTAGCCCAGGAAGCCCACGATGGGGATGCCGAAGATGATCGGCTTCATGCCGGCGTAGTACACGATGGACGAGCCGATGAACAGGCCCACCACGATGAGGGCCATGGTCAGTCGGTTCACCATGTCGGAGAGCAGCTGGAACGGCTCCTGCGAACCCACGAGTTCCATGTTCACGCGCAACTGGCCGCGCGTGAGCATGCGGGCGGCAACGTTGAACTCGCTGAGTGCCCCCAGCGCGCTGTGGACGGCCTCGTGCCCCTCGATGCCCAGCGATTTCAGCTCGTCCTTGACGGCCTGGCTGGTGGTCTTGGACGTGGCGATGTGCTGGGAGATGATCTCGATCATGTTCACGTCCGGGATGAACTCGTCCAGCAGGCCCTCCAACGTCACCAGCGCGCGGCCCACGGTAGTGACGGTGCTCGGCACCTCGATGCCGTGGCGTTGCGCGAGCGAGGTGAGCGCGGCGATGAAGGCGGCGATGTCGAGGTCCGCCAGTTCCACCGTGCCGTATTCCTTGACGATGACGTCCAGGTCCGCGAGCAGCGAGGGATAGTCGGCCGGATCCGCTTCGGCGCCGGCGAAACGCAACAGGCCGTCCGCCAGTTGCGGTGAGTCCTGCTTGGCCACGGCAAAGATCATGTCCTTCATCACCGCGCGGGTCTTGGCGTCAAGACGGCCGGTCATGCCGAGGTCGATGAGCACGATCTGGCCGCCGCGGATGATGATGTTGCCGGGGTGCGGGTCGGCGTGGAAGAAGCCGTCGTCCAGAATCTGCGTGGCGTAGTTGTCCACGAGCTTGGTGCCGATGTCCTTGAGGTCGTAGCCCGCGGCGACCAGTTCGCCGGCATGAGAGACGGAGATGCCGTCCACGTATTCCATGACCACCACATGCTCGGTGCATAGCTCCGGGTACGGCGTGGGGCAGTCCATGTATTTGAAGCGGGAGGCGAACCGCTTGAATTCGGCGAGGTTGCGGGCCTCCACCAAGAAGTCGGTCTCCGATTCGAACGTGTCCCACAGCTCCTCGACCACGCCTTTGAGGTCCACGATCTGCGAGGAGCCGATGACCTTGGTTGCCGCCTTGGCGATGGAGCGCATGATGGACACGTCCTGGGCCATGGTCTCGCGCACGCCGGGGCGCTGGACCTTGACGGCCACGTCCTCGCCGGTCTTCAGCGTGGCGCGATGCACCTGGGCGAGCGATGCGGAGCCCAGCGGCTTGGGGTCGATCTGTGCGAATACCTCATCCGCGGGACGGCCGTATTCGGCGGCGAGCACGTCCAGCACGGTGGCGTAGGGCATGGGGTCGGCGTCGGCGCGCAGTTTGGCGAGTTCGTCGCAGAAGCTCTGCGGCAGGATCTCGGAGCGCATCGAGAGGATCTGGCCAACTTTGACGAAGGTGGGGCCGAGCGCCTCGAACATGAGGCGCATCTTGACCGGCGTCAGGCCCTTGAGCGCGTCGAACTGGTTGACGATGCGCGTGATCTGGGCAAGGCGCTTCACCTTGCCGCGACGGGTCAGGTGATAGCGCGTGGAGAAATCGTCGCGCCGGCCGCCGAACAGGCCGATGGTTTCGGTGTCGGCCGGATTCCAGGCATACTGCGACCAGCCGGCCTCCGTATTGGCAGTGCTGGCAGTATTGACGGTGTTGCCAGCACTGCCAGTGCTGCCGGTACTTCCGGTACTGGATGAGGTCGGCTGGTCGTTGCTTTGCTGCTTGGTTTCCGGCTGAACTGCTGTCACGAGAGTATCGCTCAGGCCTCGGCGGACTTGTCGGCGGTGGCTTCGGGCGTCTCCGGCGCGACCTCGGTGTCCACGGGCTCGGACTTCTTGGCGTCATCCTTGTTCGCGTCGTTGACGAGGGCCTCGCCCACCTTGCGCTTGAGCTCGGTATTCAGGCTCTTGCCCTGCTCGACGGTCAGCTCGCCCTTCTTGACGAGGTCATCGACGATCTCGCTGCTCTTCTCATAGCCGGTGGCCAGGGCACCGATGCCCGCCAGCAGAACCTTGCGCAGGCCGTCGCCCAAATCGAAATCTGCCATAATAACCCCTCCTTCGAGGTTCGTCCGCGGCCTTATGCCGCGTCCCGTATTGTCAAGCCTAGCGCAACCGCCCGGCCTTGGCGCTAGTCCCCGCGGCCGATTTCGTCTGGATTTGCGACATCACCGCGGGCGGGCCGCGGCGGTTTTGCGGGCGTTGGCGGCCACGGCGTCCAACCGCTTCAGTTCGGCGGCCTGTTCCTGGGTCTGGTCGTTCGTAGCGAACGTGCCGTAGCGGCGGGTCACGGCGGTGGCGATGAGGAAGTCGCTGATGGCGGGGTTCTTGGGCAGCAGCGAGCCGTGCATGTACGTGCCGATCACGTTGTTCACCCGCGCGCCTTCGGTATGGTCCTCGCCGTTGTTGCCCCGGCCTTCCTGATCCACATGGCCCAGCGGCTGCACGCCCTCGTTGAGGAAGGTCTGGCCGGAGTGGTTCTCGTAGCCGATCACGTCGCCGAACTGCTCGGAATGCTCCACCAGATTGCCGATCATGCGCACGTCACGGCCCACGGTGTGGGCGCCGATGATGCCGATGCCGTCCAGGCGGGTGCCGTCCACGGTCTCGAAGTACTCGCCGAACAGCTGGTACAGGCCGCAGATCATGAGCATGGGGGTGCCGTCCACGGCCAGCGAGCGCAGCAGATCCGCACGCTTGAAGAAGTCGTCGATGATCTTCTTCTGACCGGTGTCCTGTCCGCCGCCGCCGAGAATCAGGTCGACGTGGTCCGGCCATTCGTCGCCCTGGTTGTACTGGTGGATGCGCGGCGCGTAACCGTACAGTTCCAGCCTGCGGCGGATGGTCAGCACGTTGCCGGAGTCGCCGTAGATGTTCATGTCCTTGGGGTAGAGGGACATCACATCGATTGTCTTGCCCATGTCTCGTTCTCCTTGGAATCCTTGGGTCGTCTGCCGGCTCACTTGCCCACGCCGGCGTCCGCGACGTTCGCCACCTGCGCGAGCGCGGCGCGAACCTTGAGCATGGAGGTGTACGTGCAGTAGATGTGCTTCGGCTTGCCGGGGTTGCCGTTGACGAACGCGGTGAGCGCCGATTCGATGTCCGGGTCCGTGGCAGCGACGGGAACCTGGTCGTAGCCGAGGCGCAGCGCCATGTCCCATGCGCGCACGCCGGAGACCATGGCCACGCCCGAGGTGCGCAGTGAGGTGAAGTCCACATCCCACAGCCAGCTCATGTCGCGGCCGTCGGCGTATTCGTCGTTGATGACGATCATGGTGTCGGCACCGGCCGGGTCGAAGCTGGCCAGCGAGAGACGGAAGCCCATCGGGTTCTTGACGAGCAGCAGTTCGACGGGCGAGCCATTGACGTCGATGATCTCGCCGCGGCCGAACGCCGGGGTCACACGGGAGACGGCGGCGATGAGCTTGTCGGCGTCGGCATCGGCGAACGCGCGCTCGCGGGCCGCCAGTGAGCCGGTTCGTATGGTAGCGAGTGGGGGCAGGGCGAGGGCCTGCGCGTCCTTCTGCACTGCGCGGACCACGGCGAGCGCGGCGGCGGCGTTGTAGAGGTTGTAGACGCCTTCGAGTTTGACGGCGGTGGAGTAGTCGCGGTCGTCCATGCGGAATGTGGCCTGATGGTCACCTACGGCGGTGAGCGTTACGTCCGCGGGGAGGGTCTCCGACGCAGCTCCCCTCAGTCCGCTTCGCGGACAGCTCCCCTCGGAGAGGGGAGCCGAAGTCTTCCGACGAAAGTCATTCCGTACGGTCCTTGGCTCCCCTCCCTGAGGACATTGCCGTGAAGCGGACAGCACGGTGTGCTGTCCGTAGGCGATGTGCGAGACGGCAGTCGAGCCTACAGAAACGTCGGACGCAGTCTGTCCATTATTGCAGGACGAGCTGTCAGCGGAGCTGACTGAGGGGAGCTCGCGGCGCGCCCCATCCCCCGCACCAGCCTCCACGGACACGGTGGTGGCCATGTCGTCGTCGGAGGGGAAGTAGCGCTTCAGGCCATCGGCCAGACCGAAATACCGCACTTCGGTGCCGGCCGGGGCCTTGGCGGCGAGCGCGGCGATGCGCGGATCCTCGCGGTTGAGCACCACAGTGCCGGTGGTAGTTTCGGCCACATGGCTGAGCAGCTTGGCCGTGGTGTCGATCTCGCCGAAGCGGTCGAGCTGGTCGCGCATCACGTTGAGCAGCAGCGCATAGCGTGGCTTGACCTGGCGCACGAAGTGCACGGCGTACGCCTCGTCCAGCTCCAGCACGGCGATGTCCGCATCCAGCCTGCCGGCGAGGTTCACCTCAGTGAGGAGTGCGGAGACCACGCCGCGCGTGAAGTTGGAGCCGGTGGGGTTGGTGAACACCTTAAGGCCCAGATCGGCGAGCATCGAGGCCACCATGCGGGTGGTGGTGGTCTTGCCGTTGGTGCCGGAGACCAGCACCACGCCGAGCGGCAGCTGGCCGAGCGTGCGGGCCAGGAAGGTGGGGTCGATCCGTTCGATCACCTTGCCCGGGAACGCCGAGCCGCCGTGCTTGGTGACGCGGGACGCCCAACGCACGCCTTTGCCGATCAGCGGCGTGGCGAAGGCGTTCCATGGCGCCTGGGGGGCTTGGGAAGTCTTGGATGCCTTGGGCTGGTTCGCAGCCGGATTGTTCTCATTCATCGTGGCACCTCCTATCGCACGCATTCCAGGCGTGAAACATGCCGTGAAACAATTCCGGCACTTTGTGAAACATATTGTGAAACAGGTTCGCCGCTCCGTGAAACATCACGTGGAACATTGCCTCCGACCATGCGTCACACCCCCTGGTTGTAGTCCTGCGGCATGTCCTTGAACTTGGACGTGGCGCCGAGGAAGGCGAGATGGAAGGTTTCGGTGGGGCCGTTACGGTGCTTGGCCATGATGATGTCGGCCTCGCCCGGACGGTCCTCCTTGTCGTAGAAGTCCGGACGGTGCACGAGGAACACCACGTCGGCGTCCTGCTCGATGGAGCCGGATTCACGAAGGTCGGACAGCTGCGGCTTCTTGTCGTTACGCATTTCCGGACCACGGTTCAGCTGGGACAGCGCCACCACGGGCACCTCTAGCTCCTTGGCCAAGAGCTTCAAGGCACGGGAGAACTCGGAGACCTCCTGCTGGCGGGATTCCACGGCCTTGCCCGAGGTCATGAGCTGCAGGTAATCGATGACCACGAGTTTCAGGTCGTTGGTCTGCTTGAGTCGGCGGCACTTGGCGCGGATCTCCATCAGCGACATGTTCGGGCTGTCGTCGATGAACAGCGGCGCGTTCTGCATCTTGGTCCAGAACTGGTTCAGCGTGTTCCAGCGTTCGGGCGTGATGTCGTCCGCACGGCGCAGAGCTGCCATCGGGATGTTGGTCTCGGCGGAGATGATGCGCTGGGCGAGCTCCACCTTGCTCATCTCCAGGCTGAACACCACCGAGGTCATGTTGTGGTGCAGGGCCGCGGCGCGCGCGAAGTCGATGCCGAGCGTGGACTTGCCCATGGCCGGTCGGCCTGCCACGACTACCATCTGGCCGGGCTGCAGACCCTGGGTCACGTCGTCGATGTCGCGGAATCCGGTGGGAACGCCCTTGTTCACCAGACCCTGCTGGAGTTTGTCGAGCTGGTCGAGCGCGTCATGGACCACCGGGCCGATGGCGGTGTAGTCCTGACGTACCTTGCCCATCGACATCTCGTAGATCTCCGACTGGGCGAGGTTCACCACGTCCTCGGCCTGCGAGCCTTCGGCGGAGTAGCCGAGCTGGGCGATCTTGGTGCCGGCCGCGATCACGTTGCGCAGCACGGCACGCTGATGCACGATTTCGGCGTAGTACATCGCGTTGGCGGCGGTGGGCACGGATGCCACCAGGCTGTGCAGGTAATCCGCGCCGCCCACCTTGTCCAGATTGCCGTCAGCGAGCAGCTGGTTGGCCACGAGCACCACGTCCACCGGCTGGCTGGCGGAGAACAGGTCGATGATCGCGTTGTAGATAGTCTGGTGCTTGGGCTGGTAGAAATCGGCGGAATCGATGGTCTGCGAAACCTCGCCGATGGCATCCTTGCTCATCAGCATGCCGCCGAGCACGGCCATTTCGGCGTCGTCGTCATGCGGGGGCACGCGGTCGAAAATCGCGTCGCCGACCGTCTGGGTCGCGCCCGACGCACCGCGAGCGCCGCTGCCGCCGCCCGAATAGTCCTGATATGAGGTGTCGCTTCCTTCTGCCATAGCTCCCCAATCTACACGCACATGGACATAACGAACCTGATATCGCGCGGAGCAACACAGCCGTTCAGGAAAGTTGTTGGGACAGATTCCTTCGCGCGTAGATGACTCTGGACACCGTCACTGTCTTGGCCGGCTCATCCACCCAGTAGAAAATCCCGTAATTGCCGACCATGACTCTACGGTATTCATGACGAAGCGGACGAATGGGTATGTACGAAGGATGGGAATACGGGAAATCCGCCAAGCCCTCAATCGCCGCATTCAATCCCACCATGAGACGTTCGGCGGCATGAGGACTCTGCAGCTCGCCCGCGATGTAGGCGACCGCGGAACTCATATCTCCCACGGCCTTCGGCAGAATCTCGACCTTATACACGAGCCGCACCGTCGATGGCGGCGCGCATGGATGCCAGCGCCTCCTTGGGGCTGAATCGCGTGCCGGTGGTCTCGGCCTCACGCTCACCTTCCAGAAGCATGTCATACACATGACTATCCAGTCGCAGGTTCTCGTACGCATCCATGCTGAGCACCACCATGTCACCGAACCCGTTCTTCGTCAGGAACACAGGCTGGCCCGTCTCATGAACCGTGCGGGACACGTCCGCGAAATTGTTCCGAAGGTCTGACACCGGGCGAATCATCTGATGAGCCATACCGACCACCTCCAGCCCAAATTTAGCATAATTATGCTAAATCAGCGAAGTGTTGGCAGCTCTCAATGACCTATGTAGTCATTTGTTCAGTAGCCCGCGCATTCGGTCGAGTTCGCGTTCCAGGTACTGGATGTAGTGGATCTGCTGGGTGATCAGCACGTCACGAGTATCCGCCCCAGCACGCGACGGAACCGGTTCCGCGCGGGAGCCAACAGCCGGCTTAATCCCATCGGGCCCGTCTGCCGCTTCGGAGACCGCCCCGTCCGCCGGCCGTTCCCATGGCAGGACGGTTTCGTGTTCGGCCTGCTTCCACCGGGCGAACGCACGCTCGATACGCTTATACCCCACAAGCCTGGGATCCAAGCCCGCGTCACGGAAGATACTCACGGGGCGCCTGCCCAGCGCGTACTGGCGCAGGCAGTCAGCCCTGAATTCGTTCGTGTAGTACACGCGAGTCGGCGTCGCCGACTCCACAGCCGGCAGGGACTCCAAATACCTGATCTGCTCGGGAGTGAAATCACTCACCGCGAGTCCCCACCATGACGGCCACGAACACCCTCAGACACCACAGGAACATCCACCAGGGCATCCCACACCTGGCCCGCCTGCACCAGCCACACGGCCACGGCCAACAGCAACGGCAGGTGAATCGTCATCCAGTTGTCACCGGCCGGTACCCTGTCGACCACGAGCAGGAACGGAGCCACCAACGGCCAGACCGCAGCCTTACGGACGGAAGCGCCCGCACCCGAGGCCACCGCCTTCAGGCCCAGAACGGCCAGCACGAGCACCAGCGGCGCCAGCGCGTACGCCAGACGACCACCCACCTTCGAGACAAACCCGATGACACCGAACAGGACGGCGAACACGGCCTCACCCACGAACACCAGGGACGCCACACCATCCCGCGCGGCTTCCGCCTTCGGCACGAACAACCCGGCCAGCAGGAGGCCCGCCAGCCACGCCAGGCCGATAATCACCCACCACAGGAGCCGGTCAGCCTTCCACCACAACACCGGCACCACAACCGTGGCCGCCACGGCCAACAGCACGCCGGCAAACGCCACCGGCGACTTCACCAACGCCCTCACATCCCCAGCCACAACACGCATCAATCAAATCCCTTCACGAATAGAACCTGGCTCCCCTCCCCGAGGGGAGCTGCCGGCGAAGCCGGCTGAGGGGATCCACACAGGGCACTCCCCACACGGACAAAACATCTACGAAAACAGGGAAGGGCCCCGGCCCCTCCAACAGGAACAGCCGGGACCCTCCATTCACTCAGCGACGGTCACTTCGCGTTGAACGCGATGCCCTCGTCACGCCAAGCCTTCGACATGAGCACCACGCCATACTCGTTCGCGCCCACCGTCAACAGGTGATCGCCGTTACGGGTGTTGTACAGGCGATGCACCTTCACGGACGCATCAGACGGCACGTAGAACGCGACGCCCTCATCCACCCACTTCTGGGACAGGAGGAAGTCACGCTCCCTCTGGCTCGTGGTGAACAGGTGCATGCCGTTGCCACGCCTGTTGTACAGGCGATACACCGGCGTGCCCTTGTCCGAGGACATGCGGAACGCCACGCCCTCGTCACGCCACACCTTGGTCGCGCGCAGGGCCTCCTGCTCCTTCACGCCAGTCGTGTAGAAATGCTCGCCGCTACGCGGGTTGTAGAAACGACGCACATCCGTCAGACCAGACGGAGTCGGAGTCGGGGTAGGCGTCGGCGTCGGGGTGGGCGTCGGGTTCCACGCGACCCTCCACTGCGCGTACAGGGTCAGGCCACCTGCCGGCAGCGTCACCTCGGCGCCATCCCGGTACGCGGTGCCGGTACCGTCCTTCCTGGTGTTCCATTCCTTGAACTCATGCCAACGGTACGTGAACCGGTTCGCGTCGAGCTTGACCTTGCCGCCGGCCGCGCCCTCGGTGGGATTCATCGTGCCCGTGCCGCCGTTCGCGTCGTACGTGATCTGGGCCTTGGCCAGGACCGTGACCGTGACCTGCGCTTCGCCCGCGCCGTCGGGCAGCGTGGCCTTCAGGGTCTTGACCGTTCCGGCCTTCAACGTCTTCCAGTCGATGGCCTGACCGTTCTCGGTCGCATCCCATCCGGCGGTCAGGTTGCGGACCGCGCCGCCCTCGTATGTGACCTTCACCGACTTCGGCAGCACGGGCTCGCCGCCCTGCCAGTACGTCACGCCCGCCGGCTGCTCCACCGACTTGACCGTGCCCGAGTAATGCGGCGTCAACGTCAGATTACCTGCGACATCAGTCTGGTTAACAGCGTTGGCGGGACGCTGGTCCCACGAGGTGATCGGCGTCGTCTGGTCGTACGCGCCCGCGTATTGCGGGTACTGGCTCAGATCGTAGTCGCTGGTCCACGTCCAGCCCGTGAACGTCAGCCCCTTCACCGCGGGCGCCGGGGTCGGCAGGGCGAACTGGCCACCCCTCTGGCCAATCGCATAATACTTCGCCGCGTCATCGGGCAGTTTCACGCCCTCCGGCAGACCGGACAAATCGTAAGACACCGTCCACGCAGCCTTCCACTGCGCGACCCACGTGAACTCACCCGCACCGACGGTCTGCACAGCACCGGGTTGAAGCAGCTCATAACGGGTGTAGTCATTCTCATCAGGGTAATTCCGATACAGTTTCCAGCCGGCGAACTCAAGGTCCTCGGACACGTCCGACGGCTTCAACGCCGGAGCCTGCGGAGCAGTAAGCTCTTGAGTCTTGTCTTCTACGGTTTGCAGATGGCGTTCGCTCTTGTCCGAGTCCTGGACGTACACGCGCACATGAGGCCACAGGGGAAGATCAATCTCATTTCCTTTCGAATCCACGATCTCCGGGTTGGCGTTCGCGAAAATGAAGGCATCCCAGTAATCGCTATCGGCGTCCACGCCGTCCGGGGCAGTCAAAGGATGCAACCCACCACCAGCAGGCGTCCAGATATACGCCTTCCCGACCTTCTTGGGAAGCCTTACCATGGCATCGTCTTTCACGCCACCAAACGTGTACCGGCCGCCGCCCTGGAATTGCAGGTCGTCGACCTCATCGGGCAGGGTAAACGCAGTCACCTGGTTGCTGTTCCATATTCCTCCGGCGAGGATGAGCCTATCCATCTTGGAGGGGAATTTCACACTCGTGAATCTACCGTCGGCAAACGCAAGGTCGCCAATGTCAAGACTGGTTAGTTTCGTGCCCGTGAAATCAAGCGCCGTGTTCTCCGAATAATCAAACGCCTGGTCATCAATCGTCAACGACGTGCTTTCCGTAGGCCACTCGATCGTGTACGCGGTCGGGTTCTTCGAATCTCCCATGAATGCCGCATTGCCGATCTTGGTGAGCTTGGGCGGCAGCTTCACGCTCTTCAGCGCACTGCCAGCGAAAATATGGATGCCGATCTCGGTGACCGGGGAGTCATCCGGGAATATCACCGTCTCCAAGGAACCCGTATTCGCGAACGTGTTGAACCCGCTGAGGTTCTGCAGACGGGATGGGAACGAGAGGTCCTTCAAGCCCTTCGCACCCGAAAACGCATAGCTGCCGATCGTCAGCGGTACGTCGCCGTCGTCGAACGTCAGCTTGTGAATCGGCTGGTCATGGAACGCGCCCAAGTCTTCTACTGGCAATCCGTAAATCTCGGTCACGTTCGCGGAGATGTTCAGGTCATAGCACGAATGGCCCTCGGCGAGGAATTCACTCGTGAAACCCTTGACCACGGTCTTCTGATCGTCGCCCCATTTGAATTTGTCCGCGTTCCTGGCCGTGTCGACAGCCACGCAGCCGTCCGCGGCCTGCGCGGGCGTCGCGTCCTCGGCGTTCGCCAACGGCGTCACCGCCAATGATCCCAATGTGCATATGGCCGCCATCAACGCCATGAGGCGTTTGGCAGGGCTATGATTCTCCACTCCCATTTCCCGTACCACCTTGTCTCTTCAGATAAATCTCTTTGAAATATGGGAACAACAGGGACGGCACAGCCATCCTTATTAGCCACGAATACCCCCCCCAACGACTTTTCACGTTCACATCGCGAACACTGTGTCGAGAAGTGAAAACATTCGCACAATCAGGAAAACTTTCACACCTTCACAGGCGATTCGTTCACGTCGGATTCATCCGGATGTCGGCCGCGCGACACGCAGAGGAGGGGAATGTGGATAGAAAAATGAGTTATCCACATTTAGGGGATAACCATGGGGATAATCCACCAAGTTATCCACAAAATGGGGATAACTTGGTGGATAGTTTGGGGATAACCTGTGCGCTGGTTATTGGCCGGTTGCGCAACGTAGTCAGTCATGCTATGCATGCGAGCGTGCACAGCGAATCCCCCATGCCCTCCAGTACTCACAAGCCCATCGATGCCGGCAATTCCGACGCCTCCGGCGACGCCGGGCACGGTGATTCGGACCGCGTAGCAGACAGCAGGCCCATCAACCGGCAGATTCTGGCGTTGGCGCTGCCCACGTTCGGGCAGCTCATCGCCGAGCCGACGTTCATTCTCATCGACACGGCGATTGTGGGGCATATCGGGGATGCGGCGCTGGCGGGCCTGTCCATCGGCTCGACCATCATCCTCACCGCCGTGGGGCTGTGCATCTTCCTGGCGTATTCGACCACCGCACAGGTGGCACATCTCCTGGGCGCGGGCCGCAGGTGCGAGGGTCTGCAGGCCGGCATCGACGGTTTGTGGCTGGCCCTGGGCATCGGAGTCATACTCGCCATTGGCCTGTTCGCAGGGGCCGAGCCGTTGTGCCGGGCGCTCGGCGGCCAGGGCGCGGTGCTGGATCAGGCGGTGACGTATACGCGCGCGATCGTGTTGGGCGCGCCCGGCATGCTGCTGGTGTATGCGGCGAACGGCATCTTTCGGGGGTTGCAGAAGGTACGCATCACGCTGATCGCCGCGGTGAGCGGTGCGATATTGAACACGATGCTGGAGGTGCTGTTCGTCATCGTATTCGGTTGGGGCATCGCCGGCTCCGGTGCGGCCACGATGATCGCGCAATGGTATATGGGCCTGTTCCTGGTGGTTCCGGCCATCCTGTGGGCGCAGGCGGATGGCGCGAGTCTGAGGCCGCGACTGGCCGGCATCGCCGCCGCCGGCGGGGACGGTCTGCCGTTGTTCATCCGCACGCTGACGATTCGCGCGGCGATGGTGGTCACGGTGGCGAGCGCGGCACGCATGGGCACCTCGGTGCTGGCCGGATTCCAAGCCGTGAATTCCTCATGGAACTTCGCGATGAACATGCTCGATTCCGTGGGCATCGCAGGGCAGACGCTGGTGGCCACGGCGTTGGGCGCGGGGAGCGCGAGTCAGGCGCGCAGGCTGACGAAGGCGACCGGACGAGCCGGCTTAGCCACCGGCGCGCTGATAGGGCTGGCATTCGCGGTGATCGGCCTGTTCGCCGGCCATTTCTTCTCCCCCACCCCGCATATCCAGATGCTTATCGCAGCCGGCATGGTGACGATGGGCGTGTTCTTCCCGCTGCAGGGATGGATGATGGCGATCGACGGCATTCTCATCGGCTCGCGCGACTACCGGTACCTTGCGGCGACCTGCACGGTGACGGCCGTGGCGTACATCGCGGTGATCATGGTGCTGGCCGATGCGGTGACGCCGTGGCTGGGAAACAATCTTCTGCGCACGATGGTGTTGTGGGCGGTGTTCAATGTCGTGCTTATGGGCGGGCGTGGCGTGTTCAACGGGTTGCGTGTGCGTGGGGATAGGTGGATGAGATAAGGCAGCGAAACCGTATTACTTTGAGCTGCTCCCCTCAGTCGGCTTCGCCGACAGCTCCCCTCATAGAGGGGAGCCAGGAATAAGGGGCGCCACCTTGATATGCCAACACTCACTCGACTCACATGGCGGCACGGACGGCGGAGTACATGCCTCGGACGAGCTGTTCGCGCCATTTGGACCAGCCGTATTGCTTGGTGATGGTCTCGCCGGCGGTGGCTCCGAGCGACGAGCCGTCCGCGCGGGTCAGGTCGAAAAGCATGTCCAGCAGCATCTTGTCGTGATGCAGTCGGTCGGCCAGCTCGCCTGCGACGGCCGGATCGTTCGGATCCTTGCCGGTGGCGAATTCGGAAAGCGTCAGATGCTCGCGGACCAGCACGGTGGCCCATTCCACGATGCCCGGCGCGAAGCCCATACGCTTCAGGATCACCGGCACGTGGCGGGCGCCCTCGGCGGCGTGGTCGCGCACGAACGCGCGCTTGCCGATGTCATGGGTGATGCCGGCCAGCAGCAGCGCCGTGTAATGCTCGTCGTCATACCGGCCGCCGGACGGCGTCTCACGACCCAGACGCGAGGTGACTTCGACCATGTGACGGTCAATCGTGTACCGGTGGGCGGCCGAGGCGGACGGACGGTTGCGGATACCCAGCCATTCGGGCATCCAACGACCCGGGATATCAACGAAGTCGATGCTCTCCCACACGTTCATGAGCTCCGGCCCGCAGGCGAGCAGCCTCACGAACAAGGCGCGGGACTCATCGTCCCACTGGCTGTCACGAATCGGGCAACGCTTGAGGTTGACCAGCGTGGACGGGTTGATGGGCAGGCCGAACTCGCCGGACGCCACGGCCATGCGCAACGCCAGCTTGGCGTCGGTGGCGGGATTGACGCCGGGGGCCAGCACCAGTTCGCCCTCGTGCTTGGCCACACCGGGGGCCACCACATCGAACTGCGGGGCCTCGCGTTTGCCGCCGGCCCGCTGGGAGAACATCTGGAAGAAGGCGAACCGCGGCTTCTCATGCGTCAGCGAATGTTCGGCGCGGGACGCCGTGGAGTCCAGCGAGAAGGAGATGCGGCGACCAATGCGGGCGAGCAGCGTCTGCAGGTCGTCGATGGAGTAGGCGGCGCGCTCGTTCTCCGGCCAAGTCGGGTCGGCGAGTCCCATCATGGCGGCCACCTTGGCCTGATACGGCGTGAGCAGCAGGTTGGTGTCCTTGTTCGCCACCAAGTGGATGCAGTCGCGCACGTCCAAGAGACGTTCCACGGCTTCGTCGTAACTGCCGTGGGGGCGGTCGGCAAGCCATGAGGCGGCCAGCGCGGAGACCAGCACCGAATCGCGCAGCCCGCCGCGGGCCTCCTTGATGTCAGGCTGGTTGACGTACTGCAGTCGCGCGAACTCGTCCAGGCGGGCCTTGGCGGAGTCGAGCAGTTCGGGCAGGCGTTTGCGGGCCGCCTTGCGCCAACGTTCCAGAATGGACAGTGCGGTTGCCCTGATGAGCTCGGTGTCCCCGGCGATGGGTTTGACGTCCAGCCAGCCCATGGCGGCGGGCAGGTCGTGGTCGGTGACCTCCTCGCACTGGGCGCGCGTGCGGATGGAATGGTCGAGGTCCAGGCCGCTGTCCCACAGGGGGTACCAGAGTTTGTTGGCGAGCTCGTTGAGCTGCTGGTCGTTCATCGCACGGGGTTCGTAGATGATGACCAAATCCAGGTCGGAACTGGGACCAATCTGTCCGCGGGCCAGGGAGCCCACCGCGGCGAAGCCGATGCCGGTGGACGGCACGGTGAAGGAGACGGCCTCGCACGCTTCGGACCACAGCTGCGTGAGGCACTGCATCGCCAGCTCGGTGCGCGCCTTGCGTTTGGCCGCACCGTTGCGGTAGACACCGTCCGCATCCGGCTGGCTCATATCCATGAATCGCTGCTTCAAACCATCGACTGCGCTGGTCAATTGTCCCATCCTTCAACAATCAGAATAAAAAGGCTCTGCCGGGCTACCCCTCAGTCGGCATCGTCTTTCAGGGGAAACCAAGAGAAAAATTGAACAAAGCTAATAAAAAATCCCCGCACGGCGGCTAGCGCGGCATGCGGGGATCTGCCTTGTTTGATAATCCGAACCCCTAGGGAGAGGAACGGACGCCTTATCAGATGGCGGCGGAACCGGTCTCGCCGGTGCGCACGCGGGTCACGGAGTCAAGCGGGGCGACCCACACCTTGCCGTCGCCGATGGTGCCGGTGCCGGCGGACTTGACGATCACACCGACCAGCGTTTCGGCATCGGCGTCATCCGCCAGGACCTCAACGCGAATCTTCGGAACCAGGTCCACGGTGTATTCGGCGCCGCGGTAGACCTCGGTGTGGCCGCGCTGGCGGCCGTAGCCGTTGGCCTCGGACACGGTCAGACCGTGCACGCCGGCGGCTGCGAGAGCCTCCTTGACGTCGTCGAGCTTGTGGGGCTGGATGATAGCGGTGATCAGCTTCATCTCACTTCACCTCCTTGAGGACAGAGCTGGCAGTACCAGCAAAATCGTAAGCACGTTCGCCCTGGTCGGCAAGATCGATGCCGCCGACTTCCTGGGCCTCGGTGACGCGCCAACCGATCGTCTTCTCAAGAGCGAAGGCGATGATCGCGGTGATCACGGCGGAGTAGAGGATGGCCACGATGGCGATGACCAGCTGGACGACCAGCTGCTTCCAATCGCCGCCGGCCAGCAGACCGGTGCCTTCGCCGAAGAAGCCGATCAGGACGGTGCCGGTGAAACCACCGACGCCGTGGACGCCGACCACATCAAGGGAGTCGTCGTAACCGAACTTGAACTTCAGACCGCAGGCGAGGCAGGTGAGCACACCGGCGATGGCGCCCATGACGATGGCCCACAGCGGGGAGACCACATCAGCAGCCGGGGTGATGGCGACCAGGCCGGCGACCATACCGGAGGCAGCGCCCATGGCGGTGTAGTGACCGGAACGGATCTTCTCGGTGAAGCCCCAGGAGAGCATTGCGGCAGCGGTGGCGGCGGAGGTGGAGACCCAGGCGTAGCCGGCGGTGCCGTTGGCGGCGAAGGCGGAACCTGCGTTGAAGCCGAACCAGCCGAACCACAGCAGGAAGGCACCGAGCATCACGAACGGAACGTTGTGCGGGCGGAACGGCTGGGTGCCGAAGCCCTTGCGCTTGCCGATGATGAGCACGATGATCAGGGCGGCGACTGCGGCGTTGATGTGGACGACGGTACCACCTGCGAAATCGTGGGCGGTGGCGCCGATGGCCTTGGAGATGGCGCCGTCACCGGAGAGCAGGCCGCCGTTCCAGACCATGTGGGCCATAGGAGCGTAATCGAAGGTAATCCACAGGGCCACGAAGATCATCCAGGTGCTGTACTTGACGCGCTCGGCGATGGCACCGCAGATCAGGCCGACGGTGATCATGGCGAACGCCACCTGGAAGGCCACGTCGATGGAGGCCGGGTAGTTGTTGGCGTTCAGCGAAGCGGAACCGAACACGCCCTTGTCGGCGACCATCGTGTCCTTGAGCAGGAAGCCCGTGGCGGGATCGCCGAAGATGCCGCCGATGTCGGAACCGGCGTATGCGATCGACCAACCCCACAGGGTCCAGATAATCATGGTGACCGACAGTGCGGCCGCCTCAAGCATAAGCATGTTCAGGACGGCCTTGGCACGAACCATACCGCCGTAGAAGAACGCCACACCAGGCGTCATGAGGAAAACCAAGGACGCGGATGTCAGGATCCATGCGGCGTTACCGGAATCGAGCGTTCCCATGTCTACCTCCCTCTCTTTCAGCTCACGGCGCCTGAACCGCGGTCGCGGCCGGCGTCTTTGTACTCACTTTGCCGTCCCCCTCTCGGGGGCTAACAGTTCGTCAGTAAATGCCCGCATCATTTTGGTTTCGTTACGGCAAGTTACGCGATTGTTAATCACAACGGGATCGTTCTGGACAGTCCGGCCGGTCGATTCCGGCGGGATTCCAACGGATATGAGAAGGCCCCGAATATGTTTCGAACATGATTCGGGGCCTTGGTTTGGGGTTGTTGCGGCGTTTCGGACGTTCACAACGTGGACGTTGCGTCGTCGGTCGGTGCCGCTTGGGGATGACGCTTAGGCGAGAATGCCGTCCACGAAGCCTTCCGGGTCGAAGGGGGCGAGGTCGTCCGGGCCTTCGCCGAGACCCACGAGCTTGACGGGCACGCCGAGCTCCTTCTGCACGGAGATCACGATGCCGCCCTTGGCGGAGCCGTCCAGCTTGGAGAGCACTACGCCGGTGATGCCGATGGCCTCGGCGAACACCTTGGCCTGGGTCATGCCGTTCTGGCCGGTGGTGGCGTCGAGCACGAGCAGCACCTCGTCCACCGGCAGGTTCTTCTCGGTGACGCGGCGGATCTTGCCGAGCTCGTCCATGAGGTTGGACTTGTTCTGCAGACGGCCGGCCGTGTCGATGATGAGCACGTCCGCGTTGGCTTCCTTGGCCTTGGCGGCGGCCTCGAAGGCCACGGAGGCCGGGTCGGCGCCGTCCTTGTCCGAACGGACCACGGGCACGTTCACGCGGGCACCCCACGTTTCGAGCTGGTCGGCGGCGGCGGCGCGGAAGGTGTCGGCGGCGCCCAGCACCACCTGCTTGCCTTCGGCCACGAAGAGTCGGGCCAGCTTGCCGGCGGTGGTGGTCTTGCCGGTGCCGTTGACGCCCACCATGATGATGACGGACGGCTTGTTGGCGCCCGGCTTCTCGGCGTTGAGGCGACGGTCCGTGTCACGGCCCACCAGGTCGAGCAGCTTCTCCTTCAAGGTGGCGCGCACCTCGTCCGGGTTGGCCTTGCCGGTGATGCGTGCGTCGGTGCGCAGGTCGTCGACCAGCTGGCCGGAGGCGTCGGCGCCCACGTCCGCGAGCAGCAGCGTGTCCTCGACGTCCTCCCAATCGGCTTCGGAGAGGTTGTCTTTGGTGAGGATGGAGAACAGGGCCTTGCCGAACGGGTTGCTCGACTTGGCGAGCTTGGCCTTGAGACGGGTCAGGCGGGAGCCGATGGACTCGGGGGATTCGGTTTTGGCGGGTTCGGGGGCAGGGGTTGGCTCGGGCTCGGCGACGGGCTCGGCAGGGGCCGGTTCGGGCTCCGGCGCAGGCTTGGCGGGAGTGGATTCCGGCTCAGGCTTGGATGCCGCGGTCTCCTCAGCGGCGACCGGCTCGATCGGTTGGGATTCCTCGGTCTCTTCCGGCTTGGCAGGTTCGACAGGCTCGGCAGGCTCGGCAACGGACTTCTCGACGGACTCGGCCGGCTCCTCTGCGGCTTCGGGTTCCGCCTGTTCGGTGGCCGATGCGACGGATCCATCGCCCTCGGCCTGCTCGGACGCGGACGTTTCGGCGGCCTCCGCGGACTTTGCGGACTTTGCGGACTCGGTCGAGGCCGGAGCCTCTGCAGGCGACTCGGCTTGGGCGGCAGCGGCCTGCGCGGCCTTGGCCTCCTCGGCTTCGGCGGCCAGTCGCGCGTCGGCGGCGGCCTTGGCGTCGCGGGTCTTCTTGTCCTCTGGGGCGGCTTGGCCCAGGGCACGGTCCAGATCGCGCTTGCGGGACTTGGACCACCATACGCTGGCGACGACCAGGATGACCGCCACCACAATCACGCCGATAACGGCCAATACAGTATTCATATCCATGTCTCAAAAGTCTAGTCTGCGGCCGGAATCAAGCGGTTTCCCTGTTGAGGCCGGAATCGGCATGAGCCTGGCCTCGATGTTTTGGACGCCCTCAGTCGAGCCCGTCAAAACTCCTCCGACAGGGGAAGCCAGGAAGAAGTCCACGAAGGCCGGTTCCGTGCGATGGCTATGCTGAAACGCATGGCACATTCTTCACGTATGACATCGCTTCAGCGCCGCGAACAGCTCATCACGGTAGGGCGTTCGCTGTTCGCGGCCAAGGGCTTCGAGGCGGTGAGCGTCGAGGAGATCGCGGCGCACGCCAAGGTGTCCAAGCCGATCGTCTACGAGCATTTCGGCGGCAAGGAAGGCCTGTACGCGGTGATCGTGGACCGTGAGATGCGCGCGCTGACCAGCGTGCTCACCGCCGCGCTGGACGATCCGGACGTTCATCCGCGCCGCATCGTGGAGCGCACCGCGCTGGCGCTGCTCACCTATATCGAGGAGAACGCCGAGGGATTCCAGGTGCTCGTGCGCGACTCCCCCAGCACCGACCCGTCGGGTTCGTTCAGCTCGTTGCTGGGCGACATCTCCCTGCGCGTGGAGGACATCCTCTCCGAAACGTTCAAACGGCAGAAGCTCTCCGTCAAAGGCGTGCCGTACTACGCGCAGATGCTCGTGGGCATGACCGTGTTCACCGGCCAGTACTGGGCGGACCGGCCGAAGGTGAGCAAGGAGCAGTTGGCGGCGTACATCGTGGATCTGGCGTGGCACGGCCTGAGCCGGCTCAATTCCAAGCCGCAGCTGCTGTTCGAGGGCGCGAAGGCGGAGAAGCGGCAGCGGAAGGACGGCGGAGTCGCGGCTGCGGAGTCAACGGAACCGCCGGAATCGGACGAATTGGTAGAGCCGACGGAGCCAGCGGAATCGGACGGCACAGATGAGGCCGTGCCGGAAGCGTCGCCGGCAACCGACTGACCCTGCGCACAACGCACCGGCGAATCCCAAGTCCTACCCAAGTCGGGTTGGAGAGGACTGAGAGAGACACTATTCAACCAACGTTGACATGAATTCGGTTGGACTACCCCTCAGTCGCCTCTGGCGCCAGCTTCCCCTGACAAGGGGAGAGCCAAGACGTGGAGACGCCATTGGTCCAGAAAATCCGGGATGCAGAATGTGTAGTCAGGGCGTCAACTTACGTAACGGCCTGCCGCACCGGAAACCCAAGTGCTACGGTTTGAACAGTAACAACGCACACGCTTGATGAGAATATGTGAGGACGACAGACTGCTATGGCCACCACGGCGAAAACGCTAACCTTTGTGATCCCCGCATACAATATGGAGTCCTACCTTGACCGCTGCGTCAATTCCGTGCTTTCCGCCACGGACGCGCGCGATGTCGAGGTGCTGATCGTGGACGACGGTTCCAAGGACGGCACGCTGGAATACGCGAAGAAGCTGGAACGCAACAATCCGGGCATCGTGCGCGCCATCCATCAGGAGAACAAGGGCCACGGCGGTGCGGTGAACACCGGCATCGCGGCGGCCACCGGCATGTATGTCAAGGTGGTGGACGCAGACGACTGGGTGGATCCGCAGGCCATCGACACCGTGCTGGCCACGCTGCGCGCCCAGCGCGAGACCGCCGAGCCCATCGACATGCTGGTGACCAACTACGTCTACGACAAGGTGGCCAAGCGTCACAAGCACACCGTGAACTTCCGTCGTGTCATGGAATCCGGCCGCGTGCTCGGCTGGGATGATCTGGGTCATTTCGGCCTGGCGCAGTACATCATCATGCACGCGCTCACCTTCCGCACGCAGGTGGTGCGCGGCTCCGGCCTCAAGCTGCCGGAGCACACGTTCTACGTGGACTTCTACTACTCCTACCAGCCGTTCCCGTGGGTGAAGCGAATCCAGTACCTCGACGTGCCGTTCTACCACTACTTCATCGGCCGTGAGGGTCAAAGCGTGCAGACGGACGTGATGATTCGCCGCGTGGACCAGCTCCGTCTCGTCAACCGGCTCATGACGGAGGCGACCCCCGAGAAGGGCACGGTGCCGGACGGCCTGTACCGGTACATGATCCACTTCCTGGCCATCGAATCGTGCGTGACCTCGGTGTTCCTCATTCTTTCGCGCGAGCCGGAGAACTACGCCAAGAAACGCGAACTGTGGGAGGCCATCGACGCCTATTCGCCCGCCATCGGGCGTGACGTGCGCGCCAAGCTGATGTCCCGCGCAATCAACCTGCCCGGTTCCGCAGGCCGCTGGGCCGTGCGCAACGGGTACACCATCGCGGAGAAGGTCGTCGGTTTCAACTGATCTGTGCAGTCGAAAAGCCGGGGCGATTCGGTGAATAAGGTGCCGAATCGCCCCGGCTTTCTGGCAATCACGCCCAGCGGTCGGACATGGCGAAGCTGTTGTGCATGAGGTTGCTGGACGTGTACAGCACGCTGTTCAGCAGTTTGGCGGTATGCTCGCGCAGGTACTCGCCCGTCTCGCCGTTGGCCTTTTCAAGCACCTCGGCGGCCGCACGCACGTCTCCCGTATTCTCCTCGGCGTAGCCGTCCTCGATGATCCGTTCGTCCGTGCGTTCCACCAGCTGATGGCCGAACGCGCGCACCTGCTCGATGTACCCGTTGATCGCGCTGTTGGTCTCGTACCAGTGCGCGTCCGCGATGACCGCGATGAGGCGGTTCGTCCAGTACAGGTTGCCGGTGGAGACCTCGGGCGTGGTGTCGCGCAGGTAGGCGGGCGTGTCGTCCACGTTCGCGTAGAACGGGGCGATCGTGGTGAACGGGCCGGAGCCGAACGAAACCCACATCACCGTGCGATTGCAGGCCGGCGCGTACGGGCGAATCTGCAGCGCCACCATGTGTCCGGTGCGGTTCACGCCAATCGGACGGTAGCGGTGACGGGTCTCCGGCGTGCCCTTGGTGCCGTACGGGTCGTACGGCGTGCCTTCGAAGTGGGAGGAGAGCAGGAAGTCCACGTCCTCGAGCGTCACTTTGTCCTCGGGCACGCGGCACCACGGGATGCCGTCGGATTCCGGCGTGTACCGGGCTGCGGACGAGTCCCAGTCCTCGCTGGGGTTGAGGTGACGCTGCATGTACCAGGCGCGCGGCGTGTTGTAGATGTGGTCCTTCGGCGTGGTGGCGCCGAATGCCTTGCGCGGGTTGAAGTGGCGGGGCAGGGCGGCCACGAGCGCGGCGATCTGATCGTCCTGGCCGTTCGCGGCTGCGGATCCAGCGTTCGTGCGAGCGGAGGCCACGGCGACGCGACGGGCGGAATGGGCTCCGGTACCGGCGGAGGCCGACCCGAATCCGGCGCTGTGAGCATGACGGCCGCCGGATGCGACCGGAGCGCCCATCGTGCGGTCGAGGTGATGCCTGACCATGAACTCGCGCAGGTCCGCGCTGCACATGTACTCGCGCTGCCTGCCGAAGGCGTCGGCCAGGTCGAAGTCGTCGATGCCCAGCTGGTTGGGGATGGTGGCGTAGCAGTCGTCCGGCACACGGCGGGCGATCCAGTGGTGGCCGCCGATGGTCTCGACGTACCAGATTTCGTCCACGTCCGAGATGATCACACCGTTCGACTCGTAGGTGCCGTAGGTCTCGAGCAGTTCGCCGAGCCGGGCCACGCCCTCGCGCGCAGTCTTCACGTACGGCAGCACAAGGGTGATGATGTCCTCCTCGCCGATGCCGCCGGGCTGTTCGGGGCGGTAGTCCTCGTCTCCGGGCTCGCCGTGGGCTGGCTTGAGCTCGACCATCGGATCGGCGCCGAGCACGCGCTCGTTGACAGCGATGGTTTCGGTGGCGCTCATCGCCACGTTGTGTTCGTTCGCGCCCGCCTCGGCCAGGATGCCGCGGTTGTTGAGGACGTTCGGGGCGATGGTGTACCGGCAGGGGTCGTCCGGCAGGTCGATCTCGACGTGGCTCAGCACGCTCCTGTAGTGGCGCGGCTGGTCTTTCGGGGCGACGGCCACGAGACGCTTGGGATCGTAGCGGCCGGAGCCGGAATCGTCGTCGCGGGCGATGATGGTGGAGCCGTCGTAGCTGGCGTTCTTGCCGATGAGGATGGTAGTGCATGACATGCCGACCACTCTAGGCGGTCGCCATGCGTTTGGGGCGCTCGGAACCGGCATTCCCATGAAATTCCCAGCTAACGCACACGCCATGCCGAGACTGGTGTTGTTATATGTAATCACGGCCGCAAGCCCGCAATAATTGAATCCTTCTTCTTCTCTTCCTCTTTCTTCTCTCTCGAAGCCCGGTTTCCCGCCGGGCTTTGTCTGTTGTTGGGGCAATGCGGTGATGCAGGCTCGAAGCGCCGCCGATTTGGAATGTCTGGCGTCGGTGTGTATTTTAGAAATGTTGCCCCTCTAGCTCAACGGTTAGAGCAGCGTCCTTTTAAGTCGTGGGTTGTGGGTTCGAATCCCACGGGGGGCACACGTCAGCCCTTGGAATCATTGAGGTTCCGAGGGCTTTTCCGTTCCCGCCGATCGCGTTTCATCCCTGATTATCCCTGATGAATTGCTTCGGCGCGACTTTGGGACAACGCCGCCGCCACTTCATCGAGCCTGTCCGGCCATAATCCGGCGTACTCATTGAGGGTCATGGTCACGTCGGCGTGTCCAAGAGCCGCCGCCAGCGTGCGCACATCGCATCCGGCCGCGATCGACAGCGACGCGAACGAATGGCGTAGTGAGTGCGGGCGCAATCCGGCCACCTTATCCAGCTTCGCCAGCTTCACGGCCTTGTTGAACACGCGCCCGCGCCAGTTGCTCGGCTGAAGGTATGTGCCGCCGCGTGCCGGGAACACGTAGTCTGTTGATTCACGCTCTTCGCACAAGGGCTTCAGCTCATCGGCCACGAAATCGGGCAATGCGACACGCCGGGTCTTGCCGGTCTTCGTCGGGCCTATTGTCCAGTTGCCTTTATTGTCCTTCGTCAACGATCTGGACACCGTGACGCGCTTGTGCTCGAAATCCACGTCCCCGACGCGAAGCGCGTAGGTCTCGCCGGGGCGTGTGCCGACGTAGGCCATGAATCGCATCATCGCCGCGTCACGCTTGCCGTCCTTGAATTGCGCAGCAGCGTTCGCAAGCCGTTCCACCTGTTCGTAAGTGAGAAAGACTTTGCGCTTGGCCTCACGTTCCGGGTCACTGTCCTTGCGCGATACGTGAATGTTCGTCATCGGGTCGGTTTTGAGCCATCCGCGCTTCAGCGAATAGCGTATGACGCCACCGAACGCCACGTTCACGATCTGATTCAGATACTTGGGCGTGGGCTTCGTCGGCTTCTTCTTCGTGTTGAACTCATACGGCGCCTTGGCCTCTCGGAGCGCCGTCACCCACTTGTTTATCGCCGTTTCATCTATGTCCATGAGCTTCTTGCTGCCCCATTGAGGCAGCACATAGCACCTGAGCAAGTCGTCATACTGCTTGCCACTGGACGCACGGGCCGTGTGCTGACTCGCCCGCCATTCCGATGCAGCCTCGGAAAATAGGCGCTCGCGGTCTTCCGCGTTGACGTACCGGCCGGAATACATGTCGTCGGCAATTGCCGTCCGCGCCTTCTCGGCTTCCGACTTCTTCTCGAAGCTGCGGTTGCGTTCCTTCTGCTTGCCGTCCACCGCCTCGTACCAGCACAGCACCCACCGCGCGCCCTTGCCGTAGTTCTTCAGCTTGTACTCATCGGGAATCTTCGCGGCCACCCTCTCCGGGTTGCTCACCGCCGCGTTCAAGAGACGTTTCGCGTCCCTTGAAGCGTCTTTCGATAACCACCTGTCCTTAATCCAAGCTCTAGCCATGCTTCTTCCTAAGAGAGCGACAAAGGGTGCGCAAAGAGAGCACCCGAAAACCCAGTAATTCCAACAAACAGAGCAAAGAACGCAAAGAGAGGAAGTATGCTAGGGAGCCATATGCGAATCAACGTCGGCCGCATCTCTAAGTATGTCATGCTGAGTCTTCTCTTCGGTGTAATAGCGCGGCATGGCCTTACCGTTCAAAATATCAGCGAGGATACTTTCTAGCTTCTCTGTGTCTCCATATTGAAGAGCCATGCGCGCCATGCGCTTCGCTGCTTCCCCGTATCCATGTGCCGGTTCGGCTTCCATGCTGCTGCGCAGTTGCTCCATCGCCTGTCTTGTGTTGAAACATGCGACTTCCGCGTTGCAAGCCTGTTCCATAACGTACTTGGCTTCGGCTTCCAGCTTCATGTCGCCTGACGATCGGAAGAGTAGCGAGAAATCCGTGTCCCCGTCATATCCGAATAGGTTCAACAAATCTCGCGCCTCGGACAACTTTAGCTGCCGTTGCCCCGCCTCTATGTTGTATACCGTCTGCTTCTTCCAAGCGTGCCCATAGCTTGTGCGCATCTTGCTCGCAACGTCCTCTTGCGACATGTTGCCGCGCAGCCGTCGGACATTCTCGCCTACCAAGGCATCGACTTCAGTGATCATATGTAAAGATTAGGGCCCCATTGCGACTTGTAAAAAATCTTGTCAAATAGTCCGATTTCAGCTTGACGCACCGCCGTTCGTTGGGATATGCTTCATTTCGTTACTTAGATAACGATTTGAATATTGACGGAGGTAACGGTGACTGCTTCAACCATCGAAGTCCCTTCAGCGCTCGCCGACATCGCGCGGGAGCTGCCGCCGCTGGTGGACACGGAGACGTTCGCACAGGTGTTCCATGTGCCGAGGAACACGCAGAATGATTGGCGCGGCAAGGGCAGAGGCCCGAGGTTCACGAAGATTGGCCGCACGGTGTACTACCAGCGTGACGCCGTGCTGGAATGGCTAAAGTCCCGTGAGTTCTCCGAGACGGCCGAGTGCCGGAGCGAGTGACATGCGAAACGTGACTAAGCGCGTGTGGCTCTCGCTGCCCAGCTCTGACAAGTATCCCGATGACGACCCGTGGCTCACCCTCGAACAGACGGCGCGAGCCTATGGCATCACACCGGAACAGCTAGCGGCGCTCGCCGACAAGGGCCCGCGATCTCACCGGCGCGACGACGGTTCGATCGTGTACAGGCAAGGCGAGCTCATCGAATGGCAGCGCAGCAAGGAAGGCCGGGCCGTGCTGCTTGACCTTCGGAGAGGCGGGGCGTGATGGTGACGTTCACCCGGAAACAGTTCAATCAGGCTCAGGGCTTGACGTGGAAGGCGGCGGAAAGCGTGGTAGCGTCCGCGATCGACGTTCCCGTGGGCACGCTGCGTACTCTTCGCTTGGCCGGGCGCGGCCCGCGCTATGAGACCACCGTGGGCGGTCAGGTGTACTACACGCGGCCGGCCGTACTCGAATACATCAAGGACCACATGGGGCAAGGACAGGAATCATGGTGACGATCGCCGCATCAAAAGATACTTTGAGACGCACGGCGCTTGTGGAAGAGGCGATGAAGGCAGCCGAAACGCTCTATGCGGACGTCATGCCGGAACGTGGCGAGCATATAGGGGACAGCATCAACCGCACGGCCGAGGGGATTCCTTGCGACCCGGAAACCGGTAAGGTCGGTGCCGATGCCATCAGGATAACGAAGGGCGCTCGCAGCGTGAGCTTGCTGGACTTGCGCGAGATCAAGACGAAGCCACTTCAGTTTCTGTGGTATCCGTGGCTTCGTCCGGGCCTGAACGTGCTGGCCGGCAAGGGCGGCTCACGCAAGAGCACGTTCGCCGCGTACATCGTCGCCAAGGCTACGAACGGCGAACTTGCCGACGATCATGGCAAGAAGTGCGGCAAGCTGCGTGTGCTCTACATCGATCAGGGAGAAGACGACTTGGCTTCAGTGCTGGTGCCGCGCATGAAGGCGCAAGGCGCCGACCTTGAGCTTGTCAGGCTGCTCAGGGTCACGACATTGGGGGCGTTCGGCACGGAGACCACCGTGATGGCCGGCAAGCAAGACCTTGAGGCTATCAAGCGCATTGTCGCCGAGTGGAAGCCGGAGTTGATCGTGTTCGACCCGCTCAGCCTGTTGGTTAATGGCGACATCAACTCGTATCAGGATGTGCAGCCCGCCCTAGTGGCCTGTAACGAACTGGCGCAGCTCTCGGAAGGGTGCGCGGTTCTTGGCCTCCATCACTGGAACAAGGAAGGCAAGTTCACAGGCTCGCAGAAGTTCGAAGACACTTCGCGCAGCTTCATGGAGATCGCCGCCGACCCGGACGATGACATGGCAAGCGTGGTAAGTCTGTCCAAAGCCAATAATTCAGGCAAACTCTCGATTCGCCTCACAGCCAAGCTCACGCCATTCAAGACGGACGATGGCGGCACCACCACGGTCCAGACCATCGACCATGTAGAGGAATCGATCATAACCGTGGAGGACATACGGCAGACGCTGGCAAGCGGAACAAACGCCGAGGAACGAAGCGAAATCGAGCAATGGATAGTCGACTACCTCATGAAACAGCCAAACCGGGAAGCGCTCGCCAACACCATCATCAATGAAGGGTTCAAGGTCGCCGGTTATACCCGCGATCAACTGAAACGTGCCAAGAAGAAGGTTGCCGTCAGTAAGAAATCGTCCGAATTTCAGGGCGCATGGGTATGGCACCTTATCGAAGGACGCGAACGATGATGACAGACGCGCCCGCCGTCGTGCATATCGCCCGCACCTGCCACGACAACACGGCCACCACCACGTTGTGCGGGAAGAAGGTGCGCACCAACACCAAAGCCGTCAACCGAGTCAAGCAAGGCCCGTGGGTCTCGTGCCCGCTGTGCGAGGCAGCTCTAGCGCTCGACGGCACGCCTAACCCGTATCCGCGCCGGCGCTCGCCGACATGGATACAACCAACGCTCTTCTAAGGACCGAAATGGATATGAGCAAGCTCCCCGCCACATGGCGCGAGCCCGTGGCCGGCTTCATCGACTACAAACAGGCGAGCGGTTGCAGCGAACAGACATTGCGCACACGCTTCTACCAGCTCCACCACTTCGCCGACATGACCGGCAAGCCGCCCGAACAGGTCACGACGGACGATCTCACCACGGCGCTCGCCGACGGCCGCAAACAGGAATCCCGCAAGGGCCTACGCAACTGCTTCGCCACGTTCTTCCGCTACATGCAAGCGGCCGGATACCGCAAAGACAACCCCGCCGCGCTCTTGCCGAACGTCCGCAAGCCACCGCCACACCCGAAACCATGCCCCGACAAGTACATACGCGCCGCACTCGCCAAGGCCACGCCCGCCGAACGGCTCATGATCTTGCTCGCCGCCGAATGCGGGCTAAGACGTGCCGAGATCGCCCGAGTACACCACGACGACGTACTGACCGGCATAGACGGACGGCGCTCGCTGGTGGTGCATGGCAAGGGCGACAAACAGCGGATAGTGCCGTTGCCCGACGATCTCGCCGACGCGATAGAGGTCGCGCCGGGGTATCTGTTCCCCGGACGGTGGACGGGCCATGTGGAGGCGTCCTATATCGGCAAGCACGTCAGCGCCCTTTTACCGGACGGCTACGGGCCGCACAAGCTGCGGCACAGGTTCGCCACGGTGGCCTACTCGCAGTCGCACGACATGCTGGCCGTGTCCAAGGCGCTGGGTCATTCCAGCACTGAAGTAACCGAAGTGTACGTGGCGTTGCCCGACGAGAACCTACGCAATCTCGTGGATGCGGCAACGCTCTCAGTCGAGGGAAAGTGAATATGGGCAAGGACTACAGCACGGCCACCAAGAGTGAGCTCATTCGCTGGCTGCGAGCAGCCAGTGCGGACGCCGCCACCCAACGGGCCAAGAAGGTCGGATGGAAGGACTATGCCAAGAAACTGGAGCGCGAGAACGCCGTGCTTCGGAACATGGTAGAGTCGAATCCAGCACATTGATGCAGAAAGCAGCCAGAAGGCGCACGTTAACCCGGCCTTCTCGCTGCTTTCATCGTCTTGGGACGTCTACGGCGACGCGAAGGCCCAAGAAAAGGAAACAACAATGGCAACGCCAACAGACATCCTCACGTCGCACGGCACAAGACTCCAAGATCGTATAGCGTTCAGCGAAATCGTCTTCCCCGCCGTCGAACACATTCCCGATGCGCTCATATTCTCGCAGAGCAAGCCAGTGACTATGGAAATCAAGAGCGAAGCCGGTTCGGTCTCCGTGCCTTTCGTACCCGAGCTGCCCGCGTCTCAGATCATCGAGGAAGGTCAAGAAATCCCCGAATCCGCCGCCCAGATCAATAGCCTGAACATCTTCACGTTCAAAATCACCTCTCTGGTAACGGCCACGAACGAATCCGTCGAGTACGACAACAATGCCAGCAAAATCCAAACTCTGCTTACATGGCAGATGGATAAGAGCGTGACCAACAAGGCCGATGCCGTGTTTCTCCAGAACGCGCCCAACGAGGATGCCAACGGTATCCCGGATGGCCCAATTGGCCTGTTCAATCTCAAAGGCATCACCCAAGGCGGTGAAATCGCCAACGGCGAGGGAATCACCAACGCATTGCAAAATGGTCTTTCTGTACTCGTGGATGCGCTCGCCAAAGTGTCAGCGAAGGGCGCTAAGCCCACATCCCTCATCATGAATTTCGGCACGTGGGCGCAATTGCTCAATCTTCAGTACGCCGATTACCGTCCCATGATTAGCCCAGATGTGGCGAACGCTCCTATTCCCATGCTGTACGGTCTTCCTGTGGTAATCAATAATGCCGCACCGGACAACAAGATCCTTATCAACGACGCCAATGTGGTCTATTCCGCCATCACGGACATGCGGGTTTCATCCAGCGCCCATTCCAAGTTCAGCCGGGATGCCACTCAGTTCCGAGTCACCTTCCGTTTCGGCTTCGGATGCACGAACCCCGAACGACTGGCCGTAGTAAGCGTCTACAACCCCGTCCCGCCCAAGGCCAAGACCACGAAGGCGTGATATGGAAAGCATGACAGACGCACAAAACGCCAACATCGAACCCGCTGACGCCGAACAGAATAGCGCCATCGAGCCCAAAACGGTAGACCCAGCTCAGCGAATCCGTGAGCTAGAGGCCGAAATAGGCCGCTACAAGGCCGAACAGGAGCAATCCGAGTGGAAGGCCAAGGTGTCGGCCGATACCGGCATACCGGCCGATCTACTCAGGGGTGACAGTCTCGAAGAGATTCAGGCACACGCCAAGGCAATCAAAGACTACGCGACGCCGAAACCCAAGGCACCCGCCGTGCATGGCGTGGACAGACACCCCCATGGCCCGCTTCCGCATAGGGCAATCAATTACATCGCAGCGGCTATGGACCCTTCATTTTTCCCAGACCGCTGATACCACCACACGAAAGGACCAAAGAAATGAATCCCCGACACATCGGATATATGTATAATCTCGCCGACGCCGAAGACGGAACCATGTTGCACAAGCTCTACATTGCAAAGCGAAGCAACTGCATCGCCGAGGACAGCATTGTGATCGAACTCGAAGCTCGCTGCCGAGCCGCCGACGCCCTCGAACGTATCGCCTCCACCCTTGAAGGGGCATACAGCGATAAACGCCCCTCCCCCACTACAACGGTCGGGGAGGATAATTAACGCCCTCTAGGAGGCATTGTATAGGGCCGGGAAATACCCCCCGGCCCCTATTTCACCTCCCCCATCACCAACACCCTCCACAAGCCCATAGAAGACACCGGCAGTATTGCCGGAAGCGGATAACAGTAGATAGCCAGCATCCGTAAGACATTGCACAAAATCGAGGGAAACAAGTACCCCCCTCCGACCGTAAACCCACCCTCGCTCTTCATGCCCCGGCCGACACATGGAGGACCGGGCACGGTCATACTGAGAACAGTTCCGGCGCTCGCCGGCTGAACGCGAAGGACCAGCGATGAACAACCCGAGACGCCGCAACGGCTATAAGCGCGACGAACTCAACCGACGGCACAAGGCGCTGCGTGAGAACTGTCACATCTGTGGCGGTCCGATCGATTACGATGCGGTCGCTCCGAGTCCTTGGAGCTATGTCACAGACGAAATAGTGCCGGTCAAGTACGGCGGCGACCCGCTGAGCTGGGACAACACTGCGCCTGCGCATTGGTGGTGCAATCGCATCAAGTCGACTCATTCGATTCAGTGGGCTCGCGCCAAGGTTCGTGAACTCATCAAGGAAGGCAAGGCTCCGAGTCGGCGAGCGCCTGAGAGTGTCGTGGTTCGTTCTTCGGATTGGTTCGGCCGTTGATGGGTGGGGGGAGTACCCCTCCCGGTCGGGTCATGGCCACCACGGGCAAAGGGCCATTTTACCCCCGAGGTTTTTTCCACAGGAAGAATTGCATTCGGAAACCTTTAAAAGCCTTGTGATTACAGGGATTACGCAGCCCAGAACGCGCCCAAAACCGCCACGCGGACTAGTACACGGTCTTGCAGTCCCACAGTTCTCCAGCATCGAGGCAGTGCCGTATCGTCCGGCATAGCTGTTGATCATCCATACTCGGTCCAACGGTTTCGACATCAAAGAAACTTTGGCCGAATGTCTCGGCGTACTCCAACAAGAGATTATCCGCCGCAATCTTCATCGATTCGCCGTGCTCCATGCCAGACATGCCACCATTCTAAGCGGAAACCTTCGCCCATTGCAGTGGGGAGGCTCGCACGTCATCGAGAAACGACGGCTTCGGTCTACTACAACCAGAAAGCGCCTCGGCAACTACCAGAAAGGCGGAAGCGGGGGCGCTGTGTTCCTAGTGTAGCGGATGTAGCTATGAGCTATGGTTACTCCCTTTGCTCTCTTAGATTCATTCCAACAATTCGACTTGCTCGCTTTATGCTCTCTTTGTGCGCACTTTGCTCCCTTAGAACGGTCTGGTAATCGCCGTCATTGCAACGGATAACGAACATATAGCATCCCTGATTTATCCCTGATGAACTTCACAAAACGCCGTTATGAGCCATAATGGGCCATTCATTGAGTGTGTCAAAAACCAAGTGAAATCAACGGTTTTCGAGCTATTGAGAGTCAGTAGTGGCGACTTGTTTTTTGGTGAAGACAATCGTGGGTTGTGGGTTCGAATCCCACGGGGGGCACACGTTAGCCCTTGGAATCATTGAGGTTCCAAGGGCTTAATCGTATCCGGGAGGCTGACAGCATCCCTGATTGGACAACATGCACGCAGATGCCGCTGAGTCTCAGTCTTCAGATCCGGCCACCCATCAATTCGTTTCGTCCCGGCCGCAGAATGGCAATCATCTAGGCTCTGTTAAACCAAGATTGACATGTCCCTTATTCTTGGCTCCCCTTGTCAGGACATTGCCGTGAAGCAAACAGCGGAGCTGTTTGCAGACGATGTGCGAGGCGACAGCCGAGCCAGTAGACCGCGAACGGAGTTCGTCATTAATTGCAGGACGAGCTGTCGGCGACAGCCGACTGAGGGGTAGTCCGGCGGAATTCATGTCAATCTTGGTTTAACGGAGAAAAAGAGAAAGCCCGGCGGGAACCGGGCTTGAGAGAGAAGAGAGAAGAAGGGATTAAGTTATATGCGGCTTGCCGCCGTGGTTCCCATATAAGTACGGCAGATTCAACGGGACGTGTGCAAAAGCTGAGAAATTCATGGGAATGTGCGCCGTCAGCGCATCACCCCCGAACCTGATTAATCCCCATCGACATCAATCATCGGCATCAATCCCGCAAGGATGTTCCCCGATCGGTGTTCCCCGACGCCCCAAATCCCAGACGCACCATCCATTCTTCCCGATATCCCAACATGAACACGCAGCGAACTGTGGCCAACATCGCATCCGGAAGCACCCATATCGTATATCGCCTCTGGCGAATCATGGGCCCTACGGACTAGGCTGAACACCATGAGTGAATCCATTGTCTGGACCAATCCGTTGCGCGACCCGCGCGACCTGCGTCTGCCGCGCATCGCGGGCCCCTGCAGTCTGGTCATCTTCGGCGTCACCGGTGATCTGGCGCAAAAGAAGCTGCTGCCGGCCGTCTACGACCTGGCCAACCGCGGCCTGCTACCGCCCAGCTTCGGCCTGACCGGCTTCGCCCGTCGCGACTGGACGCAGGAGCATTTCATCGAATTCGTGAAGGCGGCCGTGCAGGCGCATTGCCGTACGCCGTTCAAGGAGTCGACGTGGAATAACCTCGCGGCCGGCATCCGATTCGTGCAGGGCACGTTCGACGACCCGGAGGCCTTCGAGCGCCTGAGCGCCACCGTGCAGGAGCTTGACCGCGACCGCGGCACGCGCGGCAACCACGCCTTCTACATGTCCGTGCCGCCGCGCGCCTTCCCGGTGGTGGCCAAGCAGCTGGCCGCCTCCGGCCTGTCCCGCTCAAGCGAGGGGGCCTGGCGCCGCGTGATCATCGAGAAGCCGTTCGGCCATGATCTGGCCAGCGCCAAGGAGCTCGACCGCGTGGTGTCCGAGGTGTTCGACCCGAGCTCGGTGTTCCGTATCGACCACTACCTCGGCAAGGAGACCGTGCAGAACCTGCTGGCCCTGCGATTCGCCAACGCCATGTACGAGCCGATCTGGAACGCCAATTACGTCGATCACGTACAGATCACGATGGCCGAGGACATCGGCATCGGCGGTCGCGCCGGCTACTACGACGGCATCGGCGCAGCACGCGACGTCATCCAGAACCACCTGCTCCAGCTCATGGCCCTCACGGCCATGGAGGAGCCGGTGAGCTTCACCGCCAAGGACCTCACGGCCGAGAAGACCAAGGTGCTCTCCGCCGTGCGCCTGCCCAAGGATCTCGCGGCCAACACCGCGCGCGGCCAGTACGCCAAGGGCTGGCAGGGCTCGCATGAGGTGGTCGGCTATCTGGAGGAGAAGGGCATCGACCCGAAGTCCACCACCGAGACCTACGCCGCCATCCGTCTCGACATCGACACCCGCCGCTGGGCCGGCGTGCCGTTCTACCTGCGCTGCGGCAAGCGTCTGGGCAAGCGCGTGACCGAGATCGCCGTGGTGTTCAAGCGCGCCCCGCACCTGCCGTTCGAGCAGACTGCCGTGCGCGAACTCGGCAAGAACGCCATCGTGATCCGCGTGCAGCCGGACGAGGGCGTGACCATGCGATTCGGCGCCAAGGTGCCGGGCGGCTCCACGATGGAAGTCCGTGACGTGAACATGGACTTCAGCTACGGCCGTTCCTTCACCGAGAACTCGCCGGAGGCCTACGAGCGACTGATTCTGGACGTACTGCTCGGCGATCCGCCGCTGTTCCCGACCACCGAAGAGGTGAACCTCAGCTGGGAGATCCTCGATCCGATTGAAGAGTTCTGGTCCACGCTCGGCCAGCCGCAGCCCTATCGCTCCGGTACCTGGGGCCCGGCCGAGGCCGATGAGATGCTGGCGCGCGACGGACGCCATTGGAGGATGCCATGATCATCGATATGCCGAACACGCGCACGCGCGAAATCGCACATAAGATCGACGAACTGCACGAGGAGCGCGGTGAGTCGGCCACGGGCCGTGTGCTGACGCTACTCATCGCCACTGAGGACGCCGATCTGGAGCATGCGCTGGAAGTGGCCAACGCGGCCAGCCGCGAGCATCCCTGCCGTGTCATTGCCATCGTGCCGGACACCGCGCACCGCGACGATACCACCGACGACGTCAAGGCCATGGAGAAGACCGACAACCCGGCCATCGACCTGACCGACGGCCCGGCGGAGTCGAACCTCGATGCCCAGGTCCGCTTCGGTGCGGATGCCGGCGCCGGCGAAATCATCATCCTGCGTCCGCGCGGCGGCCTGATCAATCACCCGGATACGCTCGTCATCCCGCTGCTGGTGCCGGACGTGCCGGTGGTGGCCTGGTGGCCCACGAACCCGCCGTCCAACCCGTCCAAGGACCTGATGGGTGCGATGGCCCGCAGCCGCATCACGGACGCCCTGCACTCCAACAACCCGGAGGCCACCATCGAGCGCCTGCGCCGCAACTGGACTCCGGAGGACATCGACCTGTCCTGGACGCGGCTGACCGTCTGGCGCGCGATGCTCGCCTCCATGCTCGACCAGCCGCCGCATCTGCCGATTACAGCCGCCAAGGTGACCGGCCCGTCCGAGTTCCTGCCGATGGATCTGCTGTGCGCTTGGCTGCGTCTCAAGCTCGGCGTGCCGGTGGACGTGGAGTACGTCAACGATGCCAAGGCCGTGACCGGCGTGTATCTGACGCGCGCGGACGGCGTGGTTTCGCTGGAACGCCCGGATGAGGAGCAGGCGCTGATTTCGATGCCAGGCCAGGCCCCACAGACGATTTCTGTGCCGGTGCGCACCATCGAGGACTGCCTGACCGAGGAACTGCGCCGCATCGACCCGGATGAGATCTATGCCGAGGTCATCAACGAAGGCTGGGATCTGATTCGTCACTGACGAGTGACATTGCTTGGCTCGATTGTCGAGCATAGCGAGACTGAGGGGAGCTGCCAATTGGCTCCCCTTCTAGGGGAGGTGGCTGTCGAACGGAGTGAGGCCGGGAAGAGCCAACACAACGTAGCCGCTCCCCTCAGTCAGCTTCGCTGCCAGCTCCCCTCAGCGAGGGGAGCCTTTTGTTATTGGTTTTTCGATTCATAAAGGAACGTGTATGGCGGAACGCAAACTGGTGGTCTATCCGAATAAGGACCTCATGATTCAGGCGGGCGCACGTCGCTTCGTACTGACGATTCTGGATCTGCTCGCTGAGCGTCTTCCGGACGGCAGCCATCGCAAGCGCGTGGACGTGGCGCTGTCCGGCGGTTCGGCGGCCCAGCCGTTGGGTCTGGTGCTCGACGACCCGCTGGCGGATGCCATCGACTGGCAGCGTGTCCACTTCTGGTGGAGCGACGAGCGCTTCGTGCCGGACGACAACGCCGACCGCAACGCTCTGGAGGCCCGTCGCCTTCTGCTCGACCGGTTGGTGGCCGATGGCAAGCTGCCGGAATCGAACATCCATGAGATGGCCGCGGATGCACGTTCCGCCGAGGAGATCGCCTCGGTAATGGCGGATGCCGCCAGCGACGATGCCGCCGTACGGGCCGCGGCCGATGCGGTCAATGACACGTTGCTGGAGTCAGCCGCGCGCGCCTATGAGGATGAACTCGTGCATGAGCTGGGGCCGGAACCAGTGATCGATCTGATGATTCTGGGCATGGGACCGGATGGCCATTACGCCTCGCTGTTCCCTGGCCATGACGAGGTGTTGGTCGCCGACCGGTTGGCCGTGGGCGTGAACCACTCCCCCAAGATGCCGCCGCTGCGCGTGTCCCTGACCGCGCCGCTCATCGCGCGGTCCCGCCACACGTGGTTCTTCGCGGCCGGAGCAGGCAAGGCCGATTCGCTGGCACACGTGTTCGCGCAGCCGAATAATCCGGCGTATCCGTCGTCGTTCGCGAGTGGCGTGGATGAATTCGTCTGGTTCTCCACGGAGGAGACCGTGGTGCAGCTCTGAGACGGGACGGCGCAGACCGTGTGCCTCCGAGCACGCGGATTGTGTGCCCCCGTAAGAGCATTTCACCTGAAAATGGGCTATCGGGACAATATTGCTTGCCCCGATAGCCCATTTTTCGCCAGAATCGCATATGGGGGCACAGGCCTTTATTGCGCCATTCTGCCGATTCAGGCAAAAACGGCGGAATTCCAACGATTCTTATTTGCCCCGATACGCCAAAAACACTTCAAATCAGTCTCCGGGGGCACATCGCATGCCCCGATATACGAATTTGATATGAAAAATGACTATCGGGGCACAGATCTGCCTCGCGCAGAGGAGACTCAAAGCTGCTGCGGCGAGGCTCAGCGTTGGCTCGGCGGCACAGCCGCCTCGCTCCGAAGAAGGCTGGGAGGCCCACGGGGTTGGCGGCATAGCCGCCAACCACCGAGCCGGTCGGACAGTCCACTGGACTGTCCTCAAGCCTGAAGAGCGGCAGAACTGCTCTTCAGGCTGATATTTTTCAGCTTGGCTATCGCCAAGCCCGAAGAAGGCCGGAGAGAGCCCACAGGGCTCTCCTAAGTCTGAAATTCCGAGGCTCATGCCTCGATTTCAGGCTTGCCCGGCTCGGCCCACAACGTGTGGAACACACCCGGCTTGTCGACACGGCCGTAGGTGTGGGCACCGAAGAGGTCGCGCTGGGACTGGGTCAGGGCGGTGGGCAGGCGCTTGGAGCGCAGGCCGTCGTAGTAGGCCAGGGAGCTGGAGAACACCGGGGTCGGGATGCCGGCCTCGATGGCCTTCACGATCACGCGACGCCAGGCATCCTGGGACTCGCCGATGATCTTCTCGAAGTACGGGTCGAACAGCAGGCTCTCCGGCGGGTTGTCGCCCTTGAAGGCCTCGGTGATGCGGTCGAGCAGGAACTGGGCGCGGATGATGCAGCCGCCACGCCAGATGCGGGCCACTTCGGACAGGTTGATGTCCCAGCCGTATTCCTTGGCGCCGTCCTGGATCTCGTTGAGGCCCTGGGCGTAGGCAACCACCTTGGAGGCGAACAGCGCCTTGCGCACGTCCTCCACGAATGCGGCCTTCTCTTCGCCGTTCAGGTCGATGGTCTTGTTCGGACCGGCCAGGCCCTCCTTCTGGGCGGCCTCGCGCAGCTCGCCGTGGCTGGAGAGCGCACGGGCGAACACGGCCTCGCCGATGGAAGCGACCGGGGAGCCGAACTCCAGACCGGTCTGCACGGTCCAGGTGCCGGTGCCCTTCATACCGGCGTGGTCGACGACCACGTCCACGAACGGCTTGCCGGTCTCGGCGTCCTTGTGGTGCAGGATCTCGGCGGTGATCTCGATGAGGTAGGAATCGAGGTCGCCCTTGTTCCACTCCTCGAACACGTCGCCGATCTCCTCGGCGTCCATGCCCAGGCCGCGGCGCAGGATGTCGTAGGCCTCGCCGATCACCTGCATGTCCGCGTACTCGATGCCGTTGTGCACCATCTTGACGAAGTGGCCGGCACCATCCGTGCCGATGTGAGTCACACAGGGCTCGCCGTTGACCTTGGCCGCGATGGATTCGAGGATCGGGCCGAGGGTCTTCCAGGATTCCGCGGTGCCTCCGGGCATCAGGGACGGGCCGTTGAGCGCGCCCTCCTCGCCGCCGGACACGCCGCAGCCCACGAAGTGGAAGCCCTTGGCGCGCACTTCCTTCTCACGCTTGATGGTGTCCTTGAAGAAGCTGTTGCCGCCATCCACGATGATGTCACCGGGCTCGAAGACCTCCTCGAGCTGCTCGATCACGGCATCGGTCGGGGCGCCGGCCTTGACCATGATGATGGCCGTGCGCGGGCGCTTCAGGGACGCGGCGAACTCCTCCAGCGTCTTGGCCGGCACGAAGTTGCCCTCGGTGCCGTGCTCGTCCATCAGCTTTTCGGTACGGGAGTAATGACGGTTGAACAGGGCCACCGTGTTGCCGTGGTGGGCCAGGTTGCGCGCCAGGTTGGAACCCATGGCGGCCAGTCCGATAACGCCGATATTTGCAGTAGCTTCGGCCATTGCCTTGCCTTTCCTTGACTTCGGTCAAACAACTGCAAGTCTATCGTTCGGCATAACCCCGCGCACGGGTCGTCTTACGCTGCCCGCGTAGCGGAATCACATGCGACCGGCCTTGGAGGGGTCGATGTGCATGGTCTGGAATCGGTCGGCCATGTAGGAGTCGCCGAAATGCTCGCCGAACCACATGGCGACCGGCGAATCCTGCACCTGCCCGGCCATGCGCCCGTACCAGCAATCAAGGGCCATCAGCGTGAAGGCAATGTCGATCACCATGAGCACCGCGCACACCGCAGTCAGTGAGTAGCGCACCTTCCAGGGAATCCGATTGATGAGCGCGAGCATGCGCGGCAGCAGGAACCTGACCCACACCACACCGATAAGGCCCCAGAAGAACATGTACTTGCCGGACGTGCGGCCGTCGATGGACAGCCACTGGCCGGTGTAGTCCCACGCGGTGATGCCGAACGCCACCTCCATAAACCAGCTCGTGCAGTATTCGAACGCGCCGCCGATCACCGCGGACGCGCAGAAGATGAGGAACGGGTTCGCCTTCCACAACCGGTTCAGGCAGACGGTCACCAGCACGGCCCCGCAGCCGTAGATTGGCGAGAACGGGCCCCACAGCAGGCCCGCGCGGTCCTGCAGCTCGCCGTGATAGAGCGCCATATGGTAGATCGTCTCGATGACGAGCCCGCCCACGGAGGCGATGGTGAACAGCCAGAAGATGTTGAAGAAGTCCAGCGCGATGTAGCCTTTGCCGGACTGGTCGCGTCCAAGCATGCCTGCAGCCACGGCGGATTCGTAGTCGCTACGTTCGTCCATGCGCCTGAGCGCGCGTTGCAAGCGACGCTCTTCGCGCAGCGACGGATCGGCCGTGACGGAGATCACGATGAGGATGACCATCTGGATGGCCGGCAGCACAAGGTTCCAGCCAAGGCCTTCGAGCGCCAACGACAGCATGCCGTCCGCCAGGGTGAGCGGCATGAGCACGTACGCCCAACGTGCGGCGTACCGGCGGCGGTTGCGCACCAGCAGGATGCCGAAAATGGTCAGGCACACGGCGTTGACGATGAGCACCACCGCATGCGCCGCGGTCAGGATGAAGGTCAGGCTCAGCGCGTCCACGTGGACGCGGCCCTCCGCGATCTCACGGATGGCGTACAGGGAGGACAGCACCAGGATGGGCAGCGTGGCCAGTCCGTCCAGCAGCACCAGCACGCCGTAGACGCGGGCCAGAATCGGCAGTCGCTTGGCATCCAGGTCCATGTCGGCGCCGTCCAGCTCAGTGGCGGCCAGTTCGGCGACCACGGCCGATTCCTCCGGGGACTCGGTGGTTGGGGTTTGTGCCATTGGCGGATCCTTCTTCTCTGAGCGATGTACGAGTGATCTCTTGGCTCCCCTCCCTGAGGGGAGCTGTCAGCGTAGCTGACTGAGGGGAGTACTTGCGCAAGTCGCTCCCCTCAGTCTCACTTCGTTCGACAGCTCCCCTCAACGAGGGGAGCCAAGAAAACGAATCGTCACTGCCCACGCTAGCACGCCGGGGCTTTCAGGAAACTCCCCAAAACTGTCCAGAAGGCCTTGACAGAAGTTCCAGAGACTCTTTCGGGCCATACAAGGGACCTTTGCGGCAGGAGCGGTGTACTGAAACCATCAACGCACGACGGGTGCCCACCGCAAGCGCGGGCAGCAGTAACCGTCATGCACTGTGAAAGGAATCATCATGACCAGCACGCATTCGTCCGGCAAGCGGCGGACGTCCGCCCATGGCGCCAACGACCAGTCCCGCGGTTCCCGCCCCGGCTCGTCCAAGGCCCGCCGCACCGCACAGCTTCCACTTGGCAAGGCCGCGGCCGCAGCGGCCGCCATCTCCCTGATCACTGGATTCGGATACGGCATGGCCGGCACCGCCATCGCCTCCAATCTGGGACTCGGCTCCTCCAGCAGCAGTTCCGCCGCGAACGGCAACGCGCAGGGCGGCATGGGCGGAGGCGCCGACACCATGACCTTCGACTACACCGGCACCTACTCCGGTGCCCTCACCGCGAACGGCAAGAAGGTCAGCTCCGACGGCGAGACCACCGAGGCCACCGAATCGGACCAGAACGTGGCGCTGGCCGAAAACGGCGGCACCCTCACCCTCACGAACGCCACGCTGAACAAGTCCGGCGATTCGGACAACGCCGACAACAACAACTTCTACGGCACCAACTCCATCTCCCTGACCGTGGGCGAGGACTCCAAGACCATCATCTCCGATTCCTCGCTCAACGCCTCCAGCTCCGGCTCGAACGGCATCTTCGCCACGAATTCGGGCACCGTGCTGGCCAACAACGTGAAGATCACCACCACGTCCGACAATTCGCGAGCGCTGGACGCCACGTACGGCGGCACGATTCTGGCGAGCGCCATCACCGCCTCCACACAGGGCGACCACAGCGCCACCATCGCCACCGACCGCGGCGGCGGCTCCATCTCCGCCACCGACTCCACGCTTTCGACCGCCGGCTCGGGCTCGCCGCTGCTCTACTCCACGGGCGACGTGCAGGTCTCCGGAGTCACGGGCACGTCCACCGGCTCGCAGATCGCCGGCATGGAGGGCCTGAACACCATCCTCATCAAGGATTCCAAGCTGACCAGCACCATCACCGACAAGACAGCCAGCGACCCGATCGCCAACGGTGTGATCATCTACCAGTCCACCTCGGGCGACGCCGAGTCCACCACGGGCGAGCACGCCACGTTCCAAGCAGCGGATTCCACACTGAAGTCCTCGATCCAGTCCGGCTCGATGTTCTACTTCACGAACACCACGGCCGATGTGGTGCTGTCCAACACCACGCTCGACTTCGATTCAAGCAAGGCGGCGCTCATCACCGCGGCCGGCAACGACTCCAACAATTGGGGCCAGGCCGGTTCGAACGGCGCGACCGTGGTGTTCACCGGCCGCAACCAGACGTTGAAGGGCACGGTGAGCGCGGACACCATCTCCTCGGTCACACTGAACCTGCTTGAGGGCTCGACCTGGACCGGCACGGCTTCGATCACCGAGAACGCGAACGGATCCACCTCGGACGCCCCGATCACGGTGAACGTGGACGGCACCTCCACCTGGACGGTCACCGGCGACACCACCGTCTCCGCCCTGAACGTGGCGGACGGCGGCAAGGTGGTCGATTCGGACGGCAACACCGTGACGATCGTGGCGAACGGCGAGACCGTGGTCAAGGGCACCGGTTCGGTGACCGTGACCGTCACCGGCGATTACGGCACCACGCTGCCGGATTCCGCCACCGGTGAGGACACGCAGCTCGACACGGATCTCATCGACCGTTCCGACTTCGACGACCAGTTCGGCACCTCGACCAGCTGGAGCATGTGACGCCACAAACGGCGTTCCTTCGCTTCCCGTTTTGCTAGACGGCTTCTCCCAAAGCGGGGAGCCAAGGAACGAGACGACATCAGACTTGCGTCGGGTGATGCGGGGCGAACCCGACGCGCTATCCCCTCGCCCCTTCGGCCCCGCACCACGTTTCCAAACCACAACCAATAAACCAATAAGACTCCGTTAATCCAAAGTCGGCATGAACCCGATTGGACTACCCCTCAGTCGGCTTCGCCGACAGCTCCCCTGACAAGGGGAGCCAAGGATAAGGGCGCGCCTGCATTGGTTTGACGGAGCCGATAACCACCAATCCGCGATGCTCCGAACCGAGCACTCCCGTACCAGCGGTTCATAGGAAAGGACCAATCATGAGCAACAACGACACCACGAACATCATTCCGCAGAACAACGGCGGCGAGCCCGTCACCGGCTCCACCACGCCGATCACGGCGAAGTCCTCCGGCACGACCGGCGCAACCGGAGCGAATGCGGCCGACCAGAGCCTGCCGCTGTCCTACACACCGCAGCAGTCCAATGCCGGCAATTATGCGGGCTCGGCATCCAGCCAGCAGACGCAGTCCGCACAGCAGTCCACCCCGTTCGCCGCGCCCGCGCAGGGCGTGCCAGGTGCGTACAGCGCGCCTACGCAGCAGGCCGGCCAAGCCAACGCCTACTGGCAGTCCGCCGCCGCCAACGCTCCCGTAGCCCCGGCGATCCCAAGCGGCGAGGCCGCTGCGGCCGGCACGTTCTCCGGCAAGGCCATCGCCTTGATCGTGGGAATCAGCTTGGTCTGCGGTCTGGTAGGCGGCCTCGGCGGCGGCATGGCGTATGGTGCGATCGCCGGCAACGGTTCGTCCTCGTCCAGCCAGCAGATGCAGATGGGCGGCGGCCAGGGCGGCATGGGCGGCCAGTCCGGCAACGGCAACAGCCAGGGCGGCCAGAGCCTGCCGGGAGGCCAGACCACCGATGGACAGTCCTCCAGCGGACAGTCCACGGACAGCGAGTCGTCCAGCGGCTCCTCCAGCTCCGACGGCAGCAGCCAGTCGGGCCAGTCCGGTTCCGTGCCGTCCATGCCCGGCGGCCAGTCCGCACCGGGAGGCCAGTCGACTGACGGCCAGAGCGGTTCCGCTTCGGGCCAGTCCACGGACGGCTCCTCCGAATCCTCCAGCCAGTTGGGCGGCACGTCCGAGGACGCGAGCACCATCCAAAGCTGATACAGCAACCACCAAAATAGACAGACTGCCCAGCGGCGCACGATTTGCCGCTGGGCAGTCTGCGTTTCCGGCCGCGCGCATCCCGAAATCTCCCGGCATGGCATTACGCTACTTACCGCGTAGCGCTACGGTTTACGTATCGCTACGGGAAACGTAGCATCACAAGACCGGGGGTATGCAGTGCGCAACATTCTCAAGGTCCTCAAGCGCGACATCCTGCGCCTGCTCAAGGTGCCGACCGCCTGGGTGATCCTGTTCGGCATGGTGTTCATCCCGCCGCTGTACTCCTGGTACAACATCGTGGGCTTCTGGAACCCGTACGGCAACACCGGCGGCATCAAGGTGGCCATCGCCAACAACGACGCCGGCACGGACAACGCCCTCATCGGCAAGCAGAACCTCGGCGACCAGATCGTGGCGCAGATGAAGGAGAACACCCAGCTCGGCTGGACCTTCGTGAATCAGGCCGAGGCGATGGACATGGTGGAATCCGGCAACGCCTACGCCGCCATCGTCATCCCCAAAAGCTTCTCGGACGACCTCGCCGGCGTGGTGACCGGCGGCAGCGACCGGCCGACCCTGGAGTACTACGTCAACGAGAAGGCGAGCGCCGTGGCCCCCAAGGTCACGGACGTGGGCGCCTCCACGCTGGACCGCACGGTCAACTCCACGTTCGTCTCCACCGTCTCCAAGGTGCTCACGGACGTCATCAACAAGGCCGGCGACAAGGCCATCGCCAGCACCGACCAGACCAAGTCCAAGGCGCTCACGGCCCTCGACGAGGCCTCCGGCGACGTGCAGACCACGCGAAACACCATCGCCAAGCTCAACACCGCACTGGACAAGGCGCCCGGACAGACCCGCACCGCGCGCGAAGCCATCGAGGACGCGCGCAAGCTCGGCCTTGACGCCGCACAGGGCCTTGCCGGAGCATCCAAGCTCATCGGTACCACGCAGAACAGCGTCACCGACTTCATCGTGGACACCTCCGGCACCATCGATCAGGGCTCCAGCCTGCTCAGCCAGGCCGTGAACAAGGCCAACCAGAGCGTGGGCACCGTGACCGGCGCCATCAATTCGGCCAACCAGCAGGTGGGCGGGCTCATCAACACCGCAACGGACATCAACGAGGCGAACGCCGAAATCATCACGCAGCTCAACGCGCTGCCGAACGCGGACAGGGAGCCGCTCAAGTCGGCGATCGCCAAGCTGGAGCACCGCAACAGCCAGCTGGCCGGCACGCTGGGCAACCTGAGCAGCCTCAACACCACCATCGGCAACGCCGCCACGCACACACAGGGGCTGGCGGACAACCTCAACAACGCCACGCAGACCACCATCACCGCCGTGGGCGACGCACGCAAGACGCTGGTCTCCGGTTCACTGCCGCAGTTCAACAACGGCCTGAACACGTTGGGCGTCACCGCAGGCACCCTCGCGAACGGCGTCACTTCGCAGACCCAGCTCATCGACCAGTCGAAGAAGGTGCTGGACCAGCTGGACAAGGCCGTCTCCTCCACCAAGACCGCGCTGAAGGACACGGACTCGGCGCTGGCGAGCGTGCAGGACAAGCTTTCCACCCTCGCCACGGACATCAAGGTCCTGTCCATCTCCAGCACCCTCAACGCCCTGATGGACACGGACGGCAAGCTGGATGCGTCCAAGATTTCCAGCTTCATGCTTTCCCCCACCGTGATCAGCGAGAAGACGCTCTACCCGGTCTCCTCGTACGGCTCCGGCATGGCGCCGCTGTTCACCGCGCTGGCGCTGTGGGTGGGCGCGTTCGTGTTGGTGGTGATTCCCAAGATCGAGACGGACAGCGAGGGCATCGAGCATCTCACGCCCACGCAGGGCTATCTGGGTCGCCTCGCGCTGCTGTCCGTTCTGGCGGCCACGCAGGGACTGGTCACGGCCATCGGCAACCTGGTGCTGGGCATGCAGTGCGTGAACATCCCCGTGTTCATTCTGACCTGCGTGATCACCTCGCTGGTGTACATGTCGTTCATCTTCGCCATGGCCACCACGTTCATGCACGTGGGCAAGGGCCTGTGCGTGGCCCTGGTGATCCTGCAGGTGCCGGGCGCCTCCGGCCTGTACCCCATCGAGATGATGCCCAGGTTCTTCCGTGTGATCTACCCGCTGCTGCCGTTCACGTACTCGATCGACGCGATGCGCGAGGCCATCGCCGGGTTCTACGACGGCAACTGGTTCCGTTACATCGGCAAACTCCTGATCTTCGCCGTGATCGCCTTCCTGCTGGGACTCATGGCCCGTCCGAAGATGGCGAACCTCAACCGCCTGTTCGCGCGCGAGATCGAGGAAAGCGACATGATCATCGGCGAAAAGGTGCATCTGCCCGGCAACGAATACCGCATCACGCAGGCCATCGCCGCATTGGCCAACCATGAGGGCTACCGCAGATCCATTGAACGGCGTGCGGCCAGCTTCCAGCGGCATTACCCGAGGCTGTTGCTGGGCGCGCTCATCGCCGGATTCGTGGTGCCGGCGGCCCTCATCATCATCTTCTCGCTGACCACCGGCGAAAAGATCGTGGTCATGGCCACATGGCTCGCGTGGGTGGTCATCATCATCGGCTTCCTGATGGTGGTGGAGTTCACGCGCGACTCCATCCGCCGCCAGACCGAACTCGGCAATCTCTCCGACGAATCGATCCGCTCGATGCTGTACGAGAAGGAAGGAAAGCACGCACGATGAAAACCATCTGGAAGCTGTTCATCGGCGACGTCAGGCGACTGACCAGCAACGTGGTCTCCATCATCATCGTGATCGGTCTGGTGATGATTCCCGGCCTGTTCACCTGGTTCAACGTGGCCGCATGCTGGGATCCGTTCTCGAACATGAAGAACCTCAAGTTCGCGGTGGCGAACGTGGACGAGGGGTACAAGTCCGACCTCATCCCCATCAAGATGACCGTGGGCGACCAGGTGGTCAACGCCCTGCGCGCCAACAGCCAGCTCGACTGGACCATCACCACGAAGGCGGATGCCATCGACGGCGCGAAGTCCGGCAAGTACTATGCGGCCATCGTGATTCCGAAGTCGTTCAGCAAGGACATGATGACGTTCTTCTCCAGCGACGCCAAGAACGCGCAGCTGACTTATTACCGCAACGAGAAGAAGAACGCGCTGGCCCCGAACCTGCTCAACGAGGGCGCGGACGAGGTGGCGGCGGAGATCAACACCACGTTCGCCAAGACCATCACCTCCTCGGCGCTGGAGATCGCCTCGTCGCTCGCCGACCAGCTCGACCAGCCGGAAGCCAAGGAGAAGCTGGCCAACTTCAACACGAACATCGCCGACTTCGCCGCCCGTCTCAACGACACGGCTGACATGCTCGGCACGTATTCCTCGCTCACCGAATCGGCCCAGCTGCTCATGGACACGTCCAACGACCTCATCGCGCAGGCCTCGGATTCGGCCAAGCAGGCCAAGAAGGACCTGTCCGGCGCCAAGTCCGGCGTGGAGGACGTGGCGGGCGCGTTGGGCACCACCACATCCGCCATGACCGAGGCGCTCAAGACCAGCGCCGACAGCTTTGGTTCGGTCTCCGATTCCATCGACTCGCTGTACGAGGACGCGGCCGCCGGTTCCTCCACGGCCGCCGCCGAACTGGATAGCCAGGCCGCCGCCGTGGGCGAGCAGATCGCGCACTACCAGTCGATCCGCGACACCCTGGCTTCGATCCTGGGCGACAACGCGCTGACCGTGCGCATGCTGGACCGGTCCATCGCACGGCAGACCAAGCTGCAGAACGCGCTGAGCGGCGCGGCGAGCGACATCCGCGCCGGCAACCAGCACGCCCAGGACCAGCGCGAGCAGGTCAAGGCGCTGGCAAACCAGGCCAAGGACAGCATCAACGGCGTCAAGACGGACTTCGACGAGAACGTCAAGCCGCAGATCGAATCGCTGTCGTCCACGGTGTCCGACGCGGCGACGCTGCTCGGCACCAATGCGGACACGCTCAAGGGCACGCTGGGCGATCTCAAGGATTCGGCTTCGAACGCGGGCACGATGCTCACGGACGCGCGGGCCACGCTGGGCAAGGTCGCGGGCAAGCTGCGTTCGGCGGCCACGGAACTGACCTCGTTCACCGGCAAACTCGGCGAGGCGCTGGACACCGGGGACATGAGCATGGTCAAGGACGTGCTCGGCTCCGACCCGGAGACGCTGGCCTCCACGCTGGCCGCGCCGGTGCAGCTCAAGCGCAAGGCCGTGTTCCCGGTGGACAACTTCGGCTCCTCGATGGCTCCGTTCTACACGCTGATTCCGCTGTGGGTGGGTTCGTTGCTGCTGGTGGTGACGCTGAAGACCACCGTGTCCCGCCGTATCCGCAAGGAACTCGGCGATCCGAGGCCGCACCAGCTGTATCTGGGCCATTACGGGGTGTTCGGGCTCATCGCCTTCATCCAGGCCACGGTCTCGCTGGGCGGCGATCTGCTGTTCCTGCGCGTGCAGGCCGTGCATCCGCTGCTGTTCATGCTTTCCGGCTGGCTTTCCGTGTTCGTGTTCTCGCTGTTCATGTACACGATGGTGGTGAGCTTCGGCAACGTGGGCAAGGCCATCGGCGTACTCATGCTCATCGTGCAGATCACTGGCGCCAACGCCGCGTATCCGGTGCAGATGCTGCCCGACTTCATCTCGAAGATCTCGCCCGCGCTGCCATTGACCCATTCGGTGACGATGATGCGTGCGGCCATCGCCGGCGTCTACGACATGGATTACTGGAAGGCCGCCGGCATGCTGCTGGTGTTCGTGCCGCCGCTGCTGCTGCTCGGTCTGTTGCTGAGGAAGCCTCTGGTGCGGTTCAACCAGTGGTATGTGGCCAAGGTGGAGAGCACGAAGGTGCTGAGTTAGGCGGCGGTTCCACTTCGGACCACTACCCCTCAGTCGGCTTCGCCGACAGCTCATCCTGCAATTAAGGACGAACTTCGTTCGCAGTCCACTGGCTCGACTGTCGTCTCGCACATCGCCTACAAACAGCTCTGCTGTTTGCATCACGGCGATGTCCTGACAAGGGGAGCCGAGTAGTACCAGCAATCCCGGATACAGGCCAGACGAAACAAGAAGAAGGAATCATGACGGCAATGGCGATGACCGCGGCTCCGCGCGCCGAACGCACGCGCAAGGCCACGGACCGCAAGCTTATGAAGGCCACGCTGCAGATCGCGGTGGAGCGTGGCATCAGCGGCGTGACCATCGAGGAGGTGGCGCGGCGTTCGGGTGTGGCCAAAACCACCATCTACCGCCGCTATCACAACGCCAATGAGCTACTGCGCGAAATCAGCGCCAGGTATCTGGTCAGCAACGAGGACACCTCGGAAGCGCCATCCCCCACGCGGGAGCATTTCATGCAACTGCTGCAGCGGCTGGTGGATTGGGTGAATGCCAACGACATCGACATCAAGAGCGTGGGCATCGTACTGTCCAGCGAAGCGGAGTTCTTCCAGCACATCGTCACTCAGGTCGTGACGCCCTGGCTGGGCACGCTCAAGGCGTTCCTGGAGCGGGGCGTTGCGCAGGGCGTCTTTCGGCGCGGCCTTGACGAGCGGCTGCTGCTGTCCACCATCATCGGCTCGCTGGTGGCGTATGAGGCGATTGAGGGTCAGGCTACGGGGGCGGCGCGGGCCACGTCGTCGCACGGGGATTGGCCGGAGCGCCTGACCGACCTGCTCTGGCCGGCGTTGCAGGCCTGAACCGACCGCCGACCGTGTCGTATGGGCAAGTATGTGTTGCGCGTCCGTGCAGCGACGGCACGAAACGCGCCCACGTCACTCCTGGATAGATGCCTCCTGGCGGGCGATTTCGAGGGCCTTGTTGAAGGCGTCCGAGGTCCAGCTGGCACCGGCCACCTTGTCCACCTTGAGGTCCTTCAGAGGCTTGCCGTCCACCACGCCGTTGATGGCTTTGGCGAAGGCGTCCTGATGGTTCTTGGAGATGGTGGTGAACGGGTGCCCCACGATCTCCACGTTCTCGACGTTGCCGTCCTTGATGGTCAGATGGACGTCGATGGAATCCTCGCCCACCGGACCGTACTGGCCGTTGATGGAGTAGTCGCCGTCCTTGTAGTTGCCGGTGTCCTTCTTGTCGGACGTGGTGCCGGAGTCGGAGGAGTCGGACGAATCGGACGACGAACTGGAATCGGAGGAATCCGAGGAATCCGAGCCGCTCGACTGCGACTGCTCCTCCTGTGACTTCTCGGTCTCGCCGGAGTTGCCGGCATAGTCGTCGTTCATCGGCGTGGCCTTGGACTCGCCGCATCCGGCGAGCAGCGCGCCGGCCACCACTAGACCGGCGGCCGCCAGCGTGGCGGATTTCTTCAGTGCATGCATGTCAGTCATTATGCCCACCTTATCGACTCATCGCGATTGACTACCCCTCAGTCGGCTTCGCCGACAGCTTGTCCTGCAATCAAGGACGAACTTCGTTCACGTTTTGCCGGCTCGACTGTCGTCTCGCACATCGCCTATGGACAGCACACCGTGCTGTCCATTCCACGGCGATGTCCTGACAAGGGGAGCCAAGGAGAGCGACCTTATCGATCGGCTCAACGGAATCACTCCTCACCGCCGGTTTTGGCTGCCTTGGTGGGGTCTGCGAATCCGATGGCGGTCTCGCCGGTCTGCGCGCCCTCGACCTGAGCGCCGGTGGAGGCCGGCTTGCCGCCGGCCGCCTCGTAAGCCTTGCGAGCCTTCTCGTCGTTCCACTTCTCACCCACGAGCACACCGTGGTTGAGCATGATCTCACGCTCGGCGCATGAAGCCACCAGGGCGTCGTGCGTGACCACGATAATCGTGGTGCCCTGCTCGTGCAGCTGGCGGAACAGGTCGAGCACGATCTTCTCGTTCTTCTCGTCCAGATTACCGGTCGGCTCGTCGGCCAGAATCAGCTTCGGCTCGTTGATGAGCGCGCGGGCCACGCACACACGCTGCTGCTCGCCGCCCGAGAGCTGGCCGGGCAGGTGGTGGGCGCGGTCCTTCAGGCCGACCTTCTCCAGCGCCTCAAGCGCCTGCTTCTCATCCACGACCGAATGGTAGTACTGCGCCACCATCACGTTTTCCACGGCCGTCAGGTGCGGCACCAGGTAGAACTTCTGGAACACCAGGCCGATGAGGTTCTTGCGCACGTCCGCCAGCTGGCCGGCGTTGAGATCCTCCAGCTTGCGGCCTTCGAGCTTCACCGAGCCCTTGGACGGGGTGTCCATGCAGCCGATCATGTTCATCAGCGTGGTCTTGCCGGAGCCGGACGAACCCACGATGGCTAGCCATTCGCCCTGCGGCACGGTCAGGCTCAGGTCGTCCACGGCATGCAGGTCGCCGTAGATCTTCGAGATATGGTCGAGTTCAAGCAGCATATCCATGATGTTTCCTTACGTTAGCGTTATTCCTCGCGCAGCACGACGGCGGGGTCGATGCGCGTGGCCCGGTGCACGGGCGGGATGGAGGCGATGACGGCCACCAGCGCGGCGAGAACCACGGATGCGGCGCCCAGCCACCAGTTGAAGCCGATGGACCGTTCGAACACGGCCACGCACAGCCATTGGGCCAGTCCGTAGCCGATGGCGGTGCCGAGAAGGCCGCCGATCAGGCCGTACATGGCCGATTCCACGTAGAACTCGGTGCCGATGGCGGCGGAGCTTGCGCCGAGCGCCTTTCTCAGGCCGATCTCGTTGCGGCGCTGGGAGACGATCGAGCTGATCGTGGTGCCCACGCCCACGAGCGTGAGGACCAGCACCACCAGCGAGACGATCCAGAACAGAGTCTGCAGCATGGTGATGATGCGGGTGTCCGAGGAGGTGATCTTGGTGACCTGCTGGGCCTTGACGTGCATCGAGGTCATGTCGTTGATGCTCTGCACGAGGGCGTTGAGGTCCTCGGCTCCGGCCGAGTACTCGATGACGTCCACGCCGCGGCTGGTGCCGGTGAGCTTGTCCACGTCGGCGTTGGTGGCGTAGATGATGGAGTCCTCGCTGCCACCGGTGTCCACGATGCCGGCCACGCGGAATTCGGTGCCGGAGGTGTCCATGATGTCGCTGGAGACGCGGCCGTCCTGGGTGGGCTGGTCGGAGGGGGTCTGGGACTGGGTGGCGCCGGACGAGGACGAATCCGAGGAGTTGGAAGAATCGGCGGAACCGGCAGTGCCGGTGGAGTCGGCGGAACCGGAAGCGGACGAGCCCGCCTCGGAGTCGGAAGAACCGGCGGTGCCGGAAGCGTCAGTACCGGAGGAACCGGAAGAGGAGGAAGAGGCGTTGTCGGACGCACGGTAGCCGATGGTGATGCCGCTGCCGACCTGCAATCCCATGGCGTCGGCCACGTCACGGCCGATGAGCACCTTGCCTTCGGACGGCCACGCACCGTCCACCACCCAGTGATGGTTGAGGTTCCGCACCTCGGAGACGTCGATGCCTGCCATCACGTAGGGCGCGGCGTTGACGCGCACGTTCTCGTACCGGTAGGCGGCGTGCTTCTCGGAGCCCTTGGCCGCCACCATCTCGGTGGTGTGCTCGACCATCGCCTTGTCGATGCCGGCCTTGCCGTCGGCACCGGCCTCAGTGGGGGTCACGATAAGGTTCGCGCCGTACGCGCGCATCTCCTCGTTCATCTGCTGGGGCACGGCGATGCAGATCATCGCCAGGCAGAACAGCGTGGCCGCACCCACCAGCGAGGCCACCACGGCCATGACCGCACGCGAACGGCGGCGGAACACGGCGCTGAACAGCATCCTGAAGAACATGCCGGTATTGGTCATCGGCGGTCTCCCTTCACACGTTCATAGACGAACTCAGCGGCCATGGAGCACCTCCGCGGGCTTGAGGCTCAGAATCGAGCGGATGGACGAGGCGGAGGCCAGCAGCACGGTGATGGCGAGCAGCACGAACACCAGCACGAACACCATCGGGCGCATCGTGATGCCCGAACCGAACACCACATGGCCTATCAGCTGGGCCACGCCGGAGCCGAGGCCTGCGCCGACGAGGGCACCAAGCAGCGAAATCGCGGCCGTCTCCGCCATCATCAGGCGGGAGACCGCTCCGTCCGTGGCGCCGATGGCCTTGAGCAGCGCCAGTTCCGAGGACCTCTCGCCGATGGATGCGACCATGAGGTTCGCCACGGCCACGGCCGCCGCGATAAGGCTCAGCACGGTCATCAGGATCATCACGGCCTGCGTCTTCTGCAGCACGTTGCCCTGCAGCGCGGCCACCTGACGCACCTGCTTGGCCACCGCGCCCGGAATCACCTCCTCGATCTGGTAGGCGATGGAGCTTGGATAGGCGGTGCAGTACCAAACCTCCCATTCGTCCTGACTCAGCGCGGCCGGGTTCTTGGCGGCCTTGCGGGCCAAATCGTTCTCCGGTGTGGTCAGGGCCTTGACCTCGATCTTGTTCACCGAGTCGGGCAGGCCCACCAGATCCTGCAGCTGGTCGGAGGAGACGTACATGGCGCTGTTGTCGTCGTCGCCGGAATCGTAGACACCGACGATCTTGAAGTCGATGGACTTGTTGCCGCGCATCAGCGAGACGGTGCCGCCGATCTGCACGGCGGCCTCGTCCTCATGGCCCTGACCGGCGTCGACGCCGAGCGATTTGGCGAGGTCCTTGCCGATGACGGCTTCCTTGGTGCCGTCCTTGGGCCAGCGGCCCTCAAGCTTCCACCAGGAGCGCATGCCTTCGACGCCCACCACCGTGGTCTCGCCGGATGCCAGTTTGAGGTTTTTGTTGAACCAGGTGCCGACCACCGGCACGTTCTTCTTCGTGGGGTAGTCGGCGAGGCTTACCGACCAACCATCGCCTTCGGTCACCGGCTTGGTGTTGACGGCCGTGACGTGCTGGTTCAGTTCGGGCGCGAAATTGGTGATGTTGAACGCCCAGAAAATCGTCTTGATCTTGGCGGCGTCCGACTCCTTGAGGAAGGACGTCGGGTCGCTGGCGGATGCCGAGCCGCCCGAGGTGTCCTCGTCGGATCCGCCGGTGTTATACAGGTCGGAGACCACGGCGTCGGACTTGGGCTGCACGACGATGTTCGAACCGTACGTGGACAGTTCGGCGTTGAGCTTGTCGCCCACGTCGAACACAACGCCGAGCATCGAGACGCTCACCGTGGCGGACAGGCACACGGTCAGCGCGATGAGCAGGCGCCGGCGCAACTGGCGCGTGAACGACCGCGCGATCATTCGCAGAAAGAACATGATTCTTGCCTCCTGCCCGATTTCACTGGAAGTGGGCGCTCAGGGCGTCCAGATCGGCGGTTTGGATGGTGATCTTGCCGTTGCCGGTCTTGTACGGGAACGGGATCGGGTTGCATCCGCCCTTGAAGCCGATGGTGGCCAGGTTGATGGCGACCTCGCACTTCTTGCAGATGATCTTGCCGTCCTTCTCGTAGTAGCCCGCGTCGCCGCAGTTCTCGCAGGCGTCCAGGCCGATGCCGTACGCGCCTCCGTTCTTCTTGATGATGATGAAGCGCATGACGGTGCCGTCCTTGGCCTTGTACTCGAAACGGTGCAGATGGCCGTCCTCGACCTGGCTGAACGGGATGGTGGCCACGCCGTCCTGGAGCGAGTAGGCCTCGGGCTCGGACAGCGTGATGGTCTGGTGGGTGGCGGCCACGCCCGCGGTGAGCGTGGCGGTGACGCCGATCATGGCGATCAGGCTCCAGACAGTCGCGGAGATGGCATGGCGGCGGAACGCCTTGTGACGGCGCAGCGTGGCCTCGTTGGCGCCGGGCACGTTGTGGGTCTTCATGCGGAAGCCGGCCACCACCGAGGCCGCCGCGGGCACCACGAACACCAGGGCCTGCGCCATGATCATCGCGGTGTTGTGGTTGATGGACCAGGCGAGGGCCACGAACATCATGTGGTTCATCGGGAAGCCGCGCGCCTGCAGGATCTGGGCCAGACCGGTGAAGTGCTGGACGAGCAGGATCGCCATGACGGCGACCACGGACACGGTGAACGCCCAGCGCACCGCCGTGGTGCGCATGGTGCGGAAGATGGCGGCGACCACGATGGACATGGCGGCGCCGAGCACGAAGCCGAGGGCGCGCAACAGCATGGCGGAGGTGAAGGCGGTCTCCCCCGGCTCCACCCAGATGGTCAGCTGCAGGATCACGTCCGGCAGGGCGTAGAAGACGGTCAGGGCGATCTGCACGGCGGCCACCGCATTGGCCACGTGCATCCAGAGCGCGTGCTTGGCCCAGTCATGCGTGATACGGTGCGCGCACAGCACCACGACGATGGCGAGTACGTCCACGATCACGGCCACCACGAGCACCGGGTAGTTGACGAACGTGCGCTGGTTGATGACGGCAGTGGCGCGCAGGGCGGCGAACACCACCGCGGCGACGAGGCCGATGACAAGGCCCCACAACCGCCAGTGGGCGCTGAGCGGTTTGTCGCGGCCCTCACCCACGGTGAGCATCACGCTCAGGCACATGACCAGCAGTGCGGGGGCCAGCGTCCCCGGCATCACCGCTACGAATTGTTCGAGCATTCGCGCCCTTTCCTAGAACCGTATAAGTTAACCCCACAAAACAGCGAAAGCTCCCCTCAGGCTGAGGGGAGCAGATTCGCTACATGGTTTCAATCACCATTGACGCGGCGTGTAATCCCAGTTGTCGAAGGTGACCTCGATGGGCTCGGTCCAGAAGTGGCCCTTGACGCCGGTCTCCGGGTCGACGTGGAGCATCCAGCCCTTCTTGGCCGGGGACTCGATGGAGAGCTTGAGCTGGTAGGTGCCGGCCTTGTCGAGCTTGACGTTGGCGCCGTAGTGCGGACCGTCGGAGGCGTTCATCTGCATGAAGGTACCGGAGGTGGCGGTGCCGCCCTCGACTTCCTTGCCGGTGGACTTGTCGATGATGGTGTAGTTCACGGTCAGGTCAGGGATGAAGTCGCCCTTGCCGTAGCCCAGCTCGGTGGCCTTCTCGTTGCCGTGGATGTCAGCCTCGAGGTGGAAGGAGGCGTCGGCGGCCTTGAGGCCCATGGAGGACGGCTCCATATCGATCGGCTGGAAGTAGACGGCGCCCACGGTCAGCGGGCCGGCCTCCTGATCCTGCTCCTCGGCGGTGCCGGACGGGCCCACCGGGACCTCCTCGAAGCCGGCGCCGGCATCGGAGGCGGTGTCGCTGGAGTCGGAGGAATCGGACTTGGTGTCCGACTGGGAGGAGGAGGTGTCCGACTTGGTGTCGGAAGCGTTGTTGGTGGAACCGCAGGCGGCCATGGACAGGGTCATGGAGCCAGCGAGCAGCAAGCCGAGCAGCGCTGCGATCTTCTTGTTCTTCATCATTTCTCTTCCTTTGGTATTTGGATGAAATATTGGCAAAAATCAGTGGGTTTCGGCAGCGGCCTGGGCCTTGAGCCTGCGCTGCTTGATGAAGCCGACCACGAACAGGGCGATTACGGCGATGGCCGCGATGACCTGGGCCACGATGCACTCGACGTACGGGTAGAAGCCGAGCCAATCGTTGGTGGGCAGGCCCTGGATGTAGTTGGCGGGCAGTGCGTCGCCCTCGATGAGCGAGTGCACGCCGCCGCCGGCGAAGACGACCACAAGCACGGACATCAGGATCGACGTGACGAGGAAGAACGGGCCAATCGGGATCTTCACCGACGTGAATCGGATGATCAGGAAGATGAACACGAGCACCACGGCCGCGGCGATGCCGCCGACCCACATGCCGTGGGTGTCCTGGCTCATCGTGTAGATCGACTGGTAGAAGATCACGGTTTCGGCACCTTCACGGAACACGGCGAGGAAGCTCAGCATGGCCAGCGAGACCACGGTGCCGAACGCCACATGCTCGCCGGACGCGACCTGCGCGGAGACGGACTTGACGGCCGCCTCGGTCTTGGTGCGAATGTACCGGTTCCACGCTTCGACGGAGGACTTGTTGAGCATCCAGTTGCTGGTCCACAGCAGCATGCCCATGGCCACGAGCGCGCAGACGCCCTCCATGATCTCCTGGATCGGGCCGGAACCACCGAAGGCGAGCACGAAGATCACGGCCACCAGGCCAGCACCCGCGAGGCCCGCGAGCACGCCGAGGTAGATCCACTTGGTGAAGCGCTTGTTGCCGGACTTGACAAGGTAGGCCACCACGGCGGCGACCACGAGCAGCGCCTCGAGACCCTCACGGATGAGGATGAGGAACGCCTGGCCGACCGCGCTGGTGATGAGCTTGGTGAAGCCGCCCTCCTTGTCGGCCGCACCGCCGTCGAGGATGCCGGCGTCCTTGACGAGCATGGCCTTGAGGTCGTCGATGAGCTTCTTGGTGCTCTTGAGGTCGGCGCCGGTGTTCATGGACTTGCGGCACATCTTGAACTGGTATTCGACCTGCGAGACGCGGCTGCCGCTGATGGCGTTCATCACGTTCTTCTCGAAGCCGAGCTTCTCGTAGTACTGGTAGTAGGCGTTGTTGACGAGCGTGGCGCCCTTCGCGCCGTCACCCTTGGCATAGGCCTTGTAGGCGTTGTCGAGAATCGGGGTCATCTCGTTGGCCACGTCGGTCCAGGAGCGGTTGCCCTTGCCGGGGTTCTTCTTTTTCTTGGCGTCGAGCTCCTTGCGCTCCTTGGCGAGCTGGGCCTGCAGGGCCTCGGCGTAGGCCTTCGGCTTGGCGAGCTGCGTGTTGGCGTCGAGTTGCTGGGCGGTGACGTCGAGGTCGGCGGAGAGCGCGTCGATCTGCTGGCTCATCTGGTCCTCGTTGCCGGGCACATAGGTGAGGTCCTGGATAGACTGGAACGCCTGCTGCTGGGCGAGCTGCTTGTCCGAACCGATGGTGTCGCGCACCACGGCGGTGAAGTTGGAGGCCACGTAGATGGTGTTGTACGCGGACATGACCTCGGAGGTGGAGCCGGCGGTGTTGCCATCCTTGTAGGTCTTGAGGCCCTGGGCGAGCTGCTTGTCCATCGCCTTGGCCACATCGGTCCAGGTGGCGTAGTCGGTGACGCTGGAGCTGGAGCTCGAGGAATCGGAGGAGGAGTCGGAAGAATCGGCGAAAGCCTGCTGCGGAATCATCGCGGACGGTATCACGACGGCGAAGATCATGGCGAACACGAACGCCAGCGCGGCGAGCGCACGCAGCGGCGAGCGACGAAGCATGCTGAATTCCTCTCTCATGGGCATGGTTCAAAGCTTTCAAACCACCTACGCAATATAGAGAAAAAAATTCTTCGGCAACAGTCTTGATTTTTGGGTTTAGTCGAGGTATTGGAAGCTCCGATACGCGGAAATTGGAAGGATAAAATGTCTCACCATACGGACTGACGGCGAGCGAGGCGGGCTCCGGGTCACGACGAGACCATCATTCGGACAACGGCATCACATCAGATGCGGGCAGCCTCGTGGAGTCAGGGGCGGGCCTCCCGTGTCGGAGCCGGCATCGGATCCAAATCAGCCGTCCGACCGGTGACGAACGGCAGGGCCGCGAACAGCGGCAGCGTGAAGTACACCGGGATCGGGTACCAGAACAGCGCTTCCGGTGAGGCGTACAGCGAAAGCACGGTGAAGAACAGCAGCCCGTACGCGGCGAGCACGGGGGCAATGGGATTGGCGGCTGGGTTGGCCGTGCGTTTGACGGCAACAGAATCGGCAGTGTCGACGGCAGGGCGAGCGATGTGATCCGCGGCAGCTGCGATGTTCGTCCGGGGATTGCCACGTCTGTCGTCACATTGGTTTCGACAGTCGTTCCGTACGTCTCCCCGGCCTCCAGTCCGCCCGCCATCGTCGCGATGGGCCATCTTCGCACGCCACGCCACGGCACGCATCAGCAACGCAAGGCCTACAGCCAGCGGAATCCAAGTGACGTACAGGGCCATCGCGGTCAACGGATTGTCCTTGCGCACCCAGCGATGCACCGACTTGAGGATGCGGCGCTGCCACTGCGGCCGGCGGGACGTGCCCATAAGCGGTGTGAGATCGCGGTCGACGGCGGCGATGCGTTCAGCTGCGGGCACGTCGGCGTCTTCGTCAGATGCGGCGGTCTCTTGTCCCGTGGTTCCGGTGACGCCTGCCGTCTTCGCGGCTGCAGTATCGCCGTCAACCTTGGTCTCAGTGGCGGCATCGACGTCGGCATCGGACTTTGCCTCGGACGTTCCGGCCGTCACTCCAGCCTTGACCTGGCTCCTATCCCGCGCCTCTGCATTCGCCGCGCCTTCTGGCAGGAACGTCGCCCACTGTCTCAGGTATCCGGGCGTGAACAGGTAGTCGGAGTCGGTGGGATACGCGAAGTTGAGCGTGGGATCCCACCAGGCGCGGATCGGGCCGGCGTAGGCCTTGGCGTAGTCGGCCGGATGTGACAGGCCGAGTTCCGCCCACGTGCGGAGGGCCGCGAGCTTTTGGGCCGCGGTCGGCTGCGGATGCTCCCGCAGGGTGGCAAACGTTTCGTTGGTACGGCGCGGGTTGATGTCAGCCGCGGCCCGGTCAAGGTTCATGACGGCGTTCAGCCGGGCGAGCTGTGCCGCGGTGATGACGTTGGGGTCGTCGGGATGATCATGCGCGACCTGGGCGACCGGCTGGGTGACGAGTCCCCAGACCTCACGTCCGGGCGATGAGTTCGCGTGCGTGGCTGCGGCGGCAAGCGGTGACCATACGGCCTGGGCAAGCAGGATCGCGACGGCAAGGCACGCGAACGCGCGGAGGCGCGGTTTCCCTTTCCGGCATACCGCCAGCAGCCCGCAGCCGGCGCACAGCACAATCACGAGGGCCGTGCGCTTGGAAACGATGGCGGCGAACAGCAGAGCCACGAACATGATGGCGACCGGACGGCGGTCAAGCACCCGGCCGCGAGTGAGGCAGATTTCGGCGAACATCACCGCGAGGGGCAGGAAGAAGACGGTGTGCAGGGAGTCCTTGCCCATCGTGGTCACGGAACCGACCACCACGTAACTGGTGGCGAGGAAGGTGAGGGAGAGGGCGATGAGCCATCGCGGGGCGCCGAGTTTGCGGATATAGCAGAGGGACAGGGCGGCACCGGCCGCGAGTAGTGCGGCTTGCACGGAGGTGTATATGGCCTGACCCGCGAGCGGGGAGCCTCCGCCGAGTGCCTCGCCGAGATGCCAGAACAGACCGAATGTCAAGGTGTCGAACAGCGGGTGCTGGGTGTAGTAATGGTGGATTCCCGCGGCCTGGAGGTATTGGGCCACGGTGTCGTCGCGCATGGAACCGGGCCAGGTGAGCATAAGCCAGGGCAGCCAGCAGATGGCGACGGTCAGGAGGTACGGGATGAAGCGGGACTTTGCGGCCGCGGTCAGCGTGGAGGGAGTGCGTGCGGCGAGCCAGGTGAGTGCCGGTAGTGCGGCCTGGTGTAACAGCCTCACGAGTTCGAATCTCGTATCCTCCGCCGCGCCCGCCGCAAACGCCACTACATTCCGCATGACTTCACAGCGTAAAACGCGTTATCGCGTTCCGTGCGGCGAGGTACCGAAAATTCATGACGGCAGCGCGGCCCGTTCATATTCGGTTGGGCATTCAGTATTCACGAACATTCGGCGGAACGTCATGCATCGGTCATGCGGCGGCGTTGTCTGACCGCACATCCCAACCGCGACACGCCGAAGGCACTCCGACTGTGCGCTTTTCCAAATCCTGTGGTATTTTATTCAAGTTGCCTGCGGAGCTTGCTTCAAGCAAACACTGCAAAGCATGGAGGATTCGCCTAGTGGTCTATGGCGCACGCTTGGAAAGCGTGTTGGTGTAACAGCCTCACGAGTTCGAATCTCGTATCCTCCGCCATCGCCGGAACCCTTGATTTCCAAAGGATTCCGGCTTTTTTCATACCGTCCCAGCGGGCGCCGGTGTCGTTATGGTGCCATAGATGAACGCGGTATCGCGGCGGCTTGCGCATACATGGGCGCGCGCAGGAGCGCACGAGAACCACCCCGCAAACCGCCCATGCCGCCCACCGGTCCCAGGGAGTCTCCACGCGCGCCCGGGTCACCCGTCCTATTTGAGCAGGTTCAGGGCGACCGCGCCGAGCACGCGGATGTCGTAGTTGAGCGGCTTGATCGGGGCCACCTCGCGTCTCATGCCGAGCAGCCGGTAGACGGCCATGCGGCTGGCACGCACCGAGTACTCCTCAGTGAACACGATGTCGCCGGGAATCTCGCAGTACTGGCCGGTGAAGCCGAGGTTGGTGGAGCCGTCGGGCACCACGTCCGGTCGGTCTCCCACAGAACGCGGCATGAAGTGCGCGTTGATGTACGGCATGGCGACCGGGGTCGCGTTGACCACCTCACCGCGGATCCGCCCGCGCACATCGTCGGGGATGGGCAGTGACTGGATGAGCTCCTCGAGGATTTCGCGTCCGGTGCACTCCCACATCGGCTTGTTCACGTACTTGCCGGGTTCGTCGCAGTGGAAGGCGCACATCCACAGGTAGGAGCGGGATTCGTCCTGGTTGTTCCAGTACGGTGGGGTCGGGTTCCTCAGCTCCATGAACCACGGCGAGTCCACGAAGGTGGTGGACAGGCCCTGACCGGTCTTGTTATGCGTCCATCCCTCCAGCCATTCCATGAGCGTGTTGCCCGCGAACGTGCAGTTGAAGCTCATCCAGTTGGATTTGTCCGGGTGACCGAAGAACACGTCGGGGTTCCCGAGCCCATCCTTCTTGGCGGCGATGTTGCGCCACAGCGTCGCGCTCTGGGGGTAGGAGTCGTCCACCACGGCGGCGCGGTCGGTGTCGCCGAGCGTGGCGTTGTCGGTCATGCAGCCAAGGGTGGCGACCACGTCGTCCTGCGGGCGGATCGCGATGACTCCGCGCGTACCGTCGGAGCGCAGGGTGTGCAGTGCGGTCACGGTGATGCCATCCGTGTCGGCGAAATCCATGTCGGTGACGCTGGTGTCGTAGACGAACTCGACACCCGCGCCCTCGAGCACCTTCATGAGCGGTTTGATGATGCCGTCGTACTGGTCGCGTTGGGTCAGAACCACGCCTTCGGCGGTGGGCAGCCGCATGATGAGCGGCAGCAGACGGATCACGTAGCGACGGAACTCCATGACGCTGGTCCACGGGGTGAACGCGAACGTGCACTCGTAGCAGTACCAGAAGATCGTGTGGAAGAAATGGGAGCCGCGCTCGCCGAACCAGTCCTCGATGGTCAGTTCGTCCAGATCGGATTCGTCGGCCTTGAGCAGGGTACCGAGCTTCATCAGCTCGCCCTTGTCGAGCCCGTAGTGGTCGGTCGGCAGGATCTCCTTGTCCCCTCCCACGAAGCGGGCGCGGGCGTAGACCGGCTGCGTCTCGGCGAAGGCGAACATGTCGTCGGTCACCGAGTTTCCCTCGTGCTCGAGGGAGGGGATGGAGCCCATGATGTCCCAGAAGTTCTCGTAGGTGAGCTTGCAGAACATGCGCTCGCCGCGCGCCACCCAGCCCTTGTCGCCGTCGCCGGCGCCGTCGTTCGAACCTCCGGGGACCGGCAGGGCCTCGATGATGTGAATGTTGCGGCCCTCGAAACCGCAGTCGCGCAGCAGGTAGGCGGCGCCGGTCAGGGAGCCGAGTCCGGCCCCCACGAAGTAGAACTGCTTGTCGTCGTCGCGTGTGTTGTTGCCCAGCATGATGGTGTCCTTTCGCTGTTGATGGGTTGGATGGATGTTCGGTCCGTGCTGCAATGCCGTCCCGTTGCGTTGAACGCCTCGGCACCGCGTACGGTTTCAGGCGCGCTTGCCGCTGATGGAGAATTCGCCCTTGGCCGTCAAGCACACGGCGGTGATGTCGTCGCCGTCGACATGACCGTTGATGCGGTAGTCGAGCATGCCCACCGGGGTCTTCGCCTTGCCAGAGAAAGCGAAGGCGTCGCTATCCGCGGTGCCGGTGGCGTTCTGGGTCCTTCCCTTCACGGTGACCGTGGCGGTCAGGACGCCGTCCTTGTCGCTCAAATCGACCACACCCTTCCTGGCTCCCAGCGGGGTACGGACGATCACGTTGTAAGTTCCGTCGATCATGGTTCGTTCCTTTCCGTATTGTGCGATATACGACCATCGCGCAATATCAAACATGTGTCGGATTTTGCCTGTCGCCGTTCATCGTACGGTCGACGCGCCGCCCTCACAACCACCAAAGAACGGACATCTGTCGGACTTTGTACAATATCGGCAGCATTGATGGACCTTTAAGGAGATTCCATGGCACAGAAGGCCGAATACCGCAACGCCAAGCGTTCGCGCCGTGCAATCCGCAGCGCGTTCATCGACCTGCTGCGCACGCATGACATCGACACAATCACCGTCACCGCAATCGTCAAACTCGCGGACATTAACCGCTCCACGTTCTACGCGCACTATTCCGACGTGCACGGCGTGATCGAGGAGATCGAGGACGAGACGATCGCCAAACTCATGACAGTGCTCGACGACATCCAATCCGCGGAGTTCCTCAGGGACCCCACGCCGATGATCGCGCGGATAGGTCACCAACTCGAAGCCGAACGCGACTACTATCGAGTCCTCATCCAAGCCAGCGGCGCCGCGGGGTTCCTCGACAAGCTTCAGACGGTCTTCGCCGAACGCATGATCGGCGACGCGGCGATTCCCGCCGCGATACGCGAGCGCCGTTCATACGTACTGCGCGTCAACTACTTCGCCGGTGGCATCGTCAATCTCTACAAACTCTGGTTCGCCGGAAGCCTCGACTGTTCCATGGATGACATCTCCAAAGAAGTCGGACGCATGGTCTCCCTCGCCTCGGTCGACATGCTGGGTGCCCATCGAAACGACGCGAGTATCGGGCCGGGAGCGATTCCGACGGCAATTTCCGATGATTTTGGTTTTTCTGTGAGCTGAATCACTGTCCGCAGCCGTCGTCCAGACAGCTGGAATCGGCGTCATCGCAACGTTTTCAGGGTGCCGTTTTGGCACATATCTAGTCACGCCAAACCGTTTTGCGGGAAAACGTGCAACGCTGTAAAAATGATATTGTTGCGAGTTCGTGTGGAAATGGAAATCCGCCGAAGATAGCGACGTCACGACCTCCCGAAGTCGGTAAAACCCGGGCGCCACGCGCGGCGGATGCCGGTAAGTCCACAGAAGAATCATCACCTTGGGAGCAGTGTATCCACGTCGGCTACGCCTTCTCCTCGGTGCGACCTGCAAAGGGTTATACAGCCATATGTGAAACGACTACGTACAACTGACCGCCAAACCCGCTCAAGTGGCGGAAATGCTCGGCTACTCGGACACGAAGACCGTGTACGGGCTCATCCGCTCCGGCAAAATCCGGGCGCGCAAGGTGGGCAACACCTATCTGGTGAACCTCACCAGCGTGCGCAGGTTCGCGGGAGAGGAGTGAACGATGCGGGACATCGACAACGACGTCGTCTTCCCCGACACCATCGCCGTGTTGGACGAACGCTTCGACTCGAACGAACCCAGCTACGTGCTTCAGGCGACGGCTGGCTATCTAATCGAAACGGCCTACGAGCTGCATCGTCTGACAGTCACCCGCGACGCCGAGCACACGGCACGATGCCTGGCCCTGTGCGCCTACGCGACGCACATTCGTCCGGCCTCCATCGCGTTCAGCGCCACGAACGGCGACCTGCCGGCACTGCGGATGTTGCTGGCCGCGTTGTTGCTGTGCGCCGACGCCCGCACAACGCTCACCACCAGCCCGTTCCCGATGACCGGTCACACCATCATCCGCACCGACAAGGCGGACACCGCCATCGGCGACCCGTTGGAACGCGGCCTACTGCCGACCCGCGCACGCGGCGACCTCCACGCGATGAAGCAACGATTGTCGGCGAGCGCCGCACGGCTCGGACACGTCGGACGCTTCCGCGGGAGACGCGGGGTATGGCAAGTCATCTGCGCCACTGCTGCCGCCTGCCGAACCGATGCGACAGCCCGCACCGGCTGGGCCGACATCCCCGACTGGACGGCATTGTCCACCGCCCAGCTGCTCGCCATCCGCACGGTGAAAGGCACCGGCCTATGGCTCAACAAAAACCGCCACCGAACTCAACAGGCAAGGAATCACCGTATGAAGGACATCACCATGACCGCGCCCATCACCGGCACAACTGCATCCACGTCCACTGCGGACAAACGTGCCAGTCTACTTTCTCGGCAACTAATACAGGCGCCCCACGAACAGACCGAAGCACAGAATCGCATCGCCGACAACGCCCGATGACCCGAGTAGGGGGAGAGATCCTACCGCTATGCCTCGGGCGCGCCCCGAGGCATAGCGGTAGGATCTTTCCCCTGTTTTTTCCACAATTAAACCCGAGCAGCTTTGGACTCCGCTAACGTGGTTCATGCGCAGGTCCAAAGCAATGCGAGACTTCCATGAGCCGGGAATCCCCCGGCATTTCTGCGTTTACGCTCTGTCCCGTTGGAACGCAGTACCATGTCCACGCCTCTCGGCGTCACTATCCAGTACCATCAAACCATTGTCCGCATCACGCAGAAGAGGTAAAACATGGCAACCGCTTGGGGAGATGAAAGCGTTAGGAAAACTGGCGTTCCCTCACCCATGTACCTGATGGGAGCATGCGTGTGCGACGATGCGGAGACCCTGACCCGGCAAAGATTGTCCTCGCTCAAGCCCAAAGGCGCGAAGAAACTGCATTGGCGAGACATGCGACCTTCATTGCGCGGCAAAGTCATCGACGCGATCGACGCCATGAACCTTGATCACGTCATCGTGGCCGCCGTGCCTATGGACCGTTGGAATACCGCCGAGCGAGCCAGACGCAAATGTTTGGAACACCTTCTCCCCCTGTTGGAAACAGAATACGACGTGGACACACTCGTGCTCGAACGCCGCGAAGCCTCACAGGACAGGAACGACATCCGATTCATCGACGGCCTGCGCAGCCGCGGGTTCATCAGCGCAATCCGCGTCGAACTCCAAGCGGGCGAAACCGACGCAAGGCTGTGGCTTCCCGACCAGCTGCTGGGAGCCTATGGCGATGCCCGAACCGGCACGGAAAGGTACGACGGCTTCCTCAGCTGCGTGCGAACCGTGCTCATCGACGGTGACTGACACCGTCAAGCCGTGTATACTTCAAGGTAAGCCAACCCCGCTGGGGAAATGGAAGTGAGAGCCGGACGCCCCGAGTATCTTGGGGGCCGGCTCTCGCGCTACTTGCACACTTACAGGAGATTTAGGGTTATAGGAACTAAACGTGGATCTTAGTGCCACCTTCCATAGAACCCAATGATTGCAACGGTTCTCAACCCGGGGAGGCGCCAAGGTGGCAAGATGGCAACGGCCATGTGCGGACGTCCGTCCCATATGCGTCCGCCGATACGGAGGCCATGTTCGACGAACTGCCGACCTACACGAACGAGGTCGATCTTACGGCGATGCCGGCATCGCTGCTAAGGCTGATCCGCAGTCGCAAGCACGGCCTGTGGAGCAACAAGGCATCAGCTGAACTCGCCCGTCGCGAAGCCGATGAACGAGGTATAGAGCAAGCCGCGTAATACGGGCGATACGACGCTCTTGGGGTCGGTGGGGCCTCATGCGAGAATCGGCCATCCCCTAAGAGCCGATCGCCGCCGCTTCCTTTGTGCGAATCATCGTTCGCACCAACGCAGACGGGCGTAGGCGAACGAAATGACGAGCAGTACGGCGGCCGCGATGAACACGGCGCGCAGGGAACCGTCCAGCGAGGGCATGAAGGTGGCGACCACGCCGAACACGGCCACGCCGATCGCGCCGCCGACCTGACGGAACGTGTTGAACACGGCGCTGGCGATGCCGGCCTGCCGCTGATCCACACTCACCAATACCAGTCCGGACAGGGCCGGCGTGACCAACGCGCCGCCGAGGCCGACGACGCTCAGGGCCGCGGCGATCACCCATGCGGGCATCGGCGCGGGTACCAGCACCGCGGCGAGGAAGCCGATGGCCATGACGATCAGACCGAGGGAGACGGCGAATCGGGTGCCCATCGCATTGATGACCTGCCCGCTGAACACGTTGGTGAGCACCATCACCACCGCGGAAGGAACGAACACCAGTCCCGCAGTGAATGGGCTCATGCCCTGCTCGCCTTGCAGGAACAAGGTGGAGATGAATACCATGCCGAACCAGTTGAAGATCATGATGAATCCCACAACCAGCGAGATGCGCATGCCATCGTTGCGGAACAGGCTCAACGGCACCATCGGATGCTTGACCTTGGCCTGTGCAAGCACGAACAGCACGAGAGCGGTGGCACCGGCGGCAAGCAGCGAGATCGTCATCGGCGAGGAAACGCCCCGGGAACCGATCTCGATGACGCCCGTCACCAGCGAGGCAAGGCCGATCAGCGCGAGCGTCTGGCCGAGCCAGTCGAACGTAATGGTGCGGGTGGGCGACGGCGCGACTTTCGGGGCGAGGGCGAGCACGATCACACAGAACGGCACGTTGACCGCAAAGATCAGGCTCCAGTGAATCGGCGTGAGCAGCCCGCCGAACAGCGGACCGAACGCGGATGCGGACGCCGAACCGGCGCCCCACAGACCAAGCGCGAACGCACGGCGGCGCGGGTCGGGGTTGGCTTCGTTGATCAAAGCCATCGAGGCCGGCAGAATCAGCGCCGCGGCCACGCCCATCAGACACCGGCCGACGATGAGCATCAGCATGGTCCACGCGAACGTGCTCAGCAGCGAGGCCGCGCCGAACAACGCCGTGCCGAAGAAGAACATGCGTTTGGCGCCGAACTTGTCGGACAGGCTGCCGGCGAGCAGCAGCAGCGAGGCGAACAACAATGTGTAGCCGTCGATCATCCACTGCTGCAGGGCCATGTCACCGCCGAGGTCGGCGGTGATGGTCGGCAGGGCCACGTTGACGATCATGGCGTCCATGCCGGTCAGGAAGAACGCCAGCGACGTGACGAACGTGGTCAAACCGGCGCTGTAGCGCGCCGCACGATGCGACACTCGTCGAGTTTCGCGTGCGGCTCCATCGTCCTCGCATGTGAGGCCGAAGGTTGCGGATTCGTTGATTGATGTCATACCCACCTATATCCCATTGGTTTATATGTTTCCGTTTGGTTGTTGCAGTAGCTATGGTATTCTTTGAAACACTCGCAAAACAGCGGCTTATGGATGCTTATCGCTCACGATGTATGAACCGATGGTTTATGGAAGGGTTGCGATGTACGACAGACGATTGGATGCGGTGATCGCAGCCGCGCAGACCGGCAGCTTCGCCAAGGCCGGGCGACTGCTGCATATCTCCACTCCGGCCGTGGCCAAGCAGGTCACCACCTTCGAGAAGGAATACGGTCTGACGCTGTTCGACCGGTCGCGCAGCGGCGTCACGCCGACCAGGGCCGGCAGGGAATTCGTCGAGGACGCGCAGATGATTGTGCGACAGTGCGAGGAGATTCTGCACCGGGCGCAGCGGCGGGCAGCCGGAGGCTCAGCTTCCGTGCGTCTCGGCGTCTCGATGCTGCGCCCCGGCCGACGTATCCTCGACCTATGGCAACGCGACGCCGGCAAGCACACGGACATTCGTCTGGAACTGGTGTCGATGCCCGACGACTCCGAAACCATCAACGACATCATCGCCCATCTCGGTGAGGATATCGACCTGATTTCTACGGCCTTCGACGCCGGCTACTGGGACAACACGTGCAGCACCCTCGCCCTCGACTCCGAACCATTATGCGTGGCGGTTCCGCGCAGCCACGCATTGGCGAAACGGGCCCGACTCGCCTTGGACGACCTCGAAGGCACGCGCATCCGCATCCTCAAACGCCACCGCGGCGCCAACGACACAGCCCGGGACATCCTGGAACGGCACCCCGCCATCGATCTGATCGACATCGACCATTACGATCTCGACACGTTCAACGACTGCGCCGAATCCGGCGATCTGCTCATCTCCAAACCCATGTGGGACGGCATCCACCCGCAGTTCGTCAACGTGGCCGTGGACTGGCCCGAACCGGTCGTCATGCACTACGGACTGCTCTACCCCATCGCCCCGAGCCCCGCGATCCGCACATTCGTCACCCGCATCGACGAACTCGCCTCATCGGCACAATCGGCGATTCACGCCCATGCCTGACGAAGCCAAAACCCCGCAATCAACGTTGCGGGAAAAATCGGGGGAGAGAGCGGCGCTATGACACTGGGGGGCGCCCGGTGGCACGGGTGGGGCACCTTCCCCACCCCCGTGACCGCTTCTTTGCCGGACCGCCTCACGTTGGTGCGGGAAATCGGAAGGCGAGAAACAAACAACTCGACGCGGCCGGCGACAAGAACCAGCGACCTCGCCTAGGGTCAACGGGTCAAACCGCAACCAGAACTTCGCATCTCACCGGCATTCCCGCCATCATGCTCGCATCCGAACCCAGGGACCTTACTCACCCCCACTTCCTAGGTTCCTAGGTCGGTCTCCCGAAAAGGGCACAGATCACCACCCCGAGCAGGCAATCCGCCCCATGCCGTCGGCGAATCCACTCAGGCGCAGTTTACGCAGATGCGCCAATTCCTCGGCCATGGTGCGCGGCGGATTATCCTTGCTGGACACAACGGCGTTCATCGCGTTCACGACGCCCTCCTGATCGCGCTTGAGCATCATGCTCAGAAACTCGTCCGGGTGCACGGCCTCCACCGCGTATCGTTCGAGACTCCGCGGCGGGAAATCCCTGAGATTGTACGTGACGATGTAATCGGCATCAGCGGCCAAAGCGGCGGCGAGCACATGACGGTCATCCGGATCCGGCAGATCGAGTGCCGCTTCAAGATGTTCCCAGCCGTAAACGCAATGGGTGATTCATCGGCGTGATGAACGAGAGCAGACGATCAGCCTGTTCCGGCGTACGGTTACGTCTTTCAACGAGAGCACGACGAGTCTCCTCCAAAATGTGCTCGGACCATACGGCGTCGATCACCTGCTCCTCGTCCAGCGTGAGCATGATGTCGAGCAGCCAGACAGCGGGAAAGATATTGGCGTCAAGCAATACGACGGGTTTCACCACGATATCGCCTCCGGCCCGTCAGTCGAAATCGGCGGCATAGGCGGCATCGTCCTCGTCGTACAGACCCATCTCCGAAGCCGCGCGGCGCATCGAAGCCAAAGATTGTTCCATCCGCTCACGCTCTTGCCTCTGGTAGTCCATCACATCGGTCACGTCCACCATGCGCCGGCCCGTGGTGCCATTGCGGGTGAACGGCAACCTGCCGGAATCGAGGATGCGGGCCACCGTACGCGCCGAGCAGTTCAGCAGCTTCGCCGCCTCACCCGTCGTGACCATGCGGCGGCGTCCCATCACACCGAACGCCGCGTTCAGCGCCGCCTCGTACGCTTCAGCGCTCAGCTCCACCACATCACCGTCCGAACCGACGAGCGCACGATCGCCACGCGGGATCGTCGTCCCCTCGGCGCGCGGCATTTCAAGTACAGCAGTCATGATTCCTCCTTGCCTTGTCACCATGCTACCAATTCCTGACAAAACGGACAATAGTCAGAATCGCCTTATCGATTCGCTACGTCTACACTGAATTCAGTGTTGAATAACTGAATTCAGTGTATTCAGCGTAGAATTCAGCGAAAGCGATGCCGCCACACAGCCATCGACGCAGCGAGTTCACGCGCATTCCACGCCCCACAACACCGTGAAGCCCCGTCACGACACGCCGTGGACGTGGTAATGAAGGTGGCCCGCGCGCGAACCCCACAAACCCCAAGCGGCAGTAAGGCGGAGCCGGCCTGATGAAGGTTCAGGTCTCGTATCCTCCGCCATCAGGGTTTTGGCTTTTGCCAAAACCCTTTTTCGTTATCCGCGCCTTGTACGCCTGTACAGACCTCTCGCCGTCTGCGATTGCGCGGATTCGAACCCGCGCAAATCAATCGATATCGTCCCAAGCCCATACGCAACACCCCAGGCAGGCTCACGGCAATGCGTCGATATTGCTTCGCAGGTGTTCGATGAATCGTCTGGCCGCCAGTGGGAGCCTGTCGCGGTCAGCGTAGGCAATGGCGATGGTGCGTTCCACGGGCGGATCGGTGGGGCGTAGGGTGAGCCTGTAGTTGGTGCTGGTGCGGTGGAGGATGAGTTCGGCGAGGATGCTGAACCCCAACCCGGCTTCGACCATGGTCATGATTGAGTAGTCGTCGTGGATGCGCAACCGCACGTTCGGTTTGAGCCCAATCGACGCGAATGCCTCCAACGGCTCGGAATAATGTCCCTCCTCCAGCAGAATCATGGGTTCCTCGGCGAGCGCGGCCAACGGCACCCGATCGAGTGCGGCGAGCGGATGGCCTTGCGGCAGGACGGCGAGCATGGCGCCCCGTTTGATGGTGATGGTCCGCACGTCTCGCGCGGCGGCGGGGTTGATGAATCCGAAGTCGATGGTGCCGTTGTGGATCCATTCCTGGATTGTGGTGTAGTCGCCTTGATGCAGGACGAACCGCACGTTCGGATAGCGTTGCTGGAATCCGCTGATGAGCCCGGGCAGCCAGTGTGCGGAGATGCTGGCGATGGTGCCCATGCGTATCACGCCGGTGTCGAGGCCGAGAATCTCGTCGGTCCGTTCTCGGATGCGCAGGCCGTCCTCCACGTAGCGTCCGATGAGCGGGTAGAGCTGGCGTCCCTCCTCGGTGAGCGTGCATCCACCACGTTGCCGGTTGAGCAGGGTGACGTCGAGTTCCTTCTCCAGCGAGGCGATCATCTGGCTGACGGCCGACTGGCTGCATCGCAGTTCGTCGGCGGCCGCGGAGAAGCTGCCGTATTCGACGATGTGCCGCAAGGCGAGATACCGGTTGTCCATGATTGCCCATCATAGACGTTGCATAAGCATTGCTTATGTGTTCATTAGCGGATTTGATTGTACTTATCGCATATGCCCGTCATACGATGGCCGCCATCGGATACGTCCAGCGCAGCTGGATCGTTCGACACATGCACGGGAACATCAATGAAGGAAAGGATCCCCCGATATGGCGTTGTTGCGTACGGCGTTCCGGGCCGCGTTGCCGCCCACGCTGCCGATCGCCGCCGGCTTCCTGTTTTTCGGCGGATCCTACGGACTGCTCATGCATGCCAAGGGGTTCCCGATCGTGTACCCGCTGGCCATGGGCTACGTCATCTTCGCCGGGTCGATGGAGTTCGTCACCGTAAATCTGCTGTTGTCCGCGTTCGATCCGTGGTCCGCGTTCCTGTTGGCGATCATGGTCAACGCGCGTCATCTGTTCTACGGCCTGTCGATGCTGGACACATTTCGTGGATTGGGCTGGAGAAAACCGTATCTGATCTTCACGATGATTGACGAGACGTTCGCCATCGATTCCAGCGTTCATATTCCGGCATCGGTCGACCGGGGATGGTTCATGGTGTTCGTCTCCGTCCTCTGCCGCTCCTACTGGTTCGGTGGAATAGCGTTGGGTTGGCTGGCCGGCGGCGTGCTTCCGTTCGATACCAAGGGCATCGAGTTCGTGCTCGCCGCCCTGTTCCTGTCGATTCTCCTCGAACAGTGGGATGACGACCGGAACCGGAAGGAGGGCGACGGCAGCGCTCCGCGCCCACACCCGGTGGTCGCGAATCTCGTGGATTCGGCTCGGCCTCATGCGCCTGCGCTGGTCGGGCTGTCGGCCTCCGCGATCTGTCTGGCACTGTTCGACCCGGACCGGTTCATGATTCCGGCCATGGCGCTGATGCTGGCGGCGTTCCTGATATTGCGTACGAGATTGGAAGACGCGGACGACGCGCACGGCGCCCGGAACAGGGAGGTTCGATGATGACCATGACCCCATGGCAGGCCGTCGTGACCATAGCGGCGGTCTCGTTGGGCACCATGCTCACCCGCTTCCTGCCGTTCACGCTGTTTCCCGATTCACGCCGACCACCCAGAACCGTGACCTACCTCGGCAGGGTTCTGCCGCATGCGATGACCGGTCTGCTGGTGGTGTACGCGCTCAAGGACGTGTCGCCGCTCTCCGGATACCATGGAGCGCCCGAGGCGATCGCGGTCCTCGTCATCGTGCTGCTGCATCGGTGGCGCCACAGCATGCTGGCGTCCGTCGCCGGAGGAACCATCGTGTACATGATGCTCGTCCAGCTAGTGTTCGTGTGACGGACCTGCGGCTTTCCGCCTGATCGCGCATTCACGATGACAGGCATACGACGGTAGACGACGAAAGGAATGAGAGATGGGCGCAACTATGAGACAGTATGTGGTGGATGCGTTCACGGACAGGGTGTTCAGGGGCAATCCGGCGGCGGTGTGCCTGCCGGAATCATGGCCCTCTGACGAACTGATGGCGGACATCGCGATGGAGAACCGGTTCTCCGAGACCGCGTTCATCGTGCGCGAACCGGAAGGATGGCGTCTGCGCTGGTTCACGCCGGGCGGCGAAATCGACCTGTGCGGGCACGCGACGCTCGCCTCCGCGTATGTGGTGCTGCGGTTCGTGGAACCGGACGCCGACGTGGTGCGGTTCCGCACGATGAGCGGCGTGCTGACCGTGACCCGACGGCGGGGCGACGGGCGTGATGACGACGACCAGGCCGGCGATGTGTTCACCATGGATTTCCCCGCCTTCGACCTGAAGCCCACCCCAGTCACCGACGCGATGGAGCAGGCGTTGGGCGCCCGTCCGGTTGAGGCGTGGCTCGGCCGTGACCTGCTGTGCGTGATGTCCGACGAGCGCACGGTGCGCGGGCTCGATCCCGATCAGGTGCTGGTCAAGGACCTGCCCGGCCTGCTGGCCAACGTCACAGCCGCGGGCGATGCAGGCAGCGGCTTCGACTGCGTGTCCCGCTCGTTCGCGCCGAAGCTCAACGTCCCCGAGGACCCGGTCTGCGGCTCCGGCCACTGCCACATCCTGCCATACTGGAGCAAACGCCTCGGCAAAACAGCGCTCACCGCGTATCAGGAGTCGACGCGCGGCGGCGTCATCCACGCCACAGTCGCCGGCGGCCGCGTCAGCCTCGGCGGCGGCGCGGCGCTGTTCTCCATCGGCACCATCCTGCCCGACTTCGGTTTTCGAATGTCCCGCATCGATTGACTTGCCCGCCCTGCAGTTCGATGATGGTGGACGTGAGCATAATGGTGAAACGTATCTATGACGAGCCGGAACCCGATGACGGCTGCAGGATTCTGGTGGATCGGCTGTGGCCGCGCGGCATGAGCCGGGAGCGCGCCGCACTCGACCTGTGGATGAAGGAGATCGCGCCGTCGCCCACGTTGCGCAAGTGGTTCGGGCACGACCCGGATCGATTCGCGGAGTTCGCCGAACGATACCGGGCGGAACTGGATGCCAATGCGGAGGCGGTCGGCGCGCTGCGCGACATCATCACAGCCCACGGCAACGTCACGCTCCTGTATGCGGCCAAGGACCCGCTGATTAACCATGCGGTCGTCCTGCGCGACTACCTGAACGACATCAGCACCGAAAAACCGCTCTGAGACAGTCGATGCCGATGGCCTGCCGATACCGCATCAGCGATGGCAGCTCGAGCACCGGCGTCGCACGGCCGACCGTTACCAGCGCACGGAAATGCGTTCGTTGACGTGCGCCTCGGACGGTGCCGCGACGGCCTCGTCGACGATGGCGATGGCGTAGTCGGCATAGCTGATCTCGCTTTTGTCGGTCGCCTCGTTCGTGGTGAATTCCTCGCCGGCAAGCACGTACTTGCCGGTCCGTGGGCCGTCCGCCTGAAAGTCGGCGGCGGGGGAGACGAACGTCCACCTGACGTCGTCGCGCTTGCGGATCTCGGCGAGTTCGTCACGCTGGGCGCTCGCGAGCGGCTTGAAGATGGCGGGGAATTCGGGCGTATCGAGCAGCTGCACCGTGCGTTCGGGGTTCACGTAGAGGCTGCCGGCGCCGCCCACGATGATGAGACGGATGTCGGTGCCCGAGAGCAGGTCGGCGAGATGCTGGGAGGTTTCGACGTGCTGCTTCAGCGCCCAAGGCTTCCAGTTGCCGAAGGCGTCCACGACGACGTCGAAGCCGGCGAGGTCGGCCTTCGTGAGCGAGAGGATGTCCTTCAGGATAGCCTTGGGTGCCGCGCTGCGGTTCTCCTTGCGCACGACGGCGGTGACGTCGAGACCGCGATCGACGGCCTCCTTGGTGATGAGGCGTCCGGCCTTGCCGTTGGCGGCGACGACTGCGATGCGCTTGGTCATGATTGCTCCTTTTCGATGTTGTCTGCCGTTGCTGTCTTTCGTTGTCATCGACGGGCCTTGTGGTCCCGCCGTTGGAACAGTACGATATTGGAGTACTTCCCGTAATGGAAGAAGGCACCCTGAAGTGCCATAGTTACCCAAAGGGAACCATTGGATGATTCCAACGATTCGAGGAGGACGGTTCATGGTCGATGTCAACACGCTCCCGGCGTGTCCCGTGGAGACGACGCTCACGCTGATCTCCGATAAGTGGAAGATCCTCATCGTGCGTGATCTGTTGGACGGCACCAAGCGCTTCAGCGAGCTGCGCCGCTCGATCGGCCACATCTCGCAGAAGGTGCTCACCTCGAACCTGCGTCAGATGGAGGCCGACGGGCTGGTGCACCGCGAGGTCTATCCCGAGGTGCCGCCGCGCGTCGAATACTCGCTGACCGACACCGGCCGCAGCCTCAAAACCGTCATCGACGCCCTATGGGACTGGGGCGAGGGCTACAAGGCCAAACTCGCCGCATAACGTCAACGTGCTCAATGCACCCCACGTCGCATCCCGGATTCCGACGTAGGTCTCTCTTCGCCTCTCCTACCGGCATTGAATTTGTCAGGCCGCCTCACGTTGGCGTGGGAATCGGGAAGACGGGAGACAAATCCGTCAGCATCCTGCCGAATCGCCCTGCGATACACTAAATGGACGGACGATTCGGGGAGACGACATGAACGCTGCAGAACTTGCCGCCGTGCTTGAGCGCGGCGAGAACATCTCGGTCGAATTCAAGCGTTGCGGCGTCCAGCCCGAGGCGGACACGTTCGAGACGTTATGCTCGTTCAACAACCGGTTCGGCGGATCGATCTACCTCGGCGTGCTCGACGACGGCACCGTCGAAGGCGTCAATCGGCCGCAGGCCACAGACATCGAACGCAATCTGGTGAACGTGGTCGGCAATCCCAAGCTGTTCAACGTCGCGCCCGCCATCGAGACCGAACGCATCGAATACGACGGCAGGCTCGTGATCCGCGTCTGGGTCCCCGCAGGCCCTGCCGTCGTCAGCTTCAAGCACGTGATCTACGACCGGGTGGCCGACGTGGACCGCCGCATCACCAGCGAGACGCAGATCGCGCAGATGCACATCCGCAAGCAGAACCACTTCAGCGAACAGCGCGTATACCGGTACTTGAAACCGTCCGATTTCCGATTCGATCTGCTGCCGCGCGTGCGCAAACTGGCCGCGTTGAAGGCGCCCGGCCATCCGTGGGCCGAGATGGACGACATGGAGCTGATGCGCAGCGCCGACTTGTACGGCGTGAACTACGACACCGGCGAGGAGGGCTTCAACCTCGCCGCCGTGATGCTGCTCGGCAAGGATGAGGTCATCTCGCGCATCGCGCCCGCTTACAAGACCGACGTGATCGTGCGCCGCGAGAACCTGGACCGCTACGACGACCGGCTCATCGTAGACACGAACCTGATCGAGGCGCAGGCACAGGTCGCCGAGTTCGCGAAACGGTACCTACCTGACCGGTTCATGCTGGAGGGAGCCCAGACCGTCAGCCCACGTGACATCATCATCCGCGAACTGGTCTCGAACCTGATGATCCACCGCGAGTTCGTCAGCCCGTACCCGGCCAAGTTCCTTATTCTGGGCGACGGCGTCCACACGGAGAACGCCTCCAAGGCCATCTTCCAAGGCCAGCTCGCCATCACGAGCTTCAAGCCGGTGTCCAAGAACCCGTTCATCGCGAAGTTCTTCCGCAACATCGGTCTGGCCGACGAACTCGGCAGCGGCATGCGCAACCTGTACAAATACTCGAAGCCCTACTCCGGCAAGGATCCCGTGCTCGACGACGGCGACGTGTTCGAGGCGTTCGTCCCCGTGCGCTGGGTGGAGGGCAACACCGCCAAGGACGACGCGACGGCTCGCGATGAGACCGAACATGACCCGAATGAGACTGTAAATGGGACCGATGAACAGGTAAATGACCCAAGTGAAACTGTAAATGAAACTGTAAATGAAACTGTAACCAGAGAGCAACGTCTTCTAGAGTTGCTGCGCGACAATCCATCGATTACATATCGACAGGCGGCAAATGCGCTAAGCGTGTCATATACCACCGTGTGGAGAACTCTCCGCACAATGCAGGAAGCCGGTTTCATCGAACGCATCGGCTCTGACAAACGCGGCACATGGCGCATCCTCACCCCATCGCAGCCGCCCCGCACATGACGTGAAGCCCCGTCACGACACGCCGTGGACGTGGTAACGGAGGTGGTACGGCGAGCGCGCGAATCCCTCAAACACCAAGCGGCAGTAAGGCGGAGCCGACCTGAAGGTTGGGGTCTCGTATCCTCCGCCATCACCCCGGAACCATTACGGTTCCGGGGTTTGCTTATCAGTCAATCCTTCGAACGGTCTCGGGTCTACAAGCCCATAACCCAATACCCTTAATCAGTCATCGGCGCGGTAATCAGCCAGATTGAGACCGGCGGCCACGCGATTGGAGGCGAATGCACCGATCGCGACCAGCGCATAGCACAGCATGAGACCGCCGAGGAAACTGAGCAGCGTGGCCGGCTCGGTCATCGATACGGCGAACAGCGGCGCCATAAGCAGCATCGAACAGCTACCCGCCACAATCACCACGATATTGAGCGGTGTGAGCACTTCGACGAATCTCGCGCGGTTCAGGGTCTTCGCATCCGTGCCTTCGAGCACGAGCATGCGGTATTCGTTCACCTGATCGTAGACACTGCCGGCCTGCATCACGCCTGAGCTGACGGCCGCGAGCACGGCGGCGAACACCAACGTCAGCAGTCCGCCGGTGCCGATGTCGTGCAGGAACAGCGTCGATGGATCATTCGGGCTGCCGCCCACCGCAGCCGAGCCAAGGAATCCGCAAATCGACGTGATACCGGCGATGAACACGGCCAATGCGATGCCGGAGACGTTGCGCCAGGCGCGTTTGGGGTTATCGAGGATGCGGCGCATGGCGATCATGGTCGCGGCGTCCTTGGGATGGCGGCCCTTGGATTTGGCACGGGCCGTGACCACCCATGAACCGATGAGATTGAACAGCGCGAAGCAGAGCAGCACGAAGCCGATCACCACAACATAGATCATCGCCTCTCCCATGCCGAAGCCTGCCAGCATCGCCGGATTCTTGAACACGATCACGGCGACGAGCATCACGGCGACAAAGACCACCGCGCGCCAAGCGGACGGCAGCGAACCTGCCGCGCGACTCATGACGCCAAGCGGCGTGATGGCCACGCGACGCAGCGTAATCAGCGAAGAGACCAGCGCCAGCACAGCGACGCCCGCAACCGTGACGACCAAAGCAGGTACTCCGACCCAGAGCTGTTCGAACGTGAATCCCTGATTCTGGAAACGCAGCAGCATGATCAACGGCATGAGTGCGCAGTAGCCGAGAATGCCGATGAGCGAGCCCACCAAAGCCTGGCCGGCGGCATCGAGCGCGGTGAGACGGACCACCTGGCCTGTGGTGGCGCCGGCCAGTCGCAGGGCGGCGAGACGCGCATCACGGCGGGACGCAGCCAGTCGCGCCGCGGAACCAGCGAGTGCCACGAACGGCACGACGAGCAGCACGCAGGCGAACCCGGCCAGCATCACATACCCGGAGGCGTAGGAGGCCGGGTCAGCGGGATTGGTGAGCCGATGCTGCCAGACGGCCAACGTGCCCGGCCTGCATACGGTTTCATCGAACAGGCATCCGAGCGTGTGGTCGGCGGAGGCTCGCCATATGAACCCGTGCACGCCGCCAAGCACCGTGAGGAAGATGGCGGTAGCCGCGGCGAACGCGATGATCGCCAGTACCGAGGTATGCCCGGACGTGTTCGACCGACCGGAACGATGGAACAACCGCCAGAGTGCGAACGTGCTCATCGTGTGCCCTCCCCCAGTCGTCCGTCCTGCATGGTCACGGTGCGCGAGCAGAAGGCGGCCACGTTCGGGTCATGGGTGACGACGACCACGGCCGCACCGTTGTCGCGCGCGGCGGCCATGAGGATGCCCATGACCTCGCGACCGGTGGTCTGGTCGAGCGCGCCGGTCGGTTCGTCGGCGAAGACGACGGCCGGTCGCACGGCGAGCGCCCTGGCGATGGCGATGCGCTGCATCTGGCCGCCGCTCATCTCGCCGGGCCGATGCGTGGCCAGCGTCTTGAGACCCATGCGCTCGAGCCAGAGCATGGCCGCGTCCGTTGCGTCGCGGTATGGCACACCGCCAAGCATCATCGGCAGGGCGATGTTCTCCACGGCCGGCAGCTCGGGCAGAAGCTGACCTGACTGGAACACGAAGCCGAAGACGCTGCGGCGCAGCCTGGTGCGGTCGGCATCGCTCATCGTTCCGAGATTCGCGCCGCGGAACATCACGGTTCCGGCAGTCGGGCGAATGATGCCGGCGAGCGCGTGGAGCAGCGTCGATTTGCCGGAACCGGACGGGCCCATGACGGCCACCGTCTCGCCTTCTCCCAATGCGAAGTTCACGTGGTTCAGGGCGAGTGCGTGCGGGCCGAATGGCGCATTCGGGATGGCTGCGGCGGAGGTGGGGGATGCCACTCCGGTGACCCCGCGACCGGCCTGCGTGTTGAGCATTGCGGCGGTGTAGTCCATCACGAGATCATGCGCCTCGAGTATCGGCGTCCACGTACGTGGCTGCCGGAGTTGAGACTGCGCCGGCTGGACTGCCGGGGCGGTGGGACGGGCCGCCGGTACGGTTCGCTGGGATTGCTGTGTTGTTGCGTTCATACCACCGAGGCTACGGGCCAGTCGTGTGGCCCTCCATCGGGCTGTGGGATGAACCATTCCGAATCGGTTCGCAGAATCGCGCACCGGCTCATCCGGAAGGATTACCCGCAAGGATGAGACTGTTCAGACGGGCATCTCGCCTCATTTGCATACAGCATGCGGCAATCCGAACGACGGATATGAATATCGCCATCAAAAACACATCTACGACGAGGCGAAGACCGGTGACGACTACGGGGTTTGTGGAATCGCCCGTGACTACGCGGTACGCGCGGGAAGCATGTCGAACCGTCGGCGGCACGCCTGCTTCTCTGTCCGGATACCGGCTAGGCGAGAGCGTCAGCGCTCGATGCCGTATTCGGTGTACATGTAGGCGTCGTATTGGCTGTCGTTGCCGTGATGCGCGGCGGCATGGTGCGATTCATAGTCGCTGATCTGTGCGTTCATAATCATTCCTTTGCTTATCTTCCGTTCATATCGTGATTCGGTTTACCCCGCCCGTGTTTCCGAATCATGTGTACTCGACCAAGCACAGGTGAATTCGCGCCAGCGCGGTGGTGAACACGGCGACTTCCGGCCGCCGATTTGCGCGATACGCGATTCCGTGCCATGATGTACAGGTTGCCTGATGAGGCCCGGCCAAACGGCTCGACCGAATCCGTAACGCCCCGATAGCTCAGTGGTAGAGCACTTCCTTGGTAAGGAAGAGGTCGTGAGTCCAATTCTCACTCGGGGCTCTCTTGTTTTCTGGCGGAATTCTCCGCCAAATCGTTGTGCACGACAGCTCCGCAAATCCTTCTCCGCACGTCAGTCGTGCCACTCCCCTAGCCTTGCCACGTACGGCGTATCGCGCCGCCCGCAAAGCCCATCGATTCCAAGGAACCCGCCCGACACCATGACCTCCACATCGCACCTGGCAGAAGCCGGACGCACGCTGATTCCCCGCAAGGACGACCGTTACGGACTGCTCTCCCCGGCGCTCGTGATCCTCACGTTCGTGGCCGGACTCGTGGATGCGCTGAGCTATCTGGCGCTCGGGCACGTGTTCGTGGCCAACGTGACCGGCAACATCGTCTTCCTGGGATTCGCGATCGCCCATGCATAGGGCTTCGTCTGGTGGACGTCGGCGCTGACTCTGGCAGCGTTCATGGTCGGCGCGCTTATCGGCGGGCGCATCATCCACTACTTCGGCGCCAACCGCGCCCGTCACCTGCTGGTGTCGACCGTGATACAGCTCGCGTTCGTGGCCGCGGCACTGGCCGGCATCTACCTGCTCAATCATTTCGCCCCGGAACCGGCCATGGGCGGCACCGATCCCACGACCCTCGCGCGTGCCTCGCAGCCGAGCCTGAACTTCCCCACCGCACGACATATCGACCTGCACATCATCATGCTCATCGTGCTGCTCGCGCCTGCCATGGGCATCCAGAACTCCACCGCACGCAAACTGTCCGTACCCGACCTGCCCACCACGGTGCTGACGATGACGCTGACCGGAATCGTGGCCGATACGTCCGCCCATGGTCACGAGCAGTCGAAACTGGGCCGTCGCGCGGTGGTGATGCTGGCGCTGGCCCTTGGTGCCCTGACCGGCGCGATGCTGCAGACGCGCGGCCATGAGGACATGATTCTGATGGTGATGATCGCATGTCTGCTTGCGGTCATCGTGATGATGGTGCCGCACGTGCGATCCGACGCCACCTGGGTCGTCGGACGGCGGTGACGCGAGAGGCATGCCAATTGCAGCGCAACAATCCAAGGTTAATAGGGATACAGTAAAGCTCTGTTCAAACAGAATTGGCATGAATCCGGCTGGACTACCCCTCAGTCGGCTACGCCGGCAGCTCCCCTGACAAGGGGAGCCAGAAATAAGAGAACATGCCGTCTTGGTTTCACAAAGCCTATAGTGATTCCGGGAGGCCGGTCATGCGCATCATCGAACAGTATTGTCAAGGCAAGCGGAGCGACCAATCACTCAACGAGGACGGGCTGATCGTCACCGGCAACTTCGCGGCCGTGGTGGATGGGGTGACGAGCAAGAGCATCCGACATCTCTGGCGGCCGAGCGGCGGAGTGGTCGCGAAGAATCTGGCGCTGGAAACCATCGCAAAGCTGCCGGCCGATGCGGACATGCGGCAGGTGCAGCGGGCCATCGATGGACGGTTCCAAACTGCCTACCGCAGTCGCGCCGATACGCGCACGCACGGCAGCCCGAACCCGAGCGACGACGCGGACACCAAAGCCGCGTACGGGCATACCGACGATTCCCCAGCGGCCTGCGATTACGCCGTGTTCGAACGCGAGCCCGTGGAACGGCTGCAGACCAATGCGGTGGTCTATAGCGCCCACCGCCACGAGGCCTGGTTGTTCGGCGACTGCCAGATCATGGTCAATGGCGTGCAGACGCCCACCGTCAAGCGGGTCGATGAATTGCTCGGCGAATTGCGGGCGTTCGTCACGTTGGCGTTGCGGGAACGGAACGTACGGAATTACGCGCCTTCCGACGTCGCATCCGGCGCTCCGGCCAGCAGCTCACCCGATTCCGCTCCCGATTCACTATCCGACTCATCATCCGATTCATCATCCGGCTCTTCAGACCCGGCACGCGACATGATTCTGCCGTTCCTGCGACTGCAATCGCAATTCGCCAACAAACGCGGGCCTTACGGCTACTTCGTGTTCGACGGGTTCACCGACCCCGCATATCCGATTCGCGCGGTGCCGGTGCGTCCCGGCGACGAGGTCGCGCTCGCCTCGGACGGCTACCCCCTGCTCAGGCCCACGCTTGCCGAGTCCGAGGCCGAACTGCAGCGTCTCAAGCACGACGATCCGGCACTCATCAACGAGTACCGGTCAACCAAGGGATTCACGTCCGATTTGGATTCGTTCGACGATCGCACCTATCTGCGGTTCGTCGCGTAGACCTCGGGATCCGCCCATGCGCGGGGGCAACAAGGAGCTCGTATCCGTTGTGCCTCGCTGCATCGGCCATCAGCGTGGCACAACGGGGAGAGCATACCCGGCAATGAACGCGGAAGGCCTCCAAGCGAAGAAAACCCGGCGTTACGCCCCCGCGCTGCCCCGCTCACGTCATGTCAGCGAGGCAAAACCGCCATCACATACCCGTTGCGCCCCGCCAAGAACAATCTCAGCGGGGCGCAACGGGTATTAGCCCACCGCAGTGGAGCGGCGAACGGGAGTCAGGAGCTGAAAACTCACTTCTTGGCGGCGTTGACGGCGTCCACGGCCTTCTGCAGGGAGGCGGTGTGCGTCTTGTACCAGTCGGTCTGCTCGTTGAGCTTGTCGGTGGCGGCCTGGTAGCCCTTGGTGTCGTCGGCGAGGCAGCCCTCGTACTCGGGCATTTCGGCGCTCAGTTCCTTGTTGAGCGCGTCGAGCGTGGATGCGTCCGTAACGTCCTTCTCGGTGAGGGCGGCGGCTTCGGAGGCATCGCCGTTGACGAGATTGTTATAGTCGTTGGTGGCGTTGCGCACTTCCTCGGAGGCGGTGGCGCAGGCAGCCACAGCAGTGTTGTACTGGGACTCGGAATACGCGCGGAATCCGAACACGCCGGCCACGGCGATCACGGCGACGATCACCACCACGATAAGGGCGATGGCCCACTTCGGCATGCGCTTCTTCGCGGCGGTCTGGGTGTTCGCGGTGTTCTTCTGGGTTTCAGCGGACATACTCGATCTCCTTCGTTCTCGTTCAGTACGGGGACGGGCTTTCGTGAAGCCCCCAGAAAAACAAAAAACCCTCGCATTTCGCGAGGGCTCATTGGCTGGGGTGCCTGGACTCGAACCAAGAATGGCTGAACCAGAATCAGCTGTGTTGCCAATTACACCACACCCCAATTTGGCTGGCGTAGCAACTCCGAAGAGTTGTCCGTCGTACCCCCAACCGGATTTGAACCGGTGTTGGCGCCGTGAGAGGGCGTAGTCCTAGACCGCTAGACGATGGGGGCATATTCAGTTTTTCAACCGGCTGCTCGGCGAACCGCGCAACAGGTGTATATATTACAGAAAGCCCAGCCGAATGCAAATCACGGCGTGTCGCGCGGAATTCCGCGGTTTTGGCGTCAAACCATAAGCAGGCCCCACCATGAATCCCGATAATCGATTCCGGGCATATACCCATCATGAAACGTCCGCCATCCACCGTTCCGGACATACATCCACCACGGACTCCCCGTTCAGACCGTTTTCGCGGTATGCATATGCGCAGAATAATTGAGAAAAGTATGCCCAGAACCAGGGATGCGGCTACGCTTCCCCTGCCCCAAAACCGTCACCCCGGACCGCCGGCCGGGAAAACGAAAAAGCCTCGGCGCGATGCCGAGGCTTTTCGAAGAAGTACCCCCAACCGGATTTGAACCGGTGTTGGCGCCGTGAGAGGGCGTAGTCCTAGACCGCTAGACGATGGGGGCTTAAGTTATCCGCTGCGGCGAACCGCAACGAGTGATTAATATACGGGAACATCTCACCAACGTCAACTACGGCGTGTCACATTGTGATTCCTTGGTTGACAGACGCCCGAAATGGCCTCCGATGACCTTTACTCAGCCGTCAAGTCCTTCGGCCGCGAATAAGCAGATGCACCAACCATCTGCGGCATCGAAAACGGGCGCCTGCCCACGAAAGACAAACGCCCGTATACTCTTCGCCAAAGTCAGTCAGCGGAACAATTCAGCCGCAGCTCAGGCTCACATCACAGGTGCTCGCGCAGGCCCTTGAGACGGGCCACGGTCACATCCTTGCCGAGAATCTCCATGGACTCGAACAGCGGCGGGGAAACGCGGCGGCCGGAGACGGCCACGCGCACCGGGCCGAAGGCCAGACGCGGCTTGTAGCCACCGTCCTCGATGAGCGCCTTGTTAAGCAGCTCATGCAGCGGCTCGGCCTTCCACCCGTCCTCGGAGGCGCCCTCCAGAGCGGCGATGGCGAGGTCAAGCACGGCACCGGCGGAATCCTTGAGGGTCTTGCGGGCGTCGTCGTCGGGCTCGATGTAGCCTTCGGTCGAAAGCAGCGAGCCAACCATGCCGGCCACTTCGCCCAGCAGGCGCACACGCGGCTGGACCAGCGGGGCGGCGGCGGTCAGGATCTCCTGCTCGCGGGAGGTCAGCGCATCCCAGTTGTCGGCGGAGACCACGCCGTCACGGTGCAGGTACGGCACGGAGCGGCGCAGGAAGTCGTCGGCATCGAGCATGCGGATGTGCTCGGCGTTGATGGAGATGGCCTTGTCCAGATCGAAGCGGGCCGGGTTGGCCTTCACGTCGCGCACATCGAACTTGGCGATCATCTCCTCCATGGAGAACACGTCGCGGTCCGGGGCGATGGACCAGCCGAGCAGGGCCAGGTAGTTGAGCAGGCCCTCGCGGATGAAGCCGGCGTCGCGGTGGTTGAACAGGTTGGACTCCGGGTCGCGCTTGGAGAGCTTCTTGTTGCCCTGGCCCATCACGTACGGCATGTGGCCGAACAGCGGGGTGGTCTTGGCGATGCCGAGCTCCTCGAGGTAACGGTAGAGCACGATCTGGCGCGGGGTGGAGCTCAGGAGATCCTCGCCGCGAAGTACCACGTTGATCTCCATCATGGCGTCGTCCACCGGGTTGGTGAGCGTGTACAGCGGATCGCCGTTCGGACGCACGATGACGTAGTCCGGCACGGAACCGGCCTTGAATTCGATGGTGCCGCGGATCAGATCGTCGAAGGCGATATCCTCGTCGGGCATGCGGATGCGCAGCGCGGGCTTGCGGCCCTCGGCGCGGAAGGCGGCCTTCTGCTCCTCGGTGAGGTTGCGGTCGTAACCGTCGTAGCCGAAGGCCTTCGGACGGCCGGCGGCCACGTTGCGGGCCTCGATCTCCTCCGGGGTGGAGAAGGACTCGTAGGCGTAGCCGGCCTCAAGCAGCTTGGCGGCGACGTCCTTGTAAATGTCGCCACGCTCGGACTGGCGGTACGGGCCGTGGGGGCCACCCACGTCGATGCCCTCGTCCCAGTCGATGCCGAGCCAGCGCAGGGCCTCGAGAATCTGGTTGTAGCTTTCCTCGGAGTCGCGGGCGGCGTCGGTGTCCTCGATACGGAAGATCAGCTTGCCGCCGGTGGCGCGGGCCTCGGCCCAGTTGAACAGTGCGGTGCGGACCATGCCCACGTGCGGGGTGCCGGTCGGCGACGGGCAGAAGCGAACACGAATGTTCGCGGGGAGTTCGGGTTTGGTGTTTTCAGCATCAGTCATGGGCTCTATTCTGCCGCGGAGCGGGGACGCGCCGGAGCGCTGAAACCGTCAGCAGGCGAGGCCGTCGAACAGCAGGGCCCAGTCCTGCGCCTGTGCGTCGGATTCGTGGGAGTCGTGGCGATCGCTGCCGCTGTAGTTGTAGTCGTTGTTCATGATGGTTCCCCTATGTTGATCTGTAATTGCGTTCGCGCCGAAAGCTTCGTTGGCTTCCTCCGGCTCCGTCACCGCAACCGTGCGCGTATCTATCGATAAATAGTACAGAACCGTTCAATAACGAACATGCTCGTTTGATATCGATTTGATAACGATTGCACGCGCCGATTCCCGCCGATTCGCCGTCCACGAACCATGCCGCCGCCTCAACGACGCCGTTCAGGCAATAATTACCGTATTTGTTGGGTTTTCATGGAAAAGCTGGAAGAATGGAGCAGGACGATACCGTCCGTGATGAAAGGGGAATCAATGACTGATCCCAACAACGTGCCGCTTCCCTCGGCACCCAATACACCGCACACCGACGCCGACGGCTCCGCGCCGGCCCCGCAGAATCCGCAGAATACCGGCAATACCGCACCTCAGTATGGCCAGTATGGCCAGTACGGCACGCCCGCACCGACTTCCGCCCCGCAGCCCGAGTATGGCGCATATGGCGCTCCGGCTTACGGCCAACCCACGCCACCCCAGTCGAACGGCAATCCTTACGCCTCCGCCCCGGCCGACCAGTACGGTCAGTATGGGCAGACCGCCTACGGCCAGCAGACCCCCGCACCCGCCTACGGCCAGCAGCAATCGTACGCACAACCCGCCAATCCATACGGTCAGAATCCGTACGGCGCCCAGCCTCCGTACAATCAGGCCCCGCCGTCCTACGGGCAGTACGCCGCCCCGAGCGCCCCGGCTGGCCCCGTTCCGCTGGACCAGCCCTACTATGGCTGCCCGTTCCCGGAAGCGTTCCTGCGTTTCTGGAAGAAGTACATCGTATTCTCCGGCCGCGCCTCCCGCAGCGAATTCTGGTGGTGGACGCTGGCGGCCAGCGCCGTCAATATCGTGCTGAACATCCTTTCGGAGGCCACGGATGACAAGCTGGCCTTCCTGGCCACCTTGTGGGCGCTGGCGACCCTGATTCCCGGCATCGCGCTGGCGGTTCGTCGTCTGCACGACATCGACAAGCCCGGCTGGTGGGTGGCCATCTTCTATGGTGCCATCGTCATCGGCGCGATTCTCATGACCGTGGGTGCCGGCACCGCGATTTGGGGTGGCCTCGGCGGCTTTGCGTCCGGCAGCTACAGCAACCACTACGGCACGGCAGCGGCCGGCGGCATCGGCATCGCCGTGATCGGCTCGCTGCTGACGCTGGCTGCGGGCATCGTGTACATCGTGTTCATGGCGCTGCCGAGCAAGCCGGAGGGCGCACGCTTCGATGTGCCCGGCGGCACCGGCGCGTTCGGCGCTCCAGCTGCCCCGGCTCCGACCGCTCCGACCGCTTCCGCCAATGGCTACGCTCCGCAGTACGGCACGCCCGCCCCGACTCCGGGATACGGCCAGCAGGCTCCTGCGGTTCCGACTCCGGCCGCACCGGAATATGGGCAGCCGGTTCAATCCGCTCCGGCAGCGCCGCAGTACGGTCAGCCGACTCCGGCCGCCTATGGACAGCCCACTCAGGCCCCTGCGGCACCCGCACCGTCCGTGCCGCTGCCTGACTACGGTCAGTCGGCGCAGCCTGCCGCGGCGTCCGCGCCGGCACCGGTTCCGGAATACTCTTCTCCCGCTGCCCCCGCCGAGGATCCCGTGAGCGACGCAACCGTGTTGTCTCCGCACGAGCCGGCTTCGACGACGCCCGCCGCACCGACTTCCGACGACGACAGCGCACAGAAGCCCTGGCAGGGTCAGTGAAACTAACTGATTGACATAGCAAATTGGCCTCCGTTCCTTATCGAACGGAGGCCAATTTCGTACGCTGCAGCGTTTACTCCACCTGGCGGCCGGCGCACCAGACGTGCTGGGCGGTCCAGTCGGCGGGGTCGAGGAGGTTGAGGTCGGCGGCGTATCCGGGGGCGATGAGGCCGAGCGGAGTGCCGGTGACGGGGTTGACTTTGTCGAATCCGAAGGCGCGTGCCGGGGTGAGGGTGGCGGCCTCGACTGCGGCGACGGGGCTGAAGCCGAGTTCGTTGACCGCGCGCTGGACCGCGACCTCCAGGGTGAGCGTGGAGCCAGCGATGGCGCCGTTGGACACGAGGCGGGCGTGGCCGTCGATGACGTTCACGTCGAGTTCGCCGAGCTTGTACGCGCCATCGGGGCAGTCAGTGGCGGCCATGGCGTCGGTGACGAACGCGATGCGGTGGGGCGCCAGTCCAAAGCCGAGTTTGACCATCGGGTTCTGGACGTGGAAGCCGTCGTTGATGAGCTCGATGGTGACGCGCGGGTCCTCGACGGCGGCCGGGATGGGGCCGGGTTCGCGGTGGTGCAGGCCGTTCATCGCGTTGAACATGTGGGTCATGATGCCGGCGCCCGCGTCGAAGCCGGCCTGGGCGGTGGCATAGTCGGCGTCGCAGTGGCCGACCGCGGGCACCACGCCGGCGGCCGCGAACTGCCTGATGGCACTGATGCCGTGCTCGAGTTCGGGGGCGATGGTGATCTGGCGGATGCAGCCGATCTGCCGCGCGGCGGGGTCGGCGCCCGAGGCGTCGAGCATCTCGTCCACGAGTTCGGGCACCGGGTCCTTGAGGCAGTTCGGGTCGTGCGCGCCCTTGCGCTTCAAGGCGAGGAATGGGCCTTCGAGGTGGCAGCCGAGGATGTCGGGGCGGGTGGCCATCTTCTCGTGCACGGTGCGGATGTTGCGGCAGATCACATCCATCGGGTTGGTGATGAGCGAGAGCACCTGGCGGGTAGTGCCGTGCACCGCGTGGCCGGCGCGGGCCACGTCGATGCCGTCGGGGCCGTCGTCGAAGCTCTTCTCCCAGGCGCCGTGGGCGTGGATGTCCACGTAGCCGGGCGTGAGGATGCGGCCGCCCGCGTCGATCACCTCGCCGGAGCGGGAGGCCGGGTCGATGCCGACCGTGCGGCAGGCGTGCTCGAACGCCTCCTCGCCGGTACCGTCCGCGGCCGCGGCGCCCGTGGCCACGATCACGCCACGCGCGTCCGAGACCACCCAGTAGCCCGACTGCTCGCCGCGGGCGTCCACCTTGCGCGCCCCGCGGATCGCGACCGGCTTGGCCTCGCCTTCCAACGCCGCGGTCACGCGCGCGACGATTTCACTTCTGTCCGTCATGTTTCCTGATGCTCCTTTGCCTGAAAACCACTTGGCTCTACCCAATACACCATAATTCCGGCCCCTACACGCGCGATTCACCCATATCAGCCTTGCCGGGGCTGAAAATGCTGCCCCGGCAAGGGATATTCGCCGTGATTCGTCATCTCGGGGCAGATGCGTTGCCCCGCCGGCTATTTTCCACCGTGATTCGGCTTGCGGGGGCAACGACCGATGTCTCACAAACCGCACTATTCCGCCAAATCGGCGTCATAGCATACGAATGGCCCAAAATCGGGCTTGCCCCGGCGGCCGGTTTCATGGAGAAACGGAGTCGCCGGGGCAACCGATACACTGCAATCTACCGATCAGATGCCCTGCCAGGCCGGCTTGTGGGCGAAGGCGTAGCGGTAGTAGTCCTTGTGACGCAGGCGGCTGGCGGCCTCCTCGTCGATGATGATCGTGGCGTGCGGGTGCAGCTGCAGCGCGGACGCCGGGCAGAACGCGCTCACGCCGCCCTCGACGGTCTCCTCGATGGCCTCGGCCTTGCCCGCGCCGAACGCGAGCAGCACGAGGTGGCGGGCCTTGAGCACCGTGCCGATGCCCTGCGTGATGCAGTGGGTCGGAACCTGGTTGATGTCGTTGTCGAAGAAGCGTGCGTTGTCGATGCGGGTCTGCTCGGCGAGGGTTTTGACGCGCGTGCCGGACGCGAGGGAGGAGCCGGGCTCGTTGAAGCCGATGTGGCCGTCGGTGCCGATGCCGAGGATCTGCACGTCGATGCCGCCCGCGGCCTCGATGGCCGCATCGTAGGCCGGGCCGGCGGCGGCGATCTTGTCGCCGTCCTCGAGCGGGGCGCCGCCCAGCACGTCGCCGGGCACGTGGACCTTGGCCGGGTCGAGGCCGAGCGGTTCGACGACCGTGCGGTGGATGGTGGAGTGGTAGGACTCCGGGTGGGTCAACGGCAGGCCCAGGTACTCGTCCAGCGCGAAGCCGCGCACCTGCGAGACGTCGATGGATTCGTCCTTCACGATCTTGGCGAGAGCGCGGTAGGCGGCCAGCGGGCTGGAGCCGGTGGCCAGACCCAGCACCGCGTCCGGCTTGGCTTTGATAAGGTCCGCGACGCAGCGGCCGTAGATCTCGCCGGCCTCCTCCTCGTTCTTGACGATGATCACTTCAGCCATGATTGGATTCCTTTCTTGATGCCGATGGATATCGGATACGTTTTTTCGATGGTGATGGTGCAGAGACAGGAACTTCCTCGAGCACTCCCCTCAGTCGGCTTCGCCGACAGCTCCCCTCAGAGAGGGGAGCCCAGGGGGGGGGGCAGCTACTGCTGCGTGAGGCCGAGGGCTTCAAGGAACGCCACGGTGGTGTGCTTGTCCTTGAAGACGGCGGTGTTGCCCAGGATGCGTTCGCATACGCTGCCGAGCTCGTCCTGTATGGCCGCGCGGATGGCGTCGCGGTCACGGTTGCCGTCGAGGGTGGAGGCAAGTTCGGACCACTGCAGCTGGAATTCGGCGCAATCCTCGGGCAGTCCCTCGCCGGCGGCGAGCGCGTCCTCCAGTTTGCCGAGCTGTTCGACCAGTCGTCCGGGCAGGATGAACAGGCCCTGCGCCTCGATCAGTCCGATCGGCTCCTGCTTGATGGGCCAGAATTCGGGGTGCGCGTGGAAGATGCCTTCCGGGTACTGCTCGCTGATGGCGTTGTTGCGGAAGATGAGGCTCATCTCGTAGCCGCGGTCGGTGATGATGGCGCTCGGCGACACCGCGGACTGGCGGTTGCCGTCCTCGTCATGGCTGGCGATATCCGCCGCCGCGTCATCGTAGCCCTGCCAGGCGAGGCGGATCCTGTCGCTGACCTCCACGATGGCGTCGCGGTTCCTGGAGACCACGCGCACGGCGGTGCCCGGCCAGTCGAGAATCTCGACCACGGTATCCGGGAAGTCCGGCACGGCGAACGTGGCCCAGGCCGCGGCCTTGTGCATCGGCAGCAGCTCGCCGCCACCCTGGTAGTGGTCGTGGGCGAGCACCGAACCGCCGATGCGCGGCAGTGCGGCGTTGCAGCCCAGGAAGTAGCCGGGGAAGCGATCCACGAAGTCGAGCAGGTGGCCGAAGGTGTCGCGGTCCACATGCATCGGCGTGTGCTCGCGGTTCACGCAGATGCCGTGCTGGTGGAAGTAACCGTACGGGGAGAACTGCCAGAACCATTCCTCGCCGCCGAGCGCGACCGGGATGGTGCGCAGCGTGCGCTTGTTGCGGCCCGCAAAGCCCTCGTTCTCGTGGCAGATGGTGCATTTCGGGTAGCCGCCGGCCACCGAGTTGCCGGCCGCAGCCTTCTTCATGTTCTTGAATTCGGGCTTGGCCATGTTGATGGTGATGACCAGTCCGTGCGAGTCGAAGCGCGGGTTCTTGTCGAGCACGGCTTTCTTGACGTAGTTGTTGGCCACGCAGTAGCGGTAGAACCAGTGCATGGCCTCCATGCCGCCGTCCGTGCCTTCCGTCTCCTCGAAGCTGTCTTCGATGGAGGACGGCGTGCCGGAGAGCAGGCCCATGACGATGTCCGCGTAGACCGGCCCCTCGTCCGGCTCGAACAGGCCGGCCGCGACCGCGGCGGCGCGGAAGTCGGCGAGGAGAGCGTCGGGGTAGGCGTAGTCGCCGGCGGAAGCGTCGGAAGCGGCGGCTTCGTCAGCGGCGATCGGGGCAACTGCACCGTACGAATCCAGTCCGAACAACTCAAAGATGCGGTTGCGGGTCCAGTCGGCGTCGCGGGCGTCCAAGTCAAGGTTGCGCTCGGCGTAGGCCATCAGCGCATCGATCGAGGCGTACACCCCGGCGAGCGCGGCCTGAGCATCGGCCTGGGTACCGGACTGCACGCCGGCTTCGTGTTCCACGGCCATCAGCGGGCGCTCCCTTCCAGCACGTCGGCCACGATGGCCTTGATCTCGCCGGCCTTGGCCTCCATCTCCTGCACCAGCTTGATCTGCGTGCGGGCGCGCACCAGGTTGTGCTCCGGGTACTTGGTGGCGAAGTAGGTGTCGCCGGCCAGGTAGTCGGCGAGGAAACGCATGCCGCATTCCATGGTCATCAGGTTGCCGGCGAAGGCGAACAGCTCGCCCTCGCGCGGGGTGACGCTCTCACGCACCGCGCCGATGAAACCTTCGGCGTAGGCGCGGAAGTACTCGGTGCTGAAGTGCACCTTGTCGAGGTCCTGCTCGTCCTCCAGCGCGGTGGAGGCGCCGAAGCGGATGGAGTCGCCGAAGTCGAAGAGCATGGAGCCCGGCATGATGGTGTCGAGGTCGATGATCGCGCGGGCCTTGCCGGTTTCGGCATCCATGAGGATGTTGTTGAGCTTGGTGTCGTTGTGGGTCACGCGCAGCGGGATGGAGCCGTCGGCGAGGCCGTCCATCACCACGGAGTACTGGCTCTCGTGCTTGAGGAAGAAGTCGATTTCCGGCTGGCAGGTGGCGGCGCGACCCAGCTTGTCCTCGGCGAGCGCGGCCTTGAAATCGGCGAAACGGTGCGGGGTGTCGTGGAAGTGAGCAATCGGCTCGGTGAGCTGGGAGGCGTCGAATTCAGCGAGCGTCTGCTGGAATTCACCGAACGCACGGCCGGACTCACGGAACACATCCGCGTTCGGCACGAGGCTGTAGGACGTGGTGTTTTCGATGAAGGCGTATACCCGCCACGCGCCGGACTCGCGCTCCACGTAGGTGCCGCCGTCCTTGGTGCGGATGATGTCCAGCGTCTCCTGGCCGCGGGCGCGCAGGAAGTCAGTGACGAGTTCGACGTTGCGCATGAGGTTCTTGGTGTCCGGGAAGACATTGGTGTTCATCTTCTGCAGGATGTAGCGGCGCTGATCCGTGGTGAGCAGGTAAGTGACGTTGATGTGGCCGTCGCCGTACGGCTTGATGCTTTCGACCTCGCCTTCCAGCTGGAAGAGGTCCGCTACGGCGGCGAGTTCGCTGTCGATGGTTGCCATGGGTTCCTTCTTTCGTGTGCGCGTTGCGGTTCGTGTGGTTGGTTCGTTCGTCTGTTCGTGACTCGCGCGGGATGCCGCCGACGCCCTCGCCCGCGGTATTCCTTACGAATGCCCTTCACTTGTTATTGAAACACGGGCGATATCTGACGCAACACCCCAACCGCGGCCAATAATCCTTGCAATAGCAGCGTTTTCAGCGATTATCGAGGTCCCTGATGACGATGGATGCAGCACAATTTCCATCATTATCAGGACAATTTTTTGATATTATGGGGGCACCCTTGGCTCCCCTCTCTGAGGGGAGCTGGCCGCCGCAGGCGGACTGAGGGGAGTCCAATGTCATCGTCACTCCCCTCAGTCACTTCGTGACAGCTCCCCTCAGGGAGGGGAGCCAAGCAGGCACGCGAGAGGAATGGCATGACACCAGTCGAGCATCATGTGGACGCGGCGGTCTCGCATTACTACGTGTACGTGCCCAGCCGCAACGCCCTGCGCATGTTCCTCTACCCCACGCGCATCGGCCTGTACCGCTATCTCAAGGGCTATTGGCTCAATCGCGCCTCATTCGACAGCTTCATCCTCATGGCCGTCTACAGCGGCACGTTCACGTTCACCGTCAACGGCCGCCGCTCCACGGCGAGCACCGGCGATCTGGTGCTGCTCGATTGCCATGAGCCGAACGTCTACCAAGCGCAGGCCGAGACGGACAGCACCCTGCTGTGGATGCACTTCGACGGCCGGCTCGCGCACGACTACTTCGAGACCATTCACGACGAGCTCGGCAGCGTCATCACCCTGAAGCGCGCCACCTACGCCATCAGCCGGTTCCGCATGATCTACGACACCTTCGCCGAGGAGCGCAAGGTGAACGAGGCGCGCATGTCGTTGGCCATAGCGGAGGTGCTCACCGAATGCCTGACCGCCGGCGACGACACCGCCGAACGGACCGGCACGCCGTACAACCAGCACGCCATCGAGGAGACGCTCTCGTACATCGCCACGCATCTGAGCGAACCGTTGCCGGTCTCGCAGCTCGCCGGCATGGCCCTGATGAGCGAGTACTACTACATCCGCGTGTTCAAGCAGGTCACCGGCTATACGCCGCACACGTACATCGTCAATGCGCGCATGCATGCCGCGAAGTACCTGCTGCTCACCGGCGAGGCCACCCTCAAGGAGATCTGCGCCGAATGCGGCTTCTACTCCACCAGCGCATTCTGCGCCGCGTTCAGGAAGCGCTTCGGATGCACCCCCCTGGAATTCCGCCGCGGCGGTGCAAGTGTGTCCGAATCGGTTTCTCTCTGAAAGGCCGGAGACCATGCCGTCATGGAGCGGCGCACCAGATGATCATTCGCGCAGAAACCACTTCCAAGCCGGAATCTGTTTGATCACCAAGCCGTCCTGCTCATAGTCACGTTCCGCGCCCTCGCCCACAATAATGACGCCCTCGTTGAGACCATGCTCCGCCATCATCTCCCACAGCGCGCGCGTCTCTCGCTTGACCGTCGCGTCGTCGTTCATGTTCGCCGTGACTTGGTAGAGCTCATACGTCTCACTTTCCAAAGCGTCGCCTACCACGAAATCGATTTCATATGCATGCTCGCGCGTACGGCATGAAGCGATGCCATCACGCCGGAATCCCACGTTGCGGCGGCGCAGTTCCAGATACACCGCTTCCTCCAAACGCTGTCCATCATCACGCATGACCGCACTGGACGAGGCCGCGGCGAGACCGGGATCAATGGCGTACACCTTGGGCACCGCGGTGCTCCGCTCGCTGAGCGACATGGACAATTCCCGTACGCGGAACAGCAGATAGGCGTCCTCGAAATAACCGATAAGATCCCCGAGTAATTCGCGACTGGTCGGCAACCCGACAGAACGCAGGTCATTCTCCACCTTACGCAATGACAATTGCCGGCCATTGGAGCCCAAGGCGCGCCGGGCCAGCGCGGATGCGACCCGGGGACGTGAGACGTTATGACGTTCGACCACATCGCGCAGCACCACACGCTGCACATACGACTGCAACAGGGCGATCCGCTGTGGGACGGGAAGATCCTGCGCCGCCGGGAAACCGCCGACCGTCAGATAATCGTTCAGGCCCCGCTGCAAAGCGAGACGTTCCTCGAACGAATAGTTTCCCGTAGAGGCGTCATGGCCATCCAGCCGTTCGGCGGCAACGATCCCGCGCGCCCGGACGAACTCACGGAACGAATACGGCAACAGCTCGAAATCCAGTGCGCGGCCGCGGAATTCCGTGGCGATCTCGCGCGACAACATCTTGGACGAGGATCCACTGACGTAAATCGTGGCCTTCGTGCCATCCACGACGCGACGCAGCCACGCGCCCCAATCGCGCATTTCCTGCAGCTCGTCGAAGAACAGGTACGCACCTTCCCGAAGAGCTTCGGGATGAGCAGTGTAAAACGCCTCCAATACCTCGTCACCCGTAGCCGGCGTAATCACTCCCAGCCGGTCGTCCTCGAAATTGAAGTAGCAGATGCGATTCCATGGAACGCCCAAACGATGCAGCGATTCCATTTCCTGGAACAACCGATAACTTTTGCCGCTACGACGCATGCCGGTCACGACTTTGACCAGATTGCCCGCCTTGGGTGTCAACGGTGCGCCCAGATCCAAATCTCGTGCGACGATTGGCTGGAAATCGGCGATATCGAAGCTTTCCAGCTTTTCCGCGATCACTGGATTAGACATGATCACCCTTCCAAGAAAACAGAACTGGTAACTTTACTTTACCAATTTGCGCAAAACTGGCAAAGTAAAATTACCAACTTTACGCAAAATTGAATGCATACCGTTGCCGGACTGTCTTTGTCGCACACTCAAAGCAGAACGCGCGACGAAAGGTATCGCTTACCGCCGCCGTTCAGCTACAGTTCGACGGTTTCCTTGTTGTCGTTCTTGACGTGGGCGAACTTGGCGGCGAGGGCCTCCTTGTTGCGCTTCTCGTCCTCTTCCTTGGCCTTCTTCTTGGCCTCGGCGGGATCCCAGAGCACATCCTCGCGGTGCTTGGCCCATTCGGCCGCCGCGAGCGGGGCGATATAGTCGGCGACGGCATCGAGAGTCACGCCTTCGGATGCGCCGGACGGATCGGCGGCCTTCGCTCGCACGTCGAGCAATCCGCGAATCTGGTCGTCGGTCAGGCAGATGCGCGGCACGGCGATCTGCTCGCGCAGCTCGTTGACCGCCAGCAGGACCGGCAGCACCGCGCGCGCCGCGGCATCGGAAGCCGGGGCGCCGCCGGTCGAAACGGCACTATCCGCCGTCGCTCCGACCAGCACGTCGCAGACGGCGAGCGCCGCGGCGAAACGGTGGGCCATCGCGTCCGTCAGCGCCGGGGAGGGGACGAACTCGTCATCGGACGGGTCCATGGCTTCACCGGCCGTATCGGCATCACCGGCGTCGGCCGAACCGGCCGCATCGCCGTCACCGTCCGCGGCGCCCGGAACCGTGTATACGCCCGTGTCGAACATGCCGGCGTCGATGGCGGCCTCGACGGACTCCAGCGCCTCATGCACGGCGACGGACACGTCATCGGGCCAGGCAACGCCCAACGATTCGGCCGCCTCGTCCACGAGCGAGGCGTCGCCGGACTCGGAGAACCCGGCCATCGTGTCGTAGGCGTCGTTGGCGGCGAGCAGCACGTCGACGATCGACTGCGGACGGCCGGGAATCGAGTCGGCACCCTCGTAGACGAACTCGGCGTCGGGGACCGTGACGTCCTCGCCGGTGATGATGCGCGCGAACGCACGGGTGACGCGCACCTGCAGGTTCTCCGCGTACTTCGCGTCGTTGTCCATCCGCATGGCCTTGGTAAGCGGCCACAGCGCGACCAGACGCGCGCCGGACTCGGCGGCCTCGCGCACGGCGGGCAGCGCGGCCACACGCGCGATTGCCTCACGATTCAGTTCAACGGTCATTGCATGCTCCTTTGCGTCAGGCCCCTCGCCCCTCAGCGGGCCGGTCATATTCATCAGTCGATTGTAGTGCGGCACGCCCCGGCCCAACCCGCACGGACTCCCCTCAGTCGTCTGCGACGACAGCTCCCCCCAAAGAGGGGAGCCAATGAAAATGGCGGAATTGCAACGATTCCGGTTACTTCACATCCGCTGCGGGGTCCACATACGTGATGGACATCACACGGCCGGTCTCGTTGTCGTACGTCACGGACGTGACGGAGGCGAGCGCGGTGTGACGTAGGAACATCCAATGCTCCGGATGGCCGGTCTCCAGATAGTGACGGTAGCTGAAGATGGGCGACTCGTGGCTGACCACCACGATCTGCTGGCCGGGGTGCTGGGCCACCTTCTCGCGCGCGAAGGCGTCCATGCGCTGGGCGATGTGCTGGTACGATTCGCCCCAGCTCGGCTTGTATAGGTTGGTCACGAGCTTCCAGTTGCCGTTCTTCCACAGTGCACCCTCGCCATGGCCGATGCGCTTGCCGCGGAACTCGTTGCCGGCCTCGATGACGCGCTCGTCGGTGGTGAGCGTAAGCGGAGCCTCGCCGCGGGTCTCACGTACCCCGTTCAGCGCGTCGAGGATCGCTCCGGCGGTCTCGCGCGTGCGGTCGAGCGGCGAGGAGTACACGGCGGCGATGGTGTTGGTCTGCGGATTGCTGGCCAGGTAGGCGGCCGTGGCCTGCGCCATGCGGCGGCCCAGGTCGGACAGGTGGAAGTCGGGCAGGCGCTCGTAGAGCAGATGGTCGGGGTTGTAGACCTTGCCGTGACGGACGAAGTGGATGGTGGTGGCGGTCATCGTTGGCTCTCCTTGCTTGCGAGTTGCTTGCGAACGGAACGGCTACGGCCACTATACGCGACCAGCCGGGCCAGGGAGCGGTGGACGGAAAACAACGGCCCGAATCCCCTTAACTACCGCGTGTCAATCGAGCCCACCGCATAGAGTAGCCGTGACGCAAATATGCGAAGTCGGGGGCGGCGGTCTCGCCGGATTCCCGAACGCCACGCAAACTTTGCGCGACCATGGACAGACACATCATTCGATGAGGGCTTCGCCATCCAACGCCACGGATCGCGAGGGACATCCAATCGGGAGCGGAAAGGAGCGTAGTGCTGTTATGTCCAACATGAACACCGTCACGGCCGCCATCAAGGAAGTCGGACATAAGGTTTTTGGCGGGTACGCCGAGCTGCTGCGTATCCCGCACACCGCACGCTACTCCATCGGTTCGGTAATCGCGTGCATGCCGTTCCCGATGGTGGGCATGACCATCACCATCTCCGTACAGCATTACTACGGCAACTATTCTCTGGCCGGCATGCTGACGGCCATCCAGGCGATCGCGCTGGCCGTGGCCACGCCGCTGCTGGGCAAGCTCACGGACAAGTTCGGCCAGCGTCAGGTTTCGATTCCGACGATTCTCGTATGGATCGTGGCCGCGATCGCGCTGGTCACGTCCATCACCAACCGTGCGCCGGAGTGGGTGCTGTACTGTCTGACCCCGTTCCTGGCCGCGATTCCGCCGTGGGGCGCCATGAGCCGCGCCCGCTGGACCAAGATCCTGAAGGGCGACCGCGAGAAAACCAACCGCGCGCTCTCGCTGTGCGGCGTGCTCGACGAGTGCATGTGGGTGATCGGCAACCCGCTGGCCTCCACGCTGGCCGTGATCTCCGGCCTGCTGGCGTTCTCGTTCACCGGCGTGTGCGTGGTGATCGGCGCGCTCATGTTCCTCACGGAGCTGACCACCGAGCCGCCATCGCAGACCGCGCTGGCACGCGCCGAGGGCATCACGCGCAAGGAGTACCGCGAGCGCGAGGCCGCCAAGGCGGAGGCGCTGAAGGCGGAGACCGCGGCCGAGGAGGCCCGTCACCGCATGGAGCGCAAGGGCGTCACGGACGAGACGAAGATCCAGGCCGCCATCCAGGCCGCCGTGGCCGAGGCGCGTAGCGGCAAGAAGGCGTCCATCTGGGGACCGGGCCTGATCGCGGTGTGCGTCACCTGGTTCGGCCTGGGCGCGTTCCAGTCGGCCGCCGGCATCTCGATCATCGCGTTCGCCACGGAGTCGAACATGAAGCAGTACACGGGCTTCGTGTTCGCCTGCTTCTCCATCAGCTCGCTCATGGGCGCGCTGGTGTACGGTGCCAAGAACTGGGCCATCCCGCTGTGGAAGCGCTTCTACTTCTGCCTGGCGGTGGTGAACATCGGCATTGGCACGTTCATGTTCGCCAAGCACCTGTGGGTCATCATGATCATCTATCTGGTGATCGGCGTGTGCCAGGCACCGACGTGGATCAACGGCAACCAGCTCATGCTGCATCTGGTGCCGCCGTCCCGCCTGACCGAGGGCATGGCGTGGATGGGCGCGATGAACTCCATCGGCTCATCCGCGGGTTCCGCGATCGCAGGCCAGTTCATCGACCGCATGGGTTCGCACGGCGGCTTCATGGTGGTCACCACGCTGGCCATCGCCTCGCTGGTGATCGCGTTGGTGGGCTTCAAGCAGATCAAGGGCTCCACCGAGCAGCCAACACTCACCGAAGTCACGGTGTGAGATAGTCTGGCTCCCCTCTCTGAGGGCCGAGCCGTTAAATGGGGAGTCCAGTGGACTTCCCATAGGCGAAGTGAGCCGCGTAGCGGCGAAGGCTCCCCTCTCTGCGGGGAGCTGTCAGCGAAGCTGACTGAGGGGAGTCTCCGCAAGGGCTATCGTCACGGCACTCCCCTCAGTCTCACTTCGTTCGACAGCTCGTCCTGCAATTAATGACGAACTCCGTTCGCATCCTACTGGCTCGGCTGTCGCCTCGCACATTGCCTACAAACGGCTCTGCCGTTTGCTTCACGGCAATGTCCTGACAAGGGGAGCCAAGACTCTCGTATTACGACAAAAGCCCGGCCGTTGAGGACCGGGCTTTTACGTATGTATTGGGCGGCAGGCGCGAGCAGCGAAGGCTACTACTTCGGCCAGCCCTTGGGCGTGTGCTCCAGGGACCAGACGCCGAGCTTGTGGGAGAAGCTGTTCTCCCACTTGGCTTCAAGCTCTTCGGCCGTGAGCTTGTTCTCCGCGGAACGCAGACGGTTCATGGCGTTGGTGTGCGTATCGTCCAGCAGCCATTTGCGGATGAGGAAGTTCCAGACCATCACCACGGCGGTGGCGATCAGCTTGCCGATGTTCGTACGCAGCAGGTACTCCGCGTGCTGCGAGACGAAGGCGTCGCGGTTCATGCCGTACGTCGAGATCCAGATGATGGCGTCGTTCATGAACAGACCGATTACGGCTCCCACTACGAAGATCAGGATCTCCATCCAGCGGGCCATGTCGGAACGGTGCTTGAACACGAACTTCATGCTCGCCAGGTAGTTGAAGATGAGCGAGATGATGAAGGAGATGGTGGCGGCAATCACATTGTGCATGTGGAACACACCGACCAGGAGGTTCAGGATGCCCCAGTCGATGATGAAGGCGATGACGCCCACGATGCCGAACTTCATAAGCTGCGCGATCAGTTTTCTCACAGTGGGTATTCAACACTACCCGTCTGACTGCCGGCTGTCCGTTGGCTGTATTGTCCCGCAATCTCTGCAATTCGGTTCGTCTGCGGCGATTCAGCCCGGACCGCCCGGCCGACCCGGTACGACCCTCGGTGAAAGCCGTCGGACGGCGATAGACTGAAGGCGAACGTTCTCATCGATGCCCTTGTCAGCGAGGGCTTTCGTCAAGGAGGAATCATGCCCGTCATTCACACCCATGTCTCCGTCTCCACCACGCCCGAGCAGCGCGAGGCCCTGAAGGCCGCGTACGGCAAGGCCATCACCGCGGTGCCCGGCAAATCCGAAGGCTGGCTGATGTGCCCGTTCGAGGACAACATGCCCATCTACTTCGGCGGCGACGACTCCAAGCCGGCCGCCTACGTGGAAGTCAACGTGTTCGGCCGCTCCGTGCCAGGCTCCGCTTGGGAGAAGCTGACCGAATCCATCATGGCCGCGCTGAACTCCACGCTCGGTATCCCCGAGGACCGCACGTACATCCGCTACACCGCCACCACCGACTGGGGCTGGAATGGCGGGAACTTCTGAGTTCCTTCCTTTTCCGGCTCCCCTCTTTGAGGGGAGCTGTCGAACGAAGTGAGACTGAGGGGAGTCGCGGGGTGACCTGCGTAGGGCTCCCCCCAGTCAGCTTCGCTGACAGCTCCCCTCAGCGAGGGGAGCCAAAGATCAATGGAAAAGCCCGTCAGCGTAGAGCTGGCGGGCTTTTTCAATCGTGCGTCAAACGAGTCAAACGAGCATCAGACGATCTTCGGCATCGGCGTGGTGAGCGACGAGGTCAGGTTCACGTGCACCAGACCGGCGCCGGCGTGCACCTCGACCTTCTTCAGCGTCACCGTGCGCTCCTCCTCCGGGGCGCGGTCGTTGTCGGTCATGGTCGCGGGTGACTTGACGGCCACAAGCGCCAGGTCATCGAGCGAGATGCCGGCGGACTGGCACAGTTCCATCGCGGCGGACACGGACTCGGTGAAGCCGGGCTTGTAGATCACGCGGTCGGCGGGCACACCGTAGGCGTGCTCGGCCACCCACTTGACATTCTCGGTCAGGGCCATGCCCTTGTGGGAGTGCGGTTCGGCCGGCATGGAACCGCTCTCGATCACATCCACGAAGCCGTCGAGCTGCGGAGCCAGGGCCTCGCCGCCGTCGCGGAACAGGTTGCCGATGATCGGCGCACGGAAGCCCAGCTCCTCGGCGGTCTCCTTGAGCGCCGGAATCTGATCGTCCTCGCCGTCCCACAGGTTGATGAGCGGGAAGGTCGGGATGTCAAGGCCCTCCAGGCGCTGCACGTGGAACGGGTAGCGCCAGGCCAGATCCGGATCGTCGCGCCAAGTGGAGGCGCGGGTCACCACGACCGCGGCGGACGGCCACTGCGCGCCGAACTCACGGCAGGCGATGTCCAGCCACTTCTGCGCGCCGGCGTCGGTACCGTAGCCGGCCTCGACGATGACCACGTCATGCAGGGCGCAGGCCATCTCCACGGACACGAGCGTCGGGATGCCGATGGACACGTTGGCGAACGGGCCACCGTGCACGTACACCGGGGAGCCGTTCACGGTCTCGGTCTTGGCGGGCTTGACGGCGTCGGCCAGGATGCCGGTGATGCGCCACAGGTCGATGAACTCGCCGAAGGTCACGGCCTTGCCGTCCTTCGTGCCGGCGATCATCTTGGAGACGCGGTCGGCGATCTCGTCCATGGAGCGGGAGAGCACTACGATCTGCATGAGCTCGGAGGTCGGGGTGAGCACCACCTTCTCCGCCACGTTGCCCTTGCCGTAATCCACGGCGATGGAGCGCAGGGAGCGGGACGGCACTTCGGAGACGCGCGGCACCAGGATGGTGTCGAGCTTGCCGTCGTCGATGGCCTTCTCGGCGAAGGAGACGAGCAGGTTCTGCGCGGCGGCGATGGCGCCCATCTCACCACACAGGCCCCAGTCGATGAGCTCGGGGTGGGTCAGGGAGGCCTTGCCGCCACCGGAGGCACCGCCCTTGGAACCGGCGGCGGTGATGCCCATGCTCGGCTGGCGCAGCACGGCGGTGGCGTCGATGCCGCGCTTGTTGAGCGCGTCGATGAGGGCGATGGTGGTGGTGGTCTTGCCTTCGCCGCGGGAGGCCTTGAGCGGCGTATCGGCGGTCACGAGGATGACCTTGCCGTGCTTGCGCGGGGCGTCCGGGTTCTCGGCGAGATACTTCATGTAGCCGAAGGCGTCGATCTTCTGGACCAGACCGTACTGGCTGGTGAAGTCTTCGATGGTGGTCATTTTCAAGCCTTTCTGTGTGGTGGGGATGGCCCGCATCTTGGCTCCCCCTCTCTGAGGGGAGCTGTCGAACAGAGTGAGACTGAAGGGGAACCGTTCACTCCGAAACTCCCCTCAGTCCGCTCCGCGGCCAGCTCCCCTCAGAGAAGGGAGCCCAGATATGCGGATTAGAAATCGGACATGTGGAAGCCGTTCTTCATCTCCATGCTGCGGGTGTACAGCACGGAGTCGAGGAGCTTGTCGGTCTCCACCTTGAGCTGGTCGGCCATGGTCTGGTTGGCGGCGGCGAGGATGCCGCGCACCTCCGGGTTGCGCACGGCGGCGATGATCTCATCCGGATCCATCGGCTGCACGTCGCCGTCCACGTTGTCCGCCTCGAACTCCTCCTCGGCGGCCGACTGCGCGGCTTCCTCGGCTGCGGTCAGCCCCAGACGGGCCACCTGCTCGTCCGTGGCGGCCACCAGACGGTGACCCATGCCGCCGGTCTTCTCCTGGTAGCGTTCCACGGCGTTGGAGGTGGAGCGGAAGGCACCATCGCACAGGGCGGCGATGATGCGGTTGGCCCAGTAGAAGTTCTCGGAGGTCACGCGGGTGGTGGTGTCCTCAAGGTAGGCGGGCGTGGTGTCCACGTTCGGGAAGAACGGCACCAGCGTGTTGAACGGGTTGGAGCCGTACGCCATCCACTGGATCGCGCGGTTCGCCTGCGGGCGGTACGGACGAATCTGCATCACGGCGAGCTGGCTCTGGCGGTTGATGCCGATCGTGCGGTACATGTGACGGGTGCGCTCGTCGCCGAGCTGGCCGTACGGGTCGAACGGGGTGCCCTGGTAGTGGGAGGACAGCACGTACTTGATGTCCTCGATGGTCACCTTGCGCTCGGGCTGACGGGCCCACGGGATGTCGTTGGACTCCGGCTTGTGGTCGGCGTCCGGACCGTCCCACACCTCGTCGTACGGGTTGAGGAAGCGCTGCATGTACCAGGCGCGCGGAGTGTTGTACACGTGGTCGGAGTCGGAGTGGGAGCCGAAGGCGTCGCGCGGGTTGAACGGGGTGGTGTTCTCCACGGACAGGTCGAGGTGGTTGGTCTCGATGAACTCGGCCAGGTCGGCGGAGCACATGTGCTCCTCCTGATCACCCAAGGCGTCCTCGAGATCGAATTCGTCGATGCCCAGCTGGTTCGGCATGGTCACGTACGCCTCGTCCGGCACGCGCTTGGCGATCCAGTGATGGCCGCCCACGGTCTCCAGCCACCAGATCTCGTTGACATCGGAGAAGGCCACGCCGTTCATCTCGTAGGTGCCGAACTCCTCGAGCAGCGCGCCCAGACGCTCGACGCCCTCGCGTGCGGTCTTGATGTACGGCAGCACGATGGTCAGGAAGTCCTCCTCGCCGATGCCGCCGGGCACTTCCGGCTCGTCGCCCTTGGCCGGGGCGTACTCCACGAACGGGTCGGCGCCGAGCACGCGCTCGTTGGTGGTGAGGGTCTCGGTGGCGCTCATGGCCACGTTCGCCTCGTTCACGCCGGCCTCGCCCCAGATGCCTTCCTTGAGGTCGGCGTTCGGTACGGCCGTGTACTGCAGCGGATTGTCCGGCAGGGTGATGGTCAGGTGGGAGATCACCGACTTGTATTCGCGCGGCTGCTCCTCCGGCTTGACGACGATGAAGCGCTTGGGGTTGAACTCGCCGTTGGCGGAATCCTCGTTGCGGGCAATGATGGTGGAACCGTCATAGCTCGCGTCCTTGCCTACCAGAATCGTGGTGCAGGCCATATTGGATGATGTCCTTTCTCTTCCATTTGGCTCCCCTTGTCAGGGGAGCTGTCACGCTTTGCGTGACTGAGGGGTAGTCAAAAATTCGCATAATCGGGCCGTGGCGCACTCCCCTCAGTCCGACTGCGTCGGCCAGCTCCCCTCAGGGAGGGGAGCCATGACCGCGCTATCGCTGCCTATATGTTACGAAGTTACGCAGCTCACGCCTTGCCGGTGACGAACATGCCACCCTGGTCGGGAGCCTCGCCGCATTCGCGCAGCTTGTGCAGCAGCTCGTTCATCCAGAAGCCCTGGTTGAGGCCGGGCAGCGGCTCCTTCGTAGCCCATACGTGCAGGTAGTAGTCATGATCCTTGTCCGGCGGCTGCGGACCGTTGTACCGCATGATGATCGCCGGGTCGTTCTCACGGCCCACGAATTTCGAGGCCGAGGAGTTGCGGCCCTGCACCGCCTCGGGAATCATCGCGGTCATCTGACGGGAGAAGTCCGGCGGGATCGAGAGCGCGTGGGAGTCGTTGAAGTCGAACATCAGCGCGTCGATCGGCAGGTTCGCCACCGTCCAATGGATCCACTCGAATCCGCACACCGGGATGGAATCGGGATCGGTGAACGTCCAGTGCAGGTAATGGGCCTCCGGGTTCACCTCGTCGATATAGAACGGGAAGGAGATGATGGGCACGCCACCCGCGCGGTATTCAGGCGCGGCCGCTTTGGCGAAGTCGTCGGGAACGACGGTGAAATCAGCGGAAATCTTCATACGCTCCAGTGTATCGCGCCCCATGTTACCGGCCGGCGGGGCGGCACGGGCGGCTCATGCCCGATCTGCCACGCCGGCGACCGCCTGGCCGAGGCGAATCAGCGACCTGCCACCCATTTTGCCCCAATCACGCGGCCTCATCGAGCCAGGCCAGCGACCTGCTACCTGCCATGCCCCGCTTGTGCGCCCGCATCGGGGCAAACCGGTTGTTCACTACCCGTCATGCCCCGCTCAGCACCCACTATGCGCAGCAAGCCGGCAACGTACTACCTTTCCCGCCCCGCCAGCAATCGCATGGCATGGTGGCAACGCGGCGAAGCAGGCACTACTTCACGGAATCAACGCGCAGAACAGCGCCTCGAACGTGAGCAGCGGGTTGCCGTTGCCTGCCAGACGCTTGCGCGCTCGGGCCACCTCGTCCAGACGGGCCACCGCACCGGCGCGATCCAGCCGCACAGACAGTTCGGTGATGGCCGACCGGTTCTCCAGGTTGATGAGCCCGACAGCGTCCTCCGCGTTGTTCTGCAGCACCGCCACGTCCCGGTAGATGGAGGCGACGGAGTTGAGCGCACGGTCGAGCACGTCGCGCGTGCGGCGGGTGGCGTATCGCTTGATATCGTCCTTCTTGGCCACCTGATTGAATGCGCCGCGCAGCTTCGGGGGAATGCGCTCCCCCTCGGCGAGACCGTTGATGCGGCGGAATTCCGCCTCCTGCTTGCCGAACCATTCGTTGGCGTCCGCCTCGGCCTGTCCCTTGGCGTTGTCGATGAGATTGCCGGCCAGCAGCACCGCGTCCGAGGCGCGGGCGAGGTTCAGCACGCCGACGACCAGCTCGTCGCGGTCCGACATCACGCGCTCGTTCGTGGCATACAGGCGCGCGATGCCGATATGCCCTTCGGACAGGCGGGCCGCACGCTGGGCGACCTTGGGCTCGGCACCGGTGTTTGCCGTGAGGAACTCGGCCACGGCCGCCGGGGACGGCACGGCGAGGTTCACCACGCGGCAGCGCGATCGGATGGTCGGCAGCACGTCCTGCGCGCTGGGGGCGCACAGCAGCCAGATACAACGTTCGGCCGGCTCCTCGATCTCCTTGAGGAGCACGTTGGTGGTGCGCTCCAGCATGCGGTCCACGTCCTCGATGATGATGATGCGCCACGGCGCGGTGGACGGCATCTGCTCGGAAGTGGTGATGATGTCGCGCACTTGGTCGATGCCGATGGTCACCTTGTTGGTGGCCAACACCGTCACGTCCGGGTGCGTGCCGGCCAGCACCTGCTGGGTCACGCGCGTGGGTCCGTCGCCCATGCCGCGATCCGGGCTTTCCAGCGCCGCCGCGAACGCGCGGGCCATGTTCGATCTGCCCGATCCGGGAGGCCCGCAGATCAGCCACGACTGGGCGATCTGGCTCGGGTCGCCCTGCGCGATGCGGCTCAGCATATCCACCACCGGCTGCTGGCCCACCAGCGAATCCCACACGCTCATTGCATCTCCCCCTTGTCGTTGCGGGTGCCGTTCCCCGTGCTAGTTAACCTGAAAACCTATTGATTCCATTAGACCAAAACTGACGTGAATCTTGTTTTTCGACTACCCTTCAGTCGGCTTCGCCGACAGCTCCCCTGACAAGGGGAGCCAAGGAACATAGGTTACGTCGGCCCCGCTGAGCAGAACCTTGCTCATTACTGCAGCAATGCGGCGATGTCTGTTTCGATGACGGCCCAGACCGCTTCGATGGGTTGCCCGGCGTCGATCACGCGGAACCGGTCCGGCTCGGCGGCGGCCAGGTCCAGAAACGCCTGACGGGTGCGGTTCTGGAAGTCGCTGCCGGCCGATTCCATGCGATCCTCCGCATGTTCGAGACGATTGTGCGAGAGGGCCGGATCCATATCCAACAGGTACGTGCGGTCCGGCAGCAGATTGCCGGTGGCCCACATGCTCAGGTTCCGGATTTCCTTGGAGGTCAGTTCGCGACCGCCCGCCTGGTACGCCAGCGACGAATCCAAGTATCGGTCCGTGATGACGACCTCGCCGCGTTCCAACGCCGGACGGATGGTTTCGGCCACATGCTGCGCGCGGTCGGCGGCGAACAGCAGCGCTTCGGCGCGCGGGGCGATGTCGGCGGTTCCCTCCCCGACGCCCTGCAGCAGCAGCTTGCGGATGGCGCGGCCAAGTGCGGTGCCGCCCGGTTCGCGCGTGACCACGACCGTGCGCCCCTGCGCCTCCAGGTAGGCACGCAACCGTTCGACCTGTGTGGTCTTGCCCACGCCGTCGACGCCTTCAAAGGAAATAAACAGACCGGTCATGCTCCTGACCTTACCGTGAGGCGGAGAGTTGCCTGAAATCGTCGGCCATCTCGATTGCGAGGGGCTGAATGACGCCTGATAATCGGAATGCCCCATCAACGACCGCCACGGCAGCCTGTCAATGGGGCATTCAACGCAATCGTGCGAGTGGGCCCGCCTACTTCTTCTTGGGCTTGGCGGCCACGACCGGCGGGCGGGTGAAGCCCTCGTTCGCGGTGAGCCATTCGATGTCCGCCTTGACCGTGGAGGCGGTGGAGCCAAGCTTTTCGGCGATGCGGGTGTTGGCCCATCCCTTGGCGGCCAGCTTCTTGACCTCGGCACGGCGCTCGGCGCGCTTGGCCTCGACGGCGCTCACCTTGGGCGCGGCCTTGGCGTTCTTGCCCTTGCCAGCCGCAGCGCCACGGCCGCGGCCACGACCGCGGCTCGAAGGCCCGGCCGCGCGCTTCTCGGCCAGCAGGCGGAAGGCGTCGTCCGGCGTGATGGTCTCCGGCGTGTACTGCCTCGGCACGGTGCGGTTGGTCTCGCCATCGGTGATGTACGCGCCGAAACGGCCATCCTTGATGGTCACGTTCTTGCCGGTGTTCGGGTCGGTGCCGAGCTCGCGCAGCGGCGGCTTGGCGGCGCCGCGCCCGCGGCCGCGACCGTACTTGGGCTGGGAGAACAGCTCCTTGGCCTTGTCGATGTCGACCGTGAAGATCTCGTCCTCCGAGGCCAGCGAACGGGTCTCGGACTTGCCGTCCGCGCCGGTCTTGGACAGGTACGGGCCGTAGCGGCCGTTGTTGGCGGACACCGTGCATTCGGATACCTCGCCGGTCTCGGCGTTGGTCTCCTCATACTTGCCCACCTCGCGCGGCAGGCTCAGCAGCTTGAGCGCGTCCTCCAGCGACAGCGATTCGGGGCTCATCGTCTTGAACAGCGAGGCCATCTTCGGACGCGGCGCCTCCTTGGCACCTTCCGGCGTGGGCAACGTCAGCGCCACGTACGGGCCGAAGCGACCGTTGCGCACCTCCACGGTGCCGCCGGTGGCCGGGTCCTTGCCCAGCTCGCGCGGGCCGCCCGAATGGTTGTCGATGAGGTCGCGGGCCACGGCCACGGTGAGTTCGTCCGGGGCGATGGTGTCCGGCAGGGAGGCTCGCTTGGGGTTACCTTCCGCGTCCAGATGCTCCATATCCTCCAGATACGGGCCGTAGCGGCCCACGCGCACATGCAGGCCGTCGCCGATGTCGATGGTGTTGATGGCGCGCGCGTCGATCTCGCCGAGCTGCGCCACCTGCTGCTGCAGGCCCTCATGCGCCTCGTCGGCGTTCTGGGCAGCACCCTCACCCGAGCCGAAGTAGAAGCGGGTGAGCCATTCACGGCCGGATTCCGCGCCGTGGGCGATGCGGTCCAGGCCGTTCTCCATCTCGGCGGTGAACTGGTAATCCACGAGCTTGGGGAACTTGGTCTCCAGCAGCTTGATCACGGAGAATGCCAGCCAGCTGGGGATCAGCGCGCGACCGCGCTCGTAGACATAGCCACGATCCATGATGGTGGAGATGATGCTGGCGTACGTGGACGGGCGACCGATCTCCTTGGCCTCCAGCGTTTTGACCAGCGTGGCTTCCGTGTATCGGGCCGGCGGCTGGGTCTCGTGGCCGTCGGGCTCAACGCTTGTGGCGTCGACCTGCTGGCCCACCGTCATCGGGGGCAGGGAGGCGTTGCTTTCCGATGCGTCGGCGCCGGACTTGCCCGCGGCGGCCTTGCCATCGGCCTTGCCAGACGTGGCGGCATCGGCTGCGGCCGGCTTGGCTGCGGGCTTGCGGCCCTCGCCGGTGGCCTTCATGAAGCCGGGGAATTCGATCACCGTGCCGGACGCCTGGAACACGGCCTCGCCGTCCGCGGGACCGGCCGGGGCGGACAGGCGCACGGTGGCGGTGGAACCGGTGGCGTCCGCCATCTGGCAGGCCAGCGTGCGCTGCCAGATCAGCGTGTACAGGCGCAGCTGGTCCACCGGCAGCTTGGAGGCCAGCTCGTCCGGGTCATGGAATCGGGAGCCCGCCGGGCGGATGCACTCGTGGGCCTCCTGCGCGCCGGCCGTCTTGGTGGCGTACTGCTTGGGTTCGGCGGACAGGAACCGGTCGCCGAAATGATAGGAGACGGCGTTGCGGGCGGCGGCGATGGCCTCCTGCGACAGCGTCACCGAATCGGTTCGCATATAGGTGATGTAGCCGTTCTCGTACAGGCTCTGGGCCGCGCGCATCACGGCGCGGGCGCCCATGCCGAGGCGGTTGCCGGCGGTCTGCTGCAGCGTGGAGGTGGTGAACGGCGGCTGCGGGCGACGGCGGTACGGCTTGGTTTCCATGCTCATCACCGTGAACGGGGCGTCGCGCAGCACGCCGGCCAGCGCGGTGGCGGAGGTCTCGTCAAGCTGGCGGACGTTGTCCTTGAAACCGTCGGGTGTGAGCTGGCCGTCCGGGCCGAAGTCCTTGGAGCCGGCGAGTCGTTTGCCGCCGAGCGAGACCATGCGCGCGGAGAATTCGGTGCGGTCCCCGTCGGCGGAGGGGGCGGCCAGCGTGGCGACGATGTCCCAGTAGGGGGCGCGCTTGAAGGCCATGCGCTCACGTTCGCGTTCGACGATGAGGCGCGTGGCCACGGACTGCACGCGGCCGGCGGACAGGCCCGGACCCACCTTGCGCCAAAGCACCGGGGACAGTTCGTAGCCGTAGAGTCGGTCGAGGATGCGACGGGTCTCCTGGGCGTCGACCATGTTGCCATCCACGTCGCGCGTCTTGTTCAGGGAGGCGTTGATGGCGTCCTTGGTGATCTCGTGGAACACCATGCGCTTGACCGGCACCTTGGGCTTCAGGGTCTGCACCAGGTGCCATGCGATGGCCTCGCCCTCGCGATCCTCATCGGTTGCGAGGTAGAGTTCGTCGGCGCCCTTGAGCGCGGACTTCAGTTCGCTCACCGTGCGCTTCTTGTCGCCGTCCACGATGTAGTAGGGCTTGAAGCCGTCGTTCACGTCCACGCCGAACTTGCCGAACTTGGCCTTGTCCGCGGCGGGAACCTGGCTGGGCTGCGCGAGGTCGCGGATATGGCCCACCGACGCCATGACGGTGTACCCCTTGCCCAGGTAGTCACCGATCTTGTGGGCCTTGGTCGGAGACTCCACAATCACGAGTTTGGTAGCCATACCCACTCCTTAATATCTCTCCTGCGGAAACATGCGTTTCTGGCGTCATAATACTCACGAACGATGGCCAATCGCCAAATCGGGGGCGTGCGGCAGCCCGGACGACCGCATCCGGGCGACGGCGGCAAGACGCCCGCCTAGCGCTTCGGCGGGGCCGGCGGGGCGCCGATCAGACCGATGCGGCTCAACGGCGAGGCTGTGATCTGGCGCAGGGCCAACATCAGTCCGAAGGCCAGCGAGGCCACGCCCGTGACGCCCGCCACGGCGCTGATGATGGAGCCCTGCACGGCCCAGCTGGCACTGACGGGCAGGCCCGGCACCACCTGCCAGATCACGTACGCGGCGTAGGCGATGAGCAGCAGTCCGGCGGTGATGAGCACGCTGCCCACGATCTGCACGCTCACCGAGGAGACGCGGCTGCCGGGCGCGTCCATACCGGACGTGCGGGTGAACGCCATGGCGATCAGGGCCAGTCCCGCCACCAGCAGAATGGACATGGCCACGTCCGAGGGACGATGCCATTGGCCGTAGATCACGGAAACGCCGACGAGCACCGACCAGGTCACGCCCACGACCCCGGCCAGCGCTCGGGCGGCGCGCGGCACGGCGAGCAACAGGATCGCGGCGCAGGCGGCGGCCAGCATCGTGTGCCCGGAAGGCGCGGAGTTGACGGCGGGCGATTCGGTGTTGATGATGAACGGTCGCGGCAGCACGTCCTTGATGCGCGTGGTCGCCAGGCAGATCACGGCGAACACGGCCACCTGCCCGACCAACCACCAGCGGCGTCGGATCAGCGCGGTGACGATGCCGATGGCGGCGATCGCGCAGCTGACGGCGATCACCAGCCACGACTGGGCCACGGCACCCATGATGCCGGTGGCGAAGCCGGGCACATGGTCGGCCAGGTTCTTCCAGACGAGTTCGTCGTACGACTGGCCGTTTTCCGTGTACACGCATCCCCACCACACGCCGAAGCCCACGGCGATGAGCAGCAGTCCGAACACGACGCAGAGCACGCGGCTGGACACGCGCGGACGCACGGTGAGCGGGTCGAGACGGGCCAGGCCGCGGTCGATGTCGTCCGGTTCGTCGCTGTAGGGCATGCCGGAGCGGCCGGTCGCACGGGTCATGCCGAGGGTCGCGGCGGTGGCGGTGGTGCGGGGGTCCGGGCCGAGTGCGGCCAGCGGATCGGGTTCGGGGGCCGGGACTGACGACTGCGTGCGGGAGGATGATCCGGGGAATCCTGCGGAACCTACGAGATTGGCCGGCGCGTGCGGGTCACGAATGGTGGGATGCTGTGCGTCATTCATACGTTCGACTGTACGGCCGCGCCCCGGACAGTACCCCGCCGCATTGCGAGCCCGTAGCCGAATCCGCACATTCTCATGTGACAGTTACGCGGTGGGGCCTGGTACGCCTCGCCCGACACACTCAAGGCCGTTCGGCCAAGCCTACGGTCTGGCGAGGCGCACCAGGCCTCACCGCTACCGTTCCGGCAAAGATGGAAAAACCTCCACGCACCCGTCAGAGGCCACTTACCCTTGCTGCATTCCTGCCCTGGGGGAGTTGGGTGACATAGCGCCGCGTGGAGGCTTCGAGTAAATATACGGAGACGGGTGGACCAGGATGCGCGCGGGCGGGGCATGGGCGGCGGGAACGGTGACGGCGAGCCGGCAGAAAGCCGGTCGGAAGCTGACTTGAAGCCGTCCGTAAGCGCCCGGAAGCGACCCGCGTCCCCTGAAAAGGCACCCTCGGAACCCCGTACGTGCCCGATATACAGCCGTTTTCCAGACAACTTGCAGCGGCGTGTCCAATGCCGTGTCCATATGTGAGGATTCCGCGTAAATCCGGGTTTTGAGACCGCTTGGTTGCGTTCACGGCCAACGAATGTTCAAGACCAGCGGTTACGGTGGTCTATATGTCTTCATATCAACGTCGTGCACACGCGCAGGGTCGGGCCTATGCCGCAAGGCAGCCGCGTACCGCGCAGAGCAAGACCTACGGCACCGCGGAGAACGGCATTAGCGCCACCCGCGCAACGCGCGCAGGTTCCGGCACGCACCGTCCCACAAGCCATAAGGCACCCAAGCGCAGCAGGAGAAGGAATGGCGGCAGGCGGCCGCATCGCGTGCTGAAATGGGTGCTCGGCATCTTCTTCGGCCTGTTCGGCCTGGGACTGCTGACCGGCTGCGCGGCCTTCGCATACCTGTACACCACCACCGAGGTCCCGCAACCTGAGAAGTTCGCGCTGGCGGAAAAGACGCGCGTCTATTACGCGGACGGCACCACGCTCATCGGCTCCTACGCCGAGCAGAACCGCGACATCATCTCCTGCGAGGGCCTGCCGAGCTATCTGGGCAACGCCATCGTGGCCTCCGAGAACCGCACCTTCTATACGGATCGCGGCGTGGACCTGAAGGGCATCGCCCGCGCGTTCTGGAACAACGTGACCACCGGCACCCGCCAAGGCGGCTCCACCATCACCCAGCAGTACGCCGAACGCTACTATCTGGGCGAAACCACCACGTACGCCGGCAAGGCGCGCGAGGCCATACTGGCGCTCAAGATCGCACAGACCGAGTCCAAGGACGAGGTGCTGTGCAACTACATGAACACCATCTACCTGGGCCGCAACTCCTACGGCATCCAGGCGGCGGCCAAGGCCTACTTCAACAAGGACGCCAAGGATCTGACGCTCTCCGAGGCCGCGATGATCGCCGGCATCATCCCCTCCCCCTCCACATGGGATCCGGCGGACAACGCCGCCATGGCCAAGCAACGCTTCAAGCGCGTGCTAAACATCATGGAGGAGGACGGCTACATCACCGCCAAGGACAAGGCGGCGGCCAAGTTCCCGGACACGGCGCCCGTGGCCCAGCAGAACGAATACGCCGGCTCCACCGGCTATCTGCTGGATATGGTGGAGCGCGAGCTGGTGCAGTCCAAGGCCTTCACCAAAGAGGAGCTGGCCACCGGCGGCTACAAGATCGTCACCACCATCGACAAGGCCAAGCAGGATGTCATGCAGTCCATCGGAGACACGCGCCTTTCGGACATGCCCGAGACGCTGCAGATCGGCGGCATCGCCGTGGAGCCGAAGACCGGGGCCGTGGTGTCGGTGTACGCCGGTTCGGACTACCTCACCAAACAGCTCAACAACGCCGATCAGGCCCTGTTCGAGCCCGGTTCCACCATGAAACCGTTCGCGCTGCTGGGCGCGGCGCAGTCCGGCGTGAACTTCAACACGCTGTTCAACGGCAACTCGCACCAACACTTCTCCGGCCTGGACGCCGAGGTGAACAACGCCCTGGAGAACAACTGGGGGTACATCAACCTCTACCAGGCCACCGCCAACTCGGTGAACACGGTGTTCATGAACGTCAATGAGCATCTGACGCCGCAGCGCACGGCGGCGATCGCGCATGAGGCCGGCATTGTGGGAGACATCGACGAGAACTCGATGTACAACGTGCTCGGCATCAACGCGCTGACCGTGTGGGATCTGGCGCAGGGTCACTCCACCATCGCGAACAACGGCGTGAAGAACACCATCCACATGGTCGATCGCGTCATCGATTCCAATAACAAGGACCTGTACAACGCGCCGAACGAGAACGAGCGCGTCTTCGACGCCAACGATTGCGCGCTGGTGCAGAAGGCCATGCTCGGCACCACCACGTACGGCACCGCGGCGGGCACCTCCACCATGCTGGGACGCCCGGTCGCCGGCAAGTCCGGCACCGCCAACGACGAGAAGGCCTCCTCCTTCGTGGGCTACACGCCGAGCCTGCTGAACGTGTGGGCCATCTGGAACCCGGACAAGGACGGCAACCCGCAGGTGGTGCCCGCCTTCTCCGGCTACGGCATCTCTTCCACCGGCTACCCGGCGCACCTGTTCCAGGAATACATGTCGAAGGTCCTGCAGGGCACTCAGGTCGAGGAATTCCCCACCGCCAAGGACACCGGTAAGATCGGCGGCACGGACGGCACGTGGGGCCTGGGCAAGGGCCAGAGCTCCGGCACCACGTCCGGCCAGCAGAAGGCCGAGACCGACGACAACGGTGATTCCAAGGACGGTTCCTCCGCCGATGGCAAGGACCAGTCCTCCGGCTCCGGCACGGGTTCCGGTTCGCAGAACACGCAGGAATTCGCCCAGGAATGTCTGAAGAATCCGAGCTATTCCGCTGACTGCCCGAACAATCCGGGCACCAACAACGGCGGCACCGCGAACGACCCGTCCAACGGCGACGACAGCGGCCCGTCCTATGACGAGCCCGTCCAGCCTGACGAGGAGTCGCCCTTCGCACCCGGCGAGACGTATTCCTATTCGACCACGGAGTAGCGAGGAGCGCAGCAGGATTGGCCTTGCGGCCAATGCTGTGTTTTTGCGGCCGTTTGGCCGCGGCTACTCTCCCTCCGTCATCGCTTCGCGATGCCACCTCCCTCGACAGAGGGAGGCAGGTTTTGATCGTGTAGGTCTTGGCCCCCTCTGTCGAGGGGGCTGCTGAGCGTAGCGAGGCTGGGGGAGAGTAGCCGCGGCCAACGGCCGCAAGAAGCGCATCGGCCAACGGCCGATTCCGTCCCCAACGCAATGGGCCCGTCTTCCACTTTGGGAAGACGGGCCCATTCGTATGTATATTCAGCCGTATTCAGACGACCGCCCAATCGGCGGCCGTCCAAATCAGCCAATCAGCCTATCTGGCTTCAGCGGCTTCAGCGCGTGCGCTGGGAGCGGTTGATCGCGGAGATGATCGCCTTGAGGGCGCTGGTGGTGATGGACGAATCAATGCCCACGCCCCACACGATCTTCGCGTCGTCGGCCTCGCCCACCTGGCATTCCACGTAGGAGGCGGCCATGGCGTTGGTGCCCACGGACATCGTGTGCTCCACGTAGTCCATGATGGAGGCGTCCACGCCGAAGTTGGAGATGGCGTTGAGGAAGGCGGCGATCGGGCCGTTGCCGATGCCGGAGACCTCACGTTCCACCGGCGTATCCGTACCGACGTTCACGCCGCGGTCGAGCACGCGGGCCTTGAGCACGGTGTCCGAACCGTCCTCGCCGGAGCTGATGGCCACCTTCAGGAGCTTCAGACGGCCCCACGGCGCGAGCGAGGCGTCGTGCGTATCGCCCACGACCACACCGGCGGCGGTCATGCCGGACTGCTCGACCGGCAGGTACTCGTCCTTGAACAGACGCCAGATGTCCTCGTCCTTGACTTCCTTCTTGGTGTCGTCGGCGAACTTCTGGACGATCTTGTCGAACTCCACCTGCAGGCGCTTGGGCAGGTCGAGGTTGTGGTTGGTCTTGAGCAGGTAGGCCATGCCGCCCTTGCCGGACTGCGAGTTGACGCGGATGATGGCCTCGTACGTGCGGCCGATGTCCTTCGGATCGATCGGCAGGTACGGCACGAGCCACACGAAGTTGTCCAGATCGGCGCCGGCGCGGTCGGCGGCCACCTGACGGGCCTCAAGACCCTTCTTGATGGCGTCCTGGTGGGAGCCGGAGAACGCGGTGAACACGAAGTTGCCGGCGTACGGGTGACGCTCGGAGATCTTGATCTGGTTGCAGTACTCCACGGTCTTGCGGATCTCGGGCACGTTGGAGTAGTCGATCTGCGGGTCGATGCCCTGCGTGAGCATGTTGAGGCCCAGGGTGACAAGGTCCACGTTGCCGGTACGCTCGCCGTTGCCCAGGAGGCAGCCCTCGACGCGGTCGGCGCCGGCCAGCATGGCCAGCTCGGTGGCGGCCACGCCCATGCCCTCGTCGTTGTGCGGGTGCAGGGAGAGCACCACGGAGTCGCGGTCGTCCAGGTGGGTGGAGACGTACTCCACCTCGTCGGCGAACACGTTCGGCGTGGTCATCTCCACGGTGGCGGGCAGGTTGATGATCATCGGATGCTCGGGGGTGGGCTTGATCACGCCGATCACGGCGTTGCACACCTCGACCGCGTACTCCGGCTCGGTGCCCGTGAAGGACTCCGGGGAGTACTCATAGTACAGGTCGATGCCCTTGGCCTCGCCCTCGAGATCCTTGCACAGCTCGGCGGCGTCCGTGGCGAGCTTCTTGATCTCTTCCTTGTTCTTGCGGAACACCACCTCGCGCTGCAGCACGGAGACGGAGTTGTAGAAGTGCACGATCGCGCGCTTGGCGCCCTTGAGGGCCTCGTAGGTGCGGCGAATGAGGTGTTCGCGGCACTGGGTGAGCACCACGATGGTCACGTCGTCCGGGATCAGCTCGCGCTCGATGAGCATGCGGATGAAGTCGAAATCGGTTTCGGAAGCGGACGGGAAGCCCACCTCGATCTCCTTGAAGCCCATGGAGACCAGCAGGTTCCAGAAGCGCAGCTTGCGCTCGGAATCCATCGGGTTGACGAGGGCCTGATTGCCGTCGCGAAGATCGACGGAGCACCAGCGCGGCGCGCGCTGCAGTCGCTTACCCGGCCACGTGCGCTCCGGGTAATCAAAGGGGATCTGCTTGTCGTATGCGGCGTACTTGTTGTACGGCATACGGCTCGGTTTCTGCGGATCGCCGATGAATCGTGCCGGAGGCAGCAGCGGGTCATTGTTCCCTCCATTGGATGCCGCGGCGACCGCTGCGAGATCAAAGACGGACGATTGATCCTGACCCATTGTTCCTCCTTTGCTGTGTGGAATGATTCCTCAATGGTTAGTCGTTTACGCACATGTAACATGTGCATCTCTCTATCCTAGCGACGGCCCGTTCCAACACCCCGCACGTCTCACAATCTGCCGGAATCGGTTGTGTTTCCTTGGGATGACGGACCGGCGGCACTAGGATTGGAAGCATGCGCGGGGGCGCAAGGCTTCCGCCATGAGAGAAGAAGTCCATTATGACGAATCCGAATGTTCCCCCGACCCCTCAGGTTCCGCAGATGCCTCCGATGCCGCAGGCACCGCGCGTGCAGTCCGCACCGATGCCGCAGCCGGTCCAGCCGCCGACCCAGGCGCCCGCTCAGGCACCGTTCGCCGCGCCTGTTCAGGCGCCCGTTTCCGCTCCGGCCTACGGGCAGCAGCCGTCCGTGCCTCAGCCGTCGATTCCGCAGCCTTCCGCCGCTCCTCGCACTCCGCAGTACGCACCGCAGCCGGCCTATCAGGCGCCGCAGGCCCCGCAGTACGCCGCGCCGCAGCAGCCGGCCCAGCCCGCACCGGCCCCGTCCTTCACGCCCGCCGCTTCCGCCGGCACTCCGGGAACCCCGGGTGCTCCCGCAATCCCGACCGGCATGGTTCCCGCCGCCCCGTCGATGCCGGCACCGCAACAGCCCACCGCCGTATACAGCTCGCGCCCGGCCCGTCAACTGCGCACCAAGCGCGGCCTGCTCAAGTACATCCTACTGGGCATCATCACCCTCGGCATCTACGACCTCTGGCAGCTGAGTGAAATCGGCGAATCCCTGAATCTCATGGCCTCCCGCCGCGACGGCAAGAAGACCATGCACTACTGCCTGCTCTTCTTCATCGTGGGCCCGATCACCCTCGGCATCGGCACCCTCGTTTGGTTCCATCGCATAAGCGCGCGTGTGGGCGAGGAGCAGCAGGCCCGCGGCATGGCGCCCACCGTTTCCGCCGCCACGTTCTGGCTGTGGGGCATCCTCGGCGCGTTCATCATCGTGGGTCCGTTCATCTACTACTACAAGCTGCTGCACGCGATGAACGACCTCTCCGCCGACTACAACGTCCGCGGCTGAGCCCCGCCGCATCCGTCAATCGTTTCCACGAGGCTCTGTTAAGCCAAAATTGACATACCCCTATTCTTGGCTCCCCTTGTCAGGGGAGCTGGCGGCGAAGCCGACTGAGGGGTAGTCCATATCAATTTGGTGTAACAGAGCCTTCTGTAGGCCGCCTTCGCCGGCATAGCCGAGACGGTTCGTTCATGCTGTCTTTTTTCATCGATTCACGAAAGCAAAGTCATGTTCTGTACTCACTGCGGAAAGCCCAACGACGATTCCGCCAAGTTCTGCACCTCCTGCGGCGCGAAGCTGGACAAGCCGGAAGTTCCGGCCGCGACCCCGGCCGCACCGGCAACGCCCGCCGCAACTCCGACACCCACGGCTGTGCCGCTGCCGGACAGCGTACCCGCCCCGGCCGGTCCGACGTCCGAAGCCCCGGCCGCAACCCCGGCCGCACCAGCCGCCGAGGCTCCGGCGACATCGCCCACGGCCTCCGCCACAGTCTCCGAAGCTTCCGCCACGGCGGCCTCCACAACGGCATTCAGCACCGCCAAGCAGCCGCCGAACAAGCTCATCATCGCACTGGCCGCCGTGCTGGCCGTCATCGTGGTGGCGGGCATCGCCCTGTTCGCCACCTGGAAGGCGGAGATGTGGGGCGGCAAGACCCTGCCCAATCCCGCGTCTATCGTCAAGACCACGGCCTCAAAGGACGGCAAGTCGGCCACCATCAAGGCCAAGGACGTCACCGAGGCGCTGAAGCTCAAGGGCATCAACGCCAAGACCGAGAAGGTCTTCTCCGGCAAGGAAAGCGGCGCGTTCCTGGGTTACGACGGCTTCAAGCAGGGGCAGCGCGTCTCCGCGGGCACCATCGTCACCGTGCAGGAATCGGCCGGCCCCGGCGTGCCGAAGAACACGCTCGGCAAGAAGGCCGAGCAGGTGGTTGACACGCTCGAAGGCATGAACGTGCCCGTACATTACAAGAAGGTCTACGTCTCGGACACCAAGAAGAACCCCGAAGGCACCGTCGTGGCCACCTACCCCGCCGCCGGCACCGGCGTGCAGGACTCCGAAAAGGACAAGGGCATCTACGTGGGCGTGGCCACCAAGGGCGATGGCACCGCCCTGCCGCTCGATGTGATGGGCAAGAGCGTGGACGACATCAAATCACAGCTGGAGTCCGAAGGCCACAGCGTGACCGTCGAAAAGCGCTTCTCCTCCAAACAGTACGTGGGCAAGGTGGCCGGCGCGGATCCCGCCCCCGGTTCCTCGCTTGATTCCGGCGATGACGTGACCTTGTACGAGGGCATCGACGCCACCAGCATGAAGGATGCCTTCACGGACAGCAATCTGCCCGAAACCGGAGGCGATGCGTTGCTCGGCACCACGGATGCGGCCGATGGTCAGTGGTGCACCAACGACGGCCAGTGCATCACCATCGAGGATCATAAGATCACCGAAGGCGGCAGCGACAACTCCGACTACAACAGCTCGTACGACGGCTATCTGGTTGCCTGCGATGCCATTCAGCAGGCATACTGCAGCAACCCGAACGCCGACTATCTGGTCACCCAGGACTATGGCGCATTCGAACTGCTCCCCCATATCAGCCTCACCAACTTCTGGTCGAACGGCAAGATGTACGACAGCAATGGCGTGCATATGGACGATTCCTGGCCCAAGTCCGGCGAATACCATCTGCAGGACCTGTTCCTGGTGGTTCCCACCGGCGCCAATCTCGAAGGACTGGAGAGCAAGGGCTACTTCGATAAGGACGCCCTTGCCGCCGCGAAGAAGGAGAAGGCCGTCGACACGGACCGCCCGTTCATCCTCTGGCGAGACCCTTCGAAGTACGAGACCACCACGGCACCGTACAGCGGCACCGGCATGAACTTCAACCCATTCCTGCCATACAACGGCTACAGCGGCGATAAATCCAACGTGGTCAAGATGAAGCCCGCACCAAGCGACGCAAACGCCTATTACCGAGTGGAATCGTCCGACCCTGACTGGGATTCCCTGCCCGACGCCGAGGTCAAGGGCGCCGGCAAGGCCGCGAAGTCCAGCTCCGACGATTCGGACAGCAAGTCCGATTCCAAGGCCAGCGCCGCCCTGTTCAAGAACGTCGCCGACCAGTACCGGTTCTTCTCCACGGGCAATGGATCGGCATTCATTGACATGACCGTGAAGGACGACGGCAGCTTCGCAGGCGAGGCGAACACCGCAGACATGAACTCCGGCGAACCCACCTACAAGGCACCACGTATTACGTATCCGTTCTCCGGCAAGTTCTCCTCCATCAAGAAGAACAGCGCCGGCGGCTACGACCTGCAGTGCGACTCCTCGTCCTTCAAGTGGGAGAAGGACAAGTATACGGATGAGAGCGGTCTCAGTCCATGCGGCGCCTGGCATTGGTATCCCGCCGGCACACCGTGGTCGTCCATGGCATCGGGAGATAAGGTCAAGTACGCGCTGGCGTACGGCAGTCAGATGGATTCCTCGAACTCCGACTCCTACAAGTCGAACCTGCTCTACGATGAGGACGCCGAGCGCTCCGCCTTCTACCCCTACTCCCAGAACTAATTTCCCTATCTATGGCTCCCCTCTTTGAGGACATTGCCGTGAAGCAAACAGCGGAGCTGTTTGTAGGCGATGTGCGAGACGACAGTCGAGCCAGCAGAACGCGAACGAAGTTCGTCCGTAATTGCAGGACGAACCGTCGGCGAAGCCGACTGAGGGGAGTCCTCGTCACCTTACTGGCGCAGCTCCCCTCAGCCCGCTCCGCGGCCAGCTCCCCTCAGAGAGGGGAGCCTTTTTGTTGGGCTCTGTTCAGCCATGATTGATATGCATACTCAGGGACTACCCCTCAGTCGGCTTCGCCGACAGCTCCCCTGACAAGGGGAGCCAAGATAAGGAGCATGTCAATTGCGATTGAACAGAGCTTTCCGTTTGTCCCTGAAAACGCCAGGCAACATCCCTGTGCCGGTACTGTGAACACCCGCCCGTCCACCGCACCGCTCTCCTACACTGTGTAGCCATGACGAGCTTGCGATTCCACGAAGACGGCAGCTTCCGCGTGCTGCAGATGGCCGACGTGCAGGACGGTCCCGACGTCCGGCCAGACACCATCCGCCTCATCCGCGAGGCCATCCGCGCCTCCGACCCGGACCTTGTGGTCTTCACCGGCGACCAGATCCGCGGCTACGACCCCGCCTACATCGACACTTTCCTGCGTCGTCGCGGCGAGGAACCCGGTGCCCGCGTACGCGCAGTCACCGAAGTCGAGGCCAAACTGCGCGGCATCAAGCGTCACCCCGTCATCCGCGAGGCCGCAGGCAAAGCGGCCGGACGCATCGCCGACCGACTGACCGAGGCCGGCCGTCCCGTACCTGCCAAAATCAGCGCAATCGCCGGAATCGCCAATGCCGGCACGGCCCCCGCAGATGCACCGGCGGGCTCCGACCCGGCGTCCCCGTCCTTCCCCGAACCCGCAGCCACAACCACACTCGCCCCGGACGCCCCCGCCACCATGAACGAGCTCATGGACCAGACGCGCGAGAAGGTCCGCCGCACGTTCTCCGGATTCCTCGGGCCCATCGTGGAGGCCGGTGTCCCCTTCGCCGCCACCTACGGCAACCACGACTTCCAGTGCGGCATCCTCGCCGACGAGCAGGACGACATCTACCGCGAGTTCCCCGGTTGCCTCAACCCGCAGGACAGCCTGGAGCCCGGCACGTTCGCCCTGCCCATCGAGTCGTCGGACGGCTCGGGCCGCGTGGCCATGTCCGTCATGATGGTCAATTCCGGTGATTACGCCGGCAAACCCGAGGAAAACGACGCCCAGTACCCGGCATACGTGGTCAACTCCCGCGGCCTCGATCTGGCCGATGCTGACGGCTACGGCACTCCCTCGCCCGAGGCCATCGACTGGCTGCGCAACGTCCAGACCGAACTCGGCGAGCGCAACGGCGATGGCAAGCCCGTGCCCGCCATCGCCTTCCAGCACATCCCCCCGCAGGAGTTCTACGACTGCCTGAAGGAGGCGCCCGCATGGACGCCGAATTCGGTGGAGGGCGCACGCACCCATGCCGGCCACTGCTACGTGCTCGACCACACGGTCTGCCGACCGGGCTCGCGCCTGGGCGAGGCCATCGGCTGCGCGGACGAGAACGTGGGCGAGGTGAGCACGCTGACCGAGGCCGGCGGGTACTTCGCACTGTTTTGCGGGCACGACCACAAGAACGCCTTCGTGGGTCATGTGCACGGCATCGATCTGGGATACGCGCCCACCTGCGGCTTCGAATGCTACGGCCCGAAGTCGCGCTACCGCGGCATCCGCCTGTTCGAGTTCCACGAAAGCAATCCGGCCGGCTACGTGACGCGCATGCTCACGTGGGGCGATCTGGTGGGCCGCTACTCCAGCAATGAAGTGCGCGTCTGGTTCGAGGACCACTGCATCACCGACGCCATCGGCATCCGCAACGAGCTGCGACGCCCGCAGGTCTTCGCCGTCCTCGCCGGCGCCATGAGCCTCGGCTTCATCGCCATCATCCACTCCCTGCTCAAGCAGCGGTAGGGCGCGCTTACACCAGGTTGCTGTAGAAGGTTTCGCCGGAGCCACTGGTCTCGTTCACCAGCGCCGGACCGGGCAAGGCGCTGGCCTGTCTGTCCGAACCGAAGTATCCGACGCCCCAGCCTTTCATCGCGTCGCTCAGGCGCGACACGGCGTATCCCTTGGGGTAGAGCGTGAACTCCCCGCATGGCGACATGCCATACGGTTCGGTGATGGTCACTTTGGCGCCGTTCTCGTCGTACGAGTCGCCGACGGTGCCTTTGATCTTCAGTCCTTTGGTGTCGCACTGCAGGGTATAGGTGCCGTCGTCGTTCTTCTTGGCCGAGACGAATCTCCCGGAGAATTCCGACTGGCTGCGGGTGCCGCGCGGGTATTCGCTGCCACCGCCGCCCAGGTCGGTGTCGATGTATGTGCCTTCGAACGTGCCGTCCTCGTGAACGGTCAGGCTGGTGCCCCAGCCGCCGACACCGGATGAGAAACCGTATTCTTCGGCGGCTTCCTTCATCGCCTCCTTGAAGACCTTGTCGGCAGCCGTATTCGATTTGCCTTGGGCGGTGCTGGACGAACCGCTGGATGAGCCATCGGAATCCTTGGCGCCTTTGACAGCGAGGTTGGTCATGGAGTCCCAGTCGTAGTCGCCGGTCTGATCGACCAGGTAGTAGGCGGTGGCGTCGCTCGCGGCGGGCTTGAATTTCACGTCGTTGGTGTCGTCGGTGGATGGCACGAACGGGTTGTCGCCCACGTTTTCCTTGGTCACCTTCACGCTGGTTTGGTCGTACAGCGCGGGGTCGCGGTAGAGGATGAACGTGCGATCGCCGTCCACGGCCTTCTGCTTGCCGGCGGCCTTGACCGCGTCCGCGTCGAAGTAGCCGCCGTCCTCTGCGGCCTTGATGTCAGCGCCGGCCGCCACGTAGACGAACAGATCGTTGGCCTTCATCTCGTAGGTGGCGCTGCCGTCCCAGCCATCCGAGTCGGAACGCGCCGACGGCACGCCGTTACGGCAACCATCGAACCACGTCGAAATCATCTGCCCGCCGCACATGGCGCCCTCGCCGCCGCTGCCGAAGTCGAACATGCCCCAGTTCTTGGTGATGAGGCGGTTCTTGGAACCACCCTCGTATTTCTGCCCATCGGAAGTGATATCGATGGAGCAGCGAGCCACGTCCCCGCCGTTTGAGGCGAAGCATTGGCTGACCTCAGTGCCGTCCGATGAGTCGCTGCCAGCCGAGGAGCCCCATGTCTGCGAGATGGTCGTATCACCATAGTCGTTCTCGCCGGCGCTCAGCGTCATGCAGTCCTTGTCGATGTCGGTGATGGTCGCCTTGCAGTACGTGCCGGTGATGGCGTCGCTCATCATGTACAGCGTGCGCGCGCCGGGCTGGGACCGGCCGGACGTGTCGATCATCAGATCGTTCACGCTGCCGGCGTCCACGCCCTGATACAGCGTGATGGACTCGCCCGAAGTCGTCGGCGAACCGGGTGCGGGATCTGCGCCGATCACCTTGCCGACCATGTTCTCGGAGGCGAAATGCCGCTTGACGGTCACGTCATAGCCCTGCGACTCCAGCTCGGAACGCACGTCGGCCGCATCCTGCCCCACGATGTCCGCGCCGATGCCGTCGCCCTTGCCCGCCACGCCGATGTAGATGCCCTCGTCGCGCTTGTCTTCGGGCAGTCCGGTGCCGGCGGCGGGGTAGGTGGCCACCACGGACCCTTCCGGCATGCGCTTCGTATCGTTGACGATGACCTTCTTGTAATGCACGGGTACGCCCATCGTGTTGAAGGTGGACGTCACCTGTTCGGCCTGCTTGCCGATGACGCCTTTCGGCACGCCCGGTCCGGCCGATTCCTGCACGGTGATCACCGCGCCTTTCGGCATGCGCGCGCCCGGCTGGGTGCCCTTGTATCCGACGAACGAGCCCTCGGTTTTGCCGGAGAACACCTGCTCGGTCCGGGCGCCGAAACCCTTGGCCTTGAGCGCGGCGGTCACATCCGAGGCCTTGACCTCCGCCGACTGTCCGTCGCCGGTGTCCGATGCCGCGACGGTGATGGACGCGGGATCCGGCAGCGAGCGACCGCCCCACAGTTCCGCCTTCCACGTGGCGAACAGCGCGATGCCGGCCACGACCAGCACGGCCAGCAACGCCGCCAACAGCAGCACCATCCGATCCGGTTTGGCCGGGGCCGCGGCCGTCGTCAAGGCCGCAGTGCCGGCAGGTGCGACGGGTACGGTAGTCGCCACGACACCGGAGTGGACCACCGGACCGGACGGCGTGGCGGCAGTCACGGGAGGCATCGGGACACCTGTACCCGCAGGCGCGGGAGCGGCCCCGGAATTCGCCGCCGGCCGGCCGGGAACGGACGCGGTCTGCGGCAACGGAACCGCACCGGGCGCCGGAAGCCGCACACCGGATTGGCCGGCCGGCGTCGTCGCTCGTCCGCCTCGTCTCAGCGGCGCCCCGCACCCCACACAGAACTTATTGCCGTCCTTATTGGCGGCACCACACCTCGCGCAGAACATCCTCGGTCTTCCCTCTATCCGAATGGTGCAATCGCGCACCATTCTAGTGCGCCGCGGTTTCCTGCGGCTCCGCGGGGGCCCACGAACGCCCGCGGACAACCGCGTCCACCGCGAACACCAGCAAGCCTCGGCGCCGCCCTAGCCCTAGCCCCAGCCCCAGCGTCGGCCCATAAGAAGCCCGGCCAACCCCGCGCGGCCGCGATGCATTCATGATACGATAGTAGTTGTCAGATGTCTGATAACTCAGCGTAGAGCCATCACTCAGAGACCGGCGCGGATCCCACGCACTTGAGACGGCACCCGCACATGTCAGCACCGGACACCCCCGACAAGCACCCCGCACCCCCTATCGGGCCGGACCATATCGCAATGGGCACAAAACCGCGCCAGTACCGGCGTTTCGCACTATTGTGGTTGGCAAGACCCGCCGGGGAGAACGGCTTTCATCAACCGCGGCGGCAACGTCACGACCCCGCAAGGACGAACAAGACAAGGAGCGTATCATGAGCAACCCATCCGGTCCGGCCGCACTTGAGACGCCGACCCAGACCGGGGAATCGACCCAATCGCACAACGATGAGGCCCCATACGAATATACCCAGCAGGAACTGGCGTTGCTGGCCCGCCTGTCGCTGCAAAGCACATCATCCGTCGTCCCCCCGCGCAGCCGTTGCGACGAGACGATGGACGCCATCAAGTCCTACATCCTGCACGAGCATCTGCAGCCCGGAGACGTGCTGCCGACCGAGGCGCAGCTGTGCAACACCATCGGCGCCTCCCGTTCCTCGGTGCGCGAGGCGGTGCGCAAGCTCGAGGCACTGAACATCGTCAATGTGGAGCATGGCAAAGGAACCTTCGTCGGGTCGCTGTCCTTGGACCCGATGGTGGAGACGCTCGCCTTCCGCTCCATGGTGTCCGTGGGCAAGAACTTCGCCGACCTGCAGGATGTGGTCCAGCTGCGGCGGTTCCTTGACCTCGGTTGTGCCGACGAGGTGGTGGCGTCGCTGGCGAACAGCGAGCAGCCGCATCTCATGAAGCTCGCCGATTCCATGACCGCCACCGCGAAGGACGGCAAGACCTTCCTCGCGCTCGACATCGAATTCCACATGGGCATCCTCGATTCGCTGGACAACACCATCGTCAAGCAGATGGTCCGGTCGCTTTGGCTGGTCCATATGGCGGTGCTTCCCCAGCTCGGGCTGCCGGTCTCCAGCGAACTCGACCGCACCGCGTCGGCCCACCGCCGCATGCTCGACGCCGCGCTGGCGGGCGACGTCGAGGCGTATCGCAAGGCCGTCATCGACCATTACGAGCCCATCGAATCCATCCTCAAGCAGCGCATCGAAGACGGCGACGAATAACCCATCCCTTCCTCCAAATCCAAGAAGGCGGGGTCCGTTCCGGGAACATTTCCGGAACGGACCCCGCCTTCATTTGGGAGGAGGGAAGGAAACGAATAGGCTCTGTTACACCAAGATTGACATACCCCCTATTCTTGGCTCCCCTTGTCAGGGGAGCTGTCGGCGAAGCCGACTGAGGGGTAGTCAGACATGGATTCATGTCAATCTTGGTTTAACAGCGCCAACGAATAAGACCGAAGGACCACCCGGCTCCTTTATCAGAGGAGCCCTCAGCCGCATGTCCGACTGGGGGGCGGCCGATAACTAGATGCCCTGCCAGGCCGGCTTGTGCTCGTACGAGTACCGGTAGTAGTCCTTGTGCCTCAGCCTGGAGGCCGCCGCCTCGTCCACGATGATCGTGGCGTGCGGGTGCAGCTGCAGTGCGGACGCCGGGCAGAACGCCGAAACGCCGCCCTCCACGGTCTCCGCCACCGCCTCGGCCTTGCCGGCGCCGAACGCCAGCAGCACCAGATGCCGTGCCTTGAGGATCGTGCCGATGCCCTGCGTGATGCAGTGCGTGGGCACCTGCGCGAGATCGTCGTCGAAGAACCGCGCGTTGTCGATGCGGGTCTGCTCGGTCAGCGTCTTGACGCGCGTGCCCGAGGCCAGCGACGAGCCGGGCTCGTTGAAGCCCACGTGACCATCCGTGCCGATGCCGAGGATCTGCACGTCGATGCCGCCGGCCGCCTCGATCGCCGCGTCATAGGCCGGGCCGGCACCCGCGATCCGTTCGCCGTCGGACAGGGGCGCGCCTTCCAGGATGTCGCCGGGCACGTGCACCTTGGCCGGGTCCAGTCCCAGCGGCTCGACCACCGTGCGGTGGATCGTCGCATGGTAGGACTCGGGGTGGGTCAGCGGCAGGCCGAGATACTCGTCCAGCGCGAACCCGCGCACCTGCGAGACGTCGATGGATTCGGCCTCGACGATGCCGAGCAGCGCACGGTATGCGGCCAACGGGCTCGACCCGGTGGCCAGTCCCAGCACCGCGTCCGGCTTCGCCTTAATCAGATCGGCCACACACCGGCCGTAGATCGCGCCGGCTTCGGCTTCGTCCTTGACAATGATGACTTCCGCCATGGGGAAATTCCTTTCTGGTTCGGGTCAGTTCAGGTCAGTTCGGGCCAGCCGCTCAGGCCTCGACGATCACGGTGGAGGCGCTGACCTCCTCGGCGGTGCGCACCGGCTCCAGACCGCATTCGCGCAGCACGCCGGCCACGGCCTCCACGTTCGCGCCCGTCAGCGCACGCACCGGGTTGGGCATCTGGTTGGTCTCGAAGATGCCGAGCAACGCCATGGCGGTCTTGAACGCGCCCACGCCGGCACCGAATCCGGAGACGCCGGAGGTGACGTTGACGATGTTCATCAACGCGGCGAGCTTGTCCTGCTCGGTGCGCACGGTGGCCCAGTCGCCGGCCTCGTAGGCCTGCCACATGCGCACATAGCCGGTGCACTCCACGTTGCCCAGGCCCGGCACGCTGCCGTCGGCACCGGCCATGTAGGCGCCGTCGACCACGACCTCCTGACCGGTGAGCAGCACCAGCGGATGTCCGGCCTTGCGGTTGGCGTCGCACAGGAAGCGGAAGGAGACGTCGTCGTTGGAGGAGTCCTTGACGCCGGTGAGCACGCCGTCAAGGCCGAGACGGATGAGCAGGTCACCAGGCAGCTTGACGTGCACGCACACGGGGATGTCGTAGGCGAACAGCGGCAGGTCCACGGCCTCGTGGATCAGGCGGAAGTGGTTCTCGATCTCGGGCAGGCCGCCGAGCGCGTAGAACGGTGCGGTGGCCACGATGGCGTCCGCGCCGAGTTCGGCGGCGACCTTGGCGTGGGCGATCACGCGCTCGGTTTCGGTGTCGATGCAGCCGACAAGCACCGGCACGCGGCCGGCGGTGAATTCGATGGCGGCTTCGATGATCTCACGGCGGCGTTCGTCGGTGCTGAAGGCCACCTCGCCGGAGGAGCCGAGGAAGAACAGGCCGTTGACGCCCGCATCGACGAGACGGTCGATGGAGCGCTTGAAGCTGGCGCGGTCGAGCTGGCGGTCAGCGGTCAGCGGGGTCACGACCGGAGGGATTACGCCGCGGAAAGTGGTGTTCATGATGGTGGTTCCTTGTGTGTCTGTCGCTTCGTTGGAAGACGTTTGGATGGGTATCGATGGATGAATCAATCGGTCCGGCGGCCGCGTGGCGACCGGACCCGCGCAGGGACGGCCCACCGGCGGGAATCATCGACGATTCCCGCCGGCCAGGCCCTGCGTCTGCGTCAGATGCGCCGGACGCTCAGATGCACTCTTCCGGAGTCGGATGCAGCAGCGATGGCGCCGCGCCCAGCAGCAGCTTCGTGTAGTCGTCCTGCGGGTTGTTCAGCACATCCTTGGCCTCGCCGTGCTCGACGATGGTGCCGTGGTTCATCACCACGATTTCGTCGGAGACGTAGCGGACCGTCTGGATGTCGTGGCTGATGAACACCATCGACAGGCCGAGCGACTTCTTCAGGTCGGACAGCAGGTTGAGGATCTGCGCGCGCACGGACACGTCCAGTGCGGAGGTCGGCTCGTCGGCGATGATCGCGTCCGGGTTGAGCGAGAGCGCACGGGCGATGGCCACGCGCTGGCGCTGGCCGCCGGAGAGCTGGCCCGGCAGCGCGTTCAGCGCGGACTTCGGCAGGCCGACCATGTCGATGAGCTCGTAGGCGCGCTTGCGGCGGGCCGCCGAGTCACCGAGCTTATGCACCACGAGCGGGTCCATGAGCTGGTCCTGCACACTCATGCGGGCGTTGAGCGCGGTGGCCGGGTCCTGGAAGACCACGGAGACCACGCGGCCGATGTCCATGCGCTCCTTGGCGGTGCGCTTGGTCACGTCCTGGCCCTTGAAGAACACATGGCCACCGGTGACGGTCTGCAGGCCGCACATCACGTTGGCCGTGGTGGACTTGCCGCAGCCGGACTCGCCCACGATGCCGATCGTGCGGCCGGGCATGAGCTTGAGGTTCACCTTGTTGACCGCCGTCACCTTCTTCGGGTGGAACAGCGTGCCGGCGCGTGTGGTGAACACGACTTCGGCGTCCCTCAGCTCGATGATCGGGGTTGCGTTGCTGTTGGTCTTGCTGTTCATCGCTGTGCTCCCTTCAGGGCTTCCGCGGCCTCACGCTCGGCCACTTCCGGCGTGGGCGCGAACCAGTCGTAGGTGAAGGCGGGTGCGGGTGCGGGCTCCGGGTCGTCAGGCAGGCAGGCCACCATGTGCTGGGTGCCGGGCACGCGCTTCATGACCGGGTGGATGTCGAGTCCGCGGTCCGGATGCGAGGAGCGCGGCGCGAAGCGGTCGCCCTTGGGGAAGTCCGCCGGCGAGGGCACGGTGCCGGGCACCTGGTGGAGGCGGCCCTGACCGGCCTCGATGGAGGTGACGGAGCCGAGCAGGCCGCGGGTGTACTCGTGGCGGGGATCGGTGAGGATCTCCTTGGTGGACGCCTGCTCGACGACCTGGCCGGCGTACATGACGGTCACCGAGTGGGCGACCTTGGCCACAAGCGCCAAGTCATGGCTGACGAAGATCATCGCGAAGCCGAGCTTCTCGCGCAGCTCGTTGAGCAGGTCGATGACCTGCTTCTGCACGGTCACGTCGAGTGCGGTGGTCGGCTCGTCGGCGATGATGAGCTTCGGGTCGCGGGTCAGGGCCATGGCGATGAGCACGCGCTGGCGCTGTCCGCCGGAGAGCTCGTGCGGATAGGACTCCAGCGTGCGCTTCGGGTCGAGGCCCACCAGTTCGAGCAGCTCCTCGGCGGTGCGGGTGCCGCCACGCTTGGTCAGCTGCTTCATCTGCGCCTTGATGAGCATGGACGGGTTGAGGCTGGAGAGCGCGTCCTGGTAGACCATGGCGATCTCATGGCCGCGCAGGGCGTTGTGCTCCTTGGGGCTCATGCCCACCAGGTTCTTGCCGTCGAACAGGATCTCGCCGCTGATCTCGGCGCGCGGGTCGAGCAGGCCCATGATGGCCAGCGAGGTGATGGACTTGCCGCAGCCGGACTCGCCCACCAGGCCCATGGTCTGTCCGGCGCGCACGGCGAAGGACAGGTGGTCGACCACGTTCACGTCGCCGTGGCGCGGGAACTTGATGCACAGGTCGCGCACCTCGATGACCGGCTTGGCGGTGGACAGCGGGATGAAGCGGTCCTTGCGCTTGAGCTCGGCCTCACGCAGCTGCTCGAGGCGCTGGTCGAGGCTCTCCTTCTGGGCGGCGTAGGCGGCCACCGGATCCACAAGCAGGCGGTCCTCCTTGCGGCTGAGCTCCTTGCCCTCCTCGCTCTGCTGGATGGGGGCGGTGGGGGCGGCCACCATGGCGTCGGTGATGCCCTCGGACAGGATGTTGAGGCACAGCACGGTGATCATGATCGCCAGGCCCGGGAACATGGCCTGCCACCAGTAGCCGTAGAGCACGCCGGCCTTGGCGGAGGACAGGATGTTGCCCCAGGTCGGGGTCGGCTCGGGGATGCCCGCGTTGATGAACGACAGGGACGCCTCGAACACGATCGCGTCGGCCACGGAGAGCGTGGTGAACACCATGACGGGGGCCGCGATGTTGCGCGTGACGTGCTTGAAGAGGATCCACGGGGCACGGGCGCCGGAGACGATCACCGCACGCACGTAGTCCTTGCCGTACTCGCTGATGATGTTGGCTCGCACGATGCGGGCCACCTGCGGCACGTACAGCACGCCGATGGAGATGATGATGCCGATCATCGACTGGCCGAGGATGGAGACGAACACCGCGGCGAGCGCGATGGTCGGCACGGACATGACCACGTCGATCAGTCGCATGATGATCTCGGACACCCAGGTGCGCGAGACGGCGGCCACGGCGCCGATGATGGAGCCGACGACCAGGGCGAACGCGATGGAGCTCAGGCCGATGACCAGCGAGTACCGCGCGCCGTAGATGACGCGGGAGAAGACGTCGCGGCCGAGGTTGTCGGTGCCGAACCAGTGGTCGGCGGTGGGGGCCTGGTAGCTGAGGGTGATCTCGGTCGGGTTGTGCGGGGTCACGACGGACGCGAAGATCGCGGCCAGCGCGAGCACCGCGATGACAATGACCGAGATGCGCGTACCGATGGTCATGCTCGACCAGCGCTTGACCCTGACCTTGGTATTGGGCTTGCTGAATTCGCGGGTTGCGTTGTTGCTTCCGAGCATCGTCACACCGTCCTGATTCGCGGGTTGATGAGGACATAGAGCAGGTCGACGATCACGTTGACCACCATGAAGGCCAACGCCACGACCAGTGCCACGCCCTGCACAAGGGTCGGCTGGTTGTTGTTGATGCCGTCGAACATCGCGGTGCCCATGCCGGGCAGGGCGAAGATGACCTCGATGACGATGGCGCCGCCCATGAGGTAGCCGATCTTCATGCCGAGCATGGTGACCGGGGTGATCAGGGCGTTGCGGAACACGTTGCGGGCCACGACCACGCCCTTGGGCACGCCGGCGCCGATGGCGGTGCGCACGTAGTCCTTGTCGAGCTCCTCGACCATGGAGGTGCGGATGATGCGGGTGAGGGAGCCGGCCACGGGCAGACCGAGCGCGAAGCTGGGCATGGCCATGCGGGCCAGGTATCCGGTCGGATCCTGGGTGAAGGCGGGCAGGTCGCCGGCGCCGGGCAGCCAGGCCATCTTGATCTGCAGCGCGTAGATGAGGAGCACGCCGAGCCAGAAGGACGGGGTGGCGATGGCGATGATGGAAACCACGCGGATGGCCTGGTCGACCCAGGTGTCGCGGTAGAGGGCAGCCAGCACGCCGAAGATGACGGCGAAGACGATGGCGATGAGCAGGCCGATGAAGGTCAGCTGGAGGGTGATGGGAAACGCGGTGGCGATGCGGCCGCTCACCGGGTCCTTGTTGACGCCGTAGACGCCGAGGTCGCCGCGCAGCAGGCCGCCGAGGTAGGAGAAGAACTGCTCCCACCAGGGGCGGTCGAAGCCCATTTCGTGGCGGTAGGCGGCGAGCGCCTGCGGGGTGGCGTTCTCGCCGAGGGCGGCGACGGCGGGGTCGTACTGGGAGAAGGACATCAGGAAGTAGACCAGCAGGGTCACTCCGAATGCCATGAACGGCAGGGCGATCAGTCGTCTGCCGAGGAGGCGTAGCAGGTTGTTCAATGGGACTCCCTTGTCGGATTGTTCAAGACAGGTGATTCAGGGTGATTCGGGAATGGCATGCGGGCCGGTACTCCATCGGGCTTAAACCGCCGCATTCCTTTCCTCGGCTCCCCTTGTCAGGGGAGCTGTCACGAAGTGACTGAGGGGTAGTCGGAACCCATCGCATCAGATCCGAAGACCAGCTCGATGAACGGCATGGCCCTCCCGCCTCGCGGACGTTCAGTGGCCCGCGGGGACGGGAGGGCCGTTCGATGATGGTGGGTTTTCGCTACCGGCGGGACGTTACTTGTTCAGCTCGGCGTTCACCAGGTTGATGCCGGTCGAACCGATGGCGTCGACGCTCTTGAACACGCCCTTCTTGAAGGCGGTGGTCGTCTGACGGTGGAACAGCGGGTAGAGCGGGACCTCCTCGCTGAGCAGGTCGAAGCACTGGTTCCAGTAGTCCTGGCGCTCGTCGTCGCTGGAGGCGTCCAAGGCCTTGTCCATCAGCTCGTGGAGCTCGGTGTAGCCCTCGGAGCCGTTCCAGAAGGTACGGGTCTTGGTCCAGGCGTTGTCGCCGTACCACCAGTTCATCAGCAGGTCGGGGTCGTTGCCAAACACGGACGGATCGCCGGGGGCGAGCACCATGGAGAAGTCGGCGTCTTCCTTGTCGGTGATGTTCGGGTAGAGGGCGGAGGACGCCATCGACTGGATGTCCACGGTCATGCCGATCTCGGCCAGATCGTTCTTGATCTGCGGGGCCAGCTGGGTGATCCAGGAGTGGTCGGTGGTGTAGAGGGTGAACTTGAGGTCACCGGTGACGCCGGCCTCCTTGAGCAGTTCCTTGGCCTTCTCCACGTTCTTGGTGTAGACGTTGCTGGCCTTGTGGTAGTTCGAGAAGTTCTCGGGCAGGAAGCTGGTGGCCGCGGTGGCCTGGCCGGACATCTGGTTGTCGATGAGCTTCTGGGTGTCGATCGCGTAGAAGACGGCCTGGCGGACTTCCTTCTTGTCGAACGGGGCCTTCTTGGTGTTGAACATCAGGAACGGCAGGTTGAAGCCCTGCACGGTCTCCAGTTCGGAGCCGGAGGATTCGAGGGTCTTGAAGGCGTTGGCGGGGACCATCTCCATCACGTCCACCTTGCCGGCCTGCATGGCGGTGACGCGGGCGGTGTCGTCCACGGACACGTTCCACACCATGTGCGCGGCCTGGGCGGGGTAGTCGCCGTTGTACTGGTCGTTCTTGTCGAACTTGACCTGCTGGTCGGTGATCTCCGTGTACTTCCACGGGCCGGAGCCGATCGGCTGGGCCTTGAGGTCCTCGTCGCTCATCGAGGAGGGGACGATTTGGATGAGGGCGAGGCGCTGCTTGAACATCGGGAACGCGCGGGTGAGCTTGAAGGTCACTTCGGTGTCGGACTTGGCCTCGACGGAATCGATGAAGTCGAGCATGGAGATGTACAGGCTGCCTTCGGCGGTGGTGCGCTTGTAGGAGGAGACCACGTCGTCGGCGGTGACCGCCTTGCCGTCGGAGAACTTGGCTCCGTCGCGCAGGGTGACGACGTACTCGGTGTCGGAGACCTGCTCCGGCTCACCGGCGGCGAGCGCGTTGAACACGGAGTAGTCCGTGTAGTTGAGCGCGTACAGCGGCTCGGTCACATGCCAGTTGCCGGCCATGGCGAGGGCGCTGGACGTGGTGGACGGCGAGAAGTCGCGGGTTGCGTACGCGACCTGTGCGGTGATGGTGTCGGCCACCGCCGTGCCGCCCTTCGCCGTGCTCTGGGTGTTGCCACCGCCGCCGCATCCGGCGAGCAGCATGAGGCCCGCGACGGTCGCCGCCACGGCAGCCTTGAACTTTCCATTCTTCCTGATCATTGGTTCTCCTCGTCGTTGAGTGAATGTAGGACCATCGTTCGAAGCGAGACGGTGCCTTTCTTGAAGTGAGATGGGTGATGATTCTTGATGATTGGTAATTGGTGATGGGTTCTTGCCATGCCGATCTCTCGGTTGGAGGTCCAGTGTGAACCCTTAACGTCGTCGTCGAACTGATTTAATGATAAGACGTCTGATGTCTGATTTCAAGTCGGGAGTGTTGTGGCTTTGCCGGAACACGGAGGCGGCGGCCGCAATGGCCGAAACGACTGGAATTCAGCCGGAATCAGCCATTGTGAACCGCCGCCCTTCGGTTTTTCAGATCACAGCTGCGCCACGAACCAGCGCGTGATGCTCGTCGGATGCGTGATCGCCGTGCCCACCACGGCGGCCCACGCGCCGGCGGCCATCACCTGATGCAGCTGGGCCGGCGTGTGGATGCGCCCCTCGCACAGCACCGGCACGTCGGGGAACGCCTCGATCATCTGGCCGAGCAGTTCGAAGTCCGGCCCATCGGTTTTCGGCCGGTCGCCCGTATAGCCGGACAACGTGGTGGAGATGATGTCGGTGCCGGCCTCGACGGCGCGCTCGGCGTCGGCGAAGCTACCACAGTCGGCCATCACAAGCACGCCTTCGTCGTGCAGGGCGTGCACGGTGTCCGCGTAGGTCAGGCTGTCCGGTCGCGGGCGTCCGGTCGCGTCGATGGCGACGATGTCCGCGCCGGCCGCCGCGCAGCAGCGGGCGTGACGCAGGGTCGGCGTGATGTACACGCCCTCCTCGCCGTCCTTCCAGATGCCGATCACCGGCACGCTCACCTGGCCTTTGATGGCCGCGATGTCCGCGAGGCCCTGGCACCGGATGCCCACGGCACCGCCTTCGACGGCCGCCATGGCCATCTGCGCCATCGTCTCCGGGTGGCGCAGCGGCTCGCCCGGATACGCCTGGCAGCTCACCACGAGCCCGCCCTTGATTCGTTCAATCGTCTGATGCATAGTCATTGCTCCCTGCTCCCTCGGCTCCCCTTGTCAGGGGAGCTGTCGGCGAAGCCGACTGAGGGGTAGTACCTCGAAATCAACATGAATTCAGCGCAATCGTTATCGAGACTGCACATACCGATCCACGGCCGCGGCCGCACCGATGAGCGGCGCGTCACCGCCGAGTTCGCCTTCGACGAGCGGCGTGGGCTTGACCAGCGCGAGCGCCGATTCCGCGAAGCCACCGCGCAGTGCGTCCCACCAGATCGGCCCGGCCTTGACCACCGATCCGGACACCACGATCACATCCGGGTCGATGAGGTTGCCCATACCGCCGATGCATTCGCCGAGCGCCCGGGCGCTGTCTGCCAGCACGGCGCACGCCAGCGGTTCGCCCGCCGCGGCCCGCGAGGCCACATCCGCACCGCTCTGCACCGGCTCGGGAACGTCGCCATCGACTTCGGCCGCGACAGCAGCGCTCCCCGTGCGCATCTCCTCGCGGCGCCGGTTGTACAGGTCCTTCAGACCCGTGCCGGACGCTACCGGTTCGATATGCCCTTCGCAAGTACCGCATGAGCAGAGGAATCCCCGGCCCAGCGCGCTCGGTACGTGCCCTGCATGACCCGCCACGCCGTGCGCGCCGGCGAACAGCTCGCCGTCCGCCACGATGGCGCCGCCGATGCCGGTGCCCACGCCGATCGAAAGCACCACGCCCTTGCCGCGGCCGGCTCCGTAGCTGGCTTCGCCAAGCCCATGCGCACCCACGTCGCCGATCATGCGCACCGGCAGATCGGTCACTTCGGCGAAGGCATCGTAGATACGCTGGCCTTTCCAGCCGGGCAAGATGTCGGTGGCGGAGACGATCACGCCGGTCTCGCTGTCCGGCACGCCCGCCGCCGCGATGCCGATGCCCGCGATCGTCATGCCTTCGGCCGCGGCCGATTCCAATTGACGTACGGCGAGCGCCACGATACGACCCTTAAGGTCGTCGCCGCCGCGTGCGGCTTCGGTCGGTATCGCGCAGCGGCCCGTCACCACGGGAGTCTCGCCGGCCAAGGCCGGCAGCGTCACAAACCCCGAGGCGACTTTGGTGCCGCCGATGTCGAATGCCAGATACGTGAGTTGCACTCCCCCGCTCATGACACGGCCGCCCGGTAGATGCGCTCCAGATAGCCGAGCCGCTCTTCGATGGTCGCATCCTTGGGCACGCACACCTTGGCACCCAGATAATCGAGCGGCACCCCCTGCACGTATGTGGCCCGCACGGTCTCCGCAATCGCGTCGGCGTCCATGAGCGAGGTCGGCTCGTCCGGGCTCATGGGCAGATGGCCGTCGATCCAGCCGTATCCGTACTGGGTTTCCTCAGGACCGGCCCCGGAGAACATGAGGCCCTTGAGCACGCCGGCCCGCGCGGCCTCGCTTACATGCTCGATCGCGGTGGAAGCGGCACGGCCTTCCACCACGGACCTGCCCCAGTTCACCGTCAGTCCGATGCCCGCCTGTTCGCACAGTTCGTTTTCGTCCTCGATGGGCAGGAATCCCTTTTCCGGCTTCTGCCCGTCAATGTACTTGTCGCAGTGCTCGATCACCAGCTTCGCCCCGGACCAGTCCCACTGCGCAAGCTCCTCCAACGAGGCGGCCATGGCGTTACGGTTGGCCTTGGCGGTGGGAGCCGAATGGATTTCAACGAACCGGACGTCCTGGCTGCCGCGCCACTGCGTGAAGTCGGCGAGCGCATCGCGCACCTGCTTCATGAAGTCGAGTGCGGCCCGACGCCCGTCCTCGTCCGGGCTGGCGAGGCCGAAGTCCGCGTCCTTCCATACGTGCTGCATGGTTCCGGGAATGACGGTGATGGTGTTGTCGTGCCAATGGGCGGGCAGGATGCCGGCCAGCCAGATGCGGCCGGCGGTTTCCGCGAGGTCGCCGGGGAAGGGCAGTTCGGTACCGCTCACCCAAGGCTGTCTCCCCAACAGGTTGTAGTAATCCTCCTGGGCTTCGCGCCCTGGAGGCAGCGACGCATAGGCGCCGACGACGAATGATGGCATGCTGGTTTCCTCCTTGAAAAGCTGGTGCCAAGACAACCCTATCCTACTATCATCAGACGTCTGATGTCTAATCTCTGGAGCGTCCGACCCTTCTTGGCTCCCCTATCGGACGAACTGTCGGCGAAATGGACCGGAGGACGGTCCCATGAATACCGGTATTACCGTCGATGCAACATCGTCGACGGTCTTACAGAAACAGGCTGATGCCGCGGCGTGCCATGCAGTAGGCGTTGCCCAGCCAGGTATGGCGCGAGTTGGGCCAGACGGCACCGAGTCGTGGCGCGTTCTGGCTCATCCAGATGGATGGCACGCGCCCGTCCGCCGAACGCGAGCCGAGCAGGTTGAAGCCGTTCTTCTCCAGCAGCCACTCCGGGTGCTGGGTGGCGATGGCCAGTCCCTCCTCCAGGGTGAGCGGCAGACGTTCGTCCGAGTCGATGAGCTTGCGGGCCACGTCCGGCTCGCGATTGATGTAGCAGGTGCCGGTGTGCGGCTCGACCACCAGATAGAACGGCCCCTCCGGCGGTTCGAAACCGTCCTGCGGCAGGAAACTGGCGATGTCGCGCGGGGGCATGGTGGTGAATCCGGCCATGCGGTTGATGGAGGTTCGCGCAATCAGCGATTCGGGCGAGACCAGCTCGCGCGTGGGCACCAGCAGGATGTTCGACCCCAGGTCGGCCCCTTCCAGAGCCTCGATGAGCGGCCGGGCCAGCGACCGGAAGGCCGCGGCGGACATATCCGCCACATCCGGGTATCCGAGGGCCACGATACGGTCAAGCTGCTTCTGCGCCTCTACTGATGCGATAGACATGGCTACCAGCGTAGCGCGTCGCCATGTCGGGCGGCCCGCGGCCCAGCCATCATGCGGAAGAGCGCACGCCGCGGCCCGGCCGATTCCGTAAGATTGAGATTTACGTGTGTATACCCATCCATCTGACCCAAGGGGTTGATATGTCCGAAAAGTTGAAGGTCGGCATTCTGGGCGCCACCGGCATGGTCGGCCAGCGCTTCATCACGCTGCTGGAGAATCATCCGTGGTTCGAGCTGACCACGCTCGCCGCGTCCGCGCACAGCGCCGGCAAGACGTATGAGGAGGCCGTCGGCGACCGTTGGAAGATGGAGACGCCGATGCCCGAGTTCGTCAAGCACATGACGGTGCTCGACGGTGACGACGTGGAGAACGTGGCCAAGGACGTGGACTTCATGTTCTCCGCCGTGAACATGCCCAAGGACCAAATCCGTGCCATCGAGGAGCGTTACGCCAAGACCGAGACCCCGGTGGTCTCCAACAACAGCGCCCACCGCTGGACCCCGGACGTGCCGATGGTGGTGCCGGAGATCAACCCGGAGCACTTCGCCGTGATCGAGCACCAGCGCAAGCGTCTGGGCACCACGCGCGGCTTCATCGCCGTCAAGCCCAACTGCTCCATCCAGGCGTATACCCCGGCCCTGGCCGCGTGGAAGGAATTCGAGCCGCGCGAGGTGGTCGTGAGCACCTACCAAGCGATTTCCGGTGCGGGCAAGACCTTCAAGGATTGGCCTGAGATGGTGGGCAACATCATCCCGTTCATCTCCGGCGAGGAGGCCAAGAGCGAGAAGGAGCCGCTCAAGGTGTTCGGCCATGTGGACGCCGCCAAGGGCGAGATCGTGCCGTTCGACGGCGCGCTGAAGATCACGTCCCAGTGCATCCGCGTGCCCGTGCTCAATGGCCACACCGCCACCGTGTTCCTGAACCTCGGCAAGAAGGCCACCAAGGAGGAGCTCATCGACCGACTGGTGAACTACACCTCCGAGGCCGCCAAGCTGGGCCTGCCGCACGCGCCGAAGCAGTTCATCCAGTACCTCACGGAGGACGATCGTCCGCAGGTCAAGCTCGATGTGGATTACGAGGGCGGCATGGGCGTCTCCATCGGCCGTCTGCGCGAGGATTCCATCTTCGATTGGAAGTTCGTGGGTCTGGCCCACAACACCCTGCGCGGCGCCGCCGGCGGTGCGCTCGAATGCGCCGAAATGCTCAAGGCCCTCGGCTACATCACCAAGAAGTAGCCTTTCATGGCTCCCCTCGTCAGGACATCGCCGTGAAGCAAACAGCAGAGCTGTTTGTAGGCGATGTGCGAGACGACAGTCGAGCCAGCGAACTGCGAACGAAGTTCGTCCTTAATTGCAGGACGAGCTGTCGTCGAAGACGACTGAGGGGAGCCGCGGAATAACCGCAAACTCCCCTCAGTCAGCTACGCTGACAGCTCCCCTCGGAGAGGGGAGCCATATTTGTATGCGCTATATCGCTATATGCGCGTAAAACTCAGCGACCGGTACCGCCGTACACCACGGCCTCGATCTGCGTGGCGTCCAGCCCGTATGCGGTGTGCAGCGCCTTGACGGCCTCATTGAGCTGCTCCAGCGGCACGAGGGCGGCGATACGGATCTCGGAGGTCGAGATCATGAGCACGTTGATGCCCTTGTCGCTCAGCGCGCGGAAGAACTTGGCGGCCAGACCGGAGTGGGTCTTCATGCCGACGCCCACCACGGCCACCTTGCCCACGTTGGTGTTGATGTCGAAGGAGTGGTAGCCCAGCTCCTCCTGCTTGTCGAGCAAGGTGTCCTGCACCTGCTTGACGGCGGCCTCCGGCACGGTGAAGGAGATGTCCGCGGTGCCCACGGACGCGCCGGCCTGCACGATCATGTCCACGTTCACGCCGGCGGAAGCCAGCTCGGTGAACACCTTGGCGGCCATGCCCGGCTCGTTCGGCACGCCGCGCACGGTGGCCAGCGCCTCGGAACGGTCGTGGGCGATGCCGGAGATCACCGGGGCCTCAGGGCCGAGGTCGGGGAACAGGTCGCCCATGGATTTCGCTTCTTCTTCAGTCATGTCTTGCCTTGTCTTGCTTGATTGTCTTACGTTTTTCTGATGACCGACGCCATTCGCCCGCGCGCCGGCGGACGGACCGCCCCGTCAGTCGAGGTTCGGCAGCGTGCGCGGGTCCACGCCGTTCGGCACCACCAGCGTGCCCGGACGGTGGGAGAAGGACGAACGCACATGCAGCGGCATGTTGAACCGCTGGGCGTACTCCACGCAGCGCAGAGCCAGCACCTTGGAGCCGCAGGAGGCCATCTCCAGGATGGAGTCGTAGTCGATGACCGGGATGCGGCGGGCCGCCGGTACGATGCGCGGGTCGGCGGTGAAGATGCCGTCCACATCGGTGTAGATCTCGCAGATGTCGGCACCGAGGGCCACGGCGAGCGCCACGGCGGACGTGTCGGAACCGCCACGGCCGAGCGTGGTGGCGTCACCCTTGGCGTTGATGCCCTGGAAGCCGGCCACGATGGCGATGTCCCCCAAGGCCAGCGCGTTCTTCACGCGATCCGGCTTGACGGACTTGATGTGCGCCGCACCGTACCGGGCGTCGGTGAAGAAGCCGGCCTGCTGTCCGGTGAAGGAGTGGGCGCGGCTGCCTTCCGCATGGATGGCCATGGCCAGCAGACTCATGGAGATGCGCTCACCGGCGGTCATCAGCATGTCCATCTCGCGCTCGGGCGGGTTGGAGTCGATGCTCAGCGCCTGGTCGATGAGGTCGTCGGTGGTGTCGCCCATGGCGGAGACCACCACGGCCACCTTGTTGCCCTTCTTCTCCGTTTCCACAACGCGCTTGGCCACACGTTTGATCGAATCGGTATCGGCGACCGAGGAGCCGCCGTACTTCTGCACGATGAGAGCCACTGCTGTCCTTTGTTCTTCTCTTAGGGGACGTTTGCCGAACATTCTACGCAAACGCAACGATTATAAGGACCGCCACCCTCGCCCCGCGGACCGCCACCGGCATGTGGACAATACCGTCCGGCCCACGCTTACGGGTCACGCCGTCCGTGACCTGCACTCTCCCACCGCACAATCGATGCCAGACGGTTCGCCGCCGTCTGCCCCGTCAGCCGAATCACCGAACCCGACAAACCGGATTCAGTGAACTTTCAGGATGATGCCAGAGGTCTTTGCGCCGCCCGCATCGTTCCTCCCAAGTTCGTACGGTTATATAGCAATTACCGGCGAACGAAAGCGAACCGGAGGGGGTTTCCGCAGATCCTCATAATTGAACCTTTCTTCTTCTCCTTCTTCTTCCTCTCTCAGGGCCCGGACTCATCACCCGGGCCCTTTCCTTTTGTGCTCCAACCGGCCATTTGCACCGGACTCCCGGCGCGGGTAACGTGTCGCACAGCGGCATAGGGGCGTATCGGAGACGGAGGAATCGACCATGGCTTCTGTAAGCGGACGGCATACGAGCAAGCACGCCGCTTCCCGACGCTCCGAAAAGCCGGTCTCATCAAATGCCGACGCCGCAGTCGAATCGCACGAACCATCACGCGATAAACGGCCGGACGGCCTCGAACCGCAACCGATCGCAACCGACCAGGCCGACCGATCATCCGCGACTCCCCCGCTCGCGTCGTTCAACGAGGCCGTCGACATCACGGATCTGATCGCCGAACGCCGACGCCTGCAACGCAATCTCTGGGTGATGCGCATCATCACGCTGGTGTTGCTGATCGCCGCCGCGGCCGTGGCCTGCTTCCCGCTGGCCCTGCAGTTCCAGTCCGGCAGGGAGCTTGCGGCCACCGCGGCCACCAGCGCACGCGACGTGGCGAATTGGCCGTACCCGCAGGCCGAGGACGCGCTCAAGGCAGCCCGCGCCTATAACCAGCGACTCGCCGCGTCCGGCCAGCCGGTCCTGGGCGAAGCCGTGGACCCGTTCGCCACGTCGCAGGGCGGCTCGCGCGCCAGCGGCGAGGACTCCGCCTCCAAGAAAGACACGGAATACCAGTCGTTGCTCAACGCCGGCAACGAGGTGATGGGCACCATCAAGGTGCCCAAGCAGTCCATCGACCTGCCGATCTACCACGGCACGTCCGAGGAGGCGCTGGCGTCCGGTGCCGGCCACCTCTACGGCACGAGCCTGCCGGTGGGCGGCAAGTCGACCCATTCGGTCATCACCGGCCACCGCGGTCTGGTGGAGGCGATGATGTTCACCCGTCTCGACGAGGTGAAGAAGGGCGACTTCTTCTACATCGAGGTCATGGGCGAGACGCTGGGTTACAAGGTGGACCGCATCTCGGTGATCCTGCCGGACGACACCTCGAAGCTGCGCATCGTGCCCGGCGAGGACCGCGTGACCCTGATGACCTGCACGCCGTACGGCGTGAACACGCACCGACTGCTTATCTCCGGCCATCGCGTGGCCATTCCGGTGCCGGCCCCGGAGCCGAACGACATCCTCGACGCCCGCAACATCACCATCGGCGTGACCGCCGGCGTACTGATGGTCGGATTGTTCGTCGTCTGGCTGCGCCGCCGCCACGAGACCGCCCGCATCATCCGCCACGCGGCGTTCTGGCCGTGGCATCGTCTGCCCGGCAGCAAGCCGAACGACCCGCTCGCCGACTAGGTTCCCGGCCTAGAGACCTCAGATTCCAGCTCAGGCTTCCCGACGACCGGCGAGCGCACGGCCGAGGGTGATCTCGTCGGCGTACTCCAGGTCGGAACCCACCGGCAGGCCGCTTGCCAGTCGGGTGACCTTGACGCCGGCCGGCCTGAGCAGCTGGGTCAGATAGCTGGTGGTGGCTTCGCCTTCGATGTTCGGGTCGAGCGCCATGATCACCTCGGTGACCTCGCCGCTTTCCAACCGTTTGATGAGGCCCGGAATGCGCAGGTCGGCGGGCCCCACGTTGGCCATGGGGTTGATGGCGCCGCCGAGCACGTGGTACAGGCCGCGGTATTCGCGGGTGCGTTCGATGCTCATCACGTCCTTGGGCTCCTCCACCACGCAGATCACCGTGTGGTCTCGGCGCGGATCGGCGCACACCGGGCATGGGCTGGACTCGCAGACGTTGCCGCAGATGTCGCAGAACCGCACTTTCTCCTTGACCTCTTCGATGGCTTCGGCGAGGTCGCGCGCCTCATCCTCCGGCGCGGACAGGATGTAGAACGCGATGCGTTGCGCACCCTTGGGTCCGATGCCCGGCAGTCGTCCGAATGCGTCGATCAGGCGCTGTACGGCACCGTCATAGGCCAATGCCATGGGTATGTCTCACTTTCCGTTGCGGTCTCACGGCCGCAGTCATCATGGATGGGCCCGTCAGACCATGATGGTCATGGGCCCTATTTCTGGTTCCCCTCCCCGGAGAGGAACTGTCACTCCTCGGGCTTCTTGGTGGCCTGCATGTTCCTCGGGTTCTTGGGGTCGTCGGCCGAGTATTCCTCGACCTTCTTGACCTCGAACATCTTCTTCAGGTCGTCCAGGCTCATGGCCGAGGCCTCGCCCAGCGACTGGTCGTTCATCGAGTATTCGTCGTCCTCGGCCGCCACCTGAGGACCGGACTGAGGACCGGCCTGTGACGGAGCCTGTTGGTTCCAAGGATCAGCCGACGGTCCCGCCGGTTGCCCCACCGGTGGCATGGTCTGGTTCGGCTGCTGATCCCAGCGTCCGGCACCGCTCGTCCGTCCGGTCTGGTCTGGGCTCGGCGCCGCCGGCTGGTTCCAAGGATCCGCTTCCGATGGCATAGGTGACGAAGACCGACCTGGCGATGCCACCGGCCGGTTCCACGGGTCGTTTTCCGGCGCACTGCTCTGCGGCTGGTTCCACGGGTCCGGTCCCATACCGTCATCCATCGGCGGCTCCTCCGCCGGCGGCACGCCCGCCCACGGATCCTCGCCGTTAGCGATGCTCCGGGGCTTTGCACCCATGGAAGCCGCGGCCGGGTTGGCCCTGGACTGGGTGGGTTGTGTGGCTCCAGCCGGCTGCCCGGCAGGGACCTGTTGCGGAGCCGTGACCGCACCGGTGCCGGAGCCGGATTGCGCCCCCGCCCAAGGATCCTCCGACGAGGCAGACGAGCCATCGTTCCGGGAACTTGCACCGTCCGCCCATGGGTCGTCCGCTGTCGGGGCGGTCGTCTTCGGAGTGGTCGGCTGCGACGGCACGGCCCACGGATCCACACCGTCGCTGACGTCCGGAACCGCCACATGCTTCTTGTGGTGCTCCTCATGCTGCGGTGCCGCGACAGATGCCTCGGCCGGGGCGAATCCATCGGTCGCCGGCATTGCGGAAGCGTCCGGCTGCATCCCGGATCGGCTGCCGGAATCCGGTACCGCGGTCCTGTTTGCGGTATCGGCCGCGTCGGTGACCGGCTTGGCCCACGGATCGTCCTCCACCCAACTGGATGTGGAAGATCCGCTGGTCACGCCGGGCTGGCCAGCAGCGTCAGAGGCCGTTCCGGCTCGGTGGATATCGTCGGATTCCTTCGGCTGCGACTCCGGCTTCGGGGTCTTCGGCTCGCTGCCGGCACGCATGCCTAATCCGGCCCCGAGACTGGATGCGGCCAGTCCTGCCTTGGCCAGCGCGATCTGCTGCTTGACCTTGGCGAGCTGTTCTGGGCTCATGTGCTTGATGGATTCGGCCCGTTCGCCGCTGGCCGTCACCGCGGTGGGGGCGATGACCGCCGTAGGACCGAATTCCTTGCGAACGGCATCCATCACCACGGCCGAGGCCTTCTTGCCGCTGTCGGTGTCCACGGCGAGCGCGAAAGCGTGCTGGCTTAACGGCTTGTCGAAGGTCATGGACAGGCACGGCAGTCCCTTGCGATTGGTGCCGAACCTGACGGTCGGCACCTTGCCGCGCGTCACATATTCACGGACGGCATCGGGCAGTCCCGCCACGGCCGCATCCCACTTCTCATCCGTCGAACGGCTATCCGCCGTCGCGGTCCTGGCCGCACCGGCGTTGCCGGCAGGGGCACCCCAACCATCGTTCGTCCCGTCCTGGGCGTTCGCCGCGGCCTGTTGCGCACCGCCTGCAATTGCGGATCCGGAGTTCCTGCCAGTCTGAACCCCGGCGGATCCGTCGACCGACCAGCCACCGGTCTGCGCACCGCCCGCAGTACCGCCCGCATTGCGCTGCGACACGGAGGCGTTGCCACCAACCGCTTGCCGCTGATTGCGCTCGGCACCGGAGAACCCGCCATGAGAGGAACCGACGAAACCACCGCGCGAAGCACCGGCAAAACCACCGGAAGCCGCGCCTCCGGCAGTCCCAGCCGCCGCACCATGGGCACCTCCGGCAGTCCCAGCCGCCGCACCATGGGCACCTCCGGCAATACCGCCCTGCGCCGAGCCCGGAGCACCAGTGCCGGCAGCTCCAGCCATGCCCGGCACGGCAACGGCGAAGCCTGTCTCGCTGCCCGCCAACAGTCGCGCGGCCAGCAGCTCCAACCGCATACGCGGGGAAATCGCGCCGGTCATGGCCCCCAGCGTGGTGTTGATGATCTCCGCCATGGCGGTCAACGCGCCAAGTCCCAGCGCCTTGGCCTGACGGTGCAAATCGTCCATGTCCTCGGCCTCGGCGGTATCCGAAAGCACGGATTCCGCACGGTCGCCGGCCAAGGTGAGCACCAGCAGGTCGCGCACGCGGGCCAGCAGATCCTCCACGAACCGGCGTGGGTCGAATCCGCCGACCACGACCTTCTGGATCACGCCGTACAGGGCCTCGCCGTTGTGGTCGATCACCGCGTCCACGGCCTCGCCGATCAGCGCCTCCGGGGTGAAGCCCAGCAGCGCCACGGCGGCGTCATGGGTGATGACGCCGTCCACCGAGCCGACCATCAACTGGTCGAGCACGGACAGGGTGTCTCGTACCGAACCACCGCCGGCGCGCATCGCGAGCTTGAGCACGCCTGGTTCGGCCTTGATATGCTCCTTCTCGCAAATCGTCTCCAGATATGGGCCCATGACTTCCTGCGGCACCAGTCGGAACGGGTAATGGTGGGTGCGCGAGCGGATGGTGCCGATCACCTTGTCCGGTTCGGTGGTGGCGAAGATGAACATCACATGCTCGGGCGGTTCCTCGACGATCTTGAGCAGCGCGTTGAAGCCCTGCTGCGTGACCATATGGGCCTCGTCGAGGATGAAGATCTTGTAGCGGTCGCGGGCGGGGGCGAATCCGGCGCGTTCACGCAGTTCGCGGGCATCGTCCACGCCGTTGTGCGAGGCGGCGTCGATCTCCACCACGTCGATGGAGCCTGGGCCTCCGGTGGCCAGGTCCTTGCAGCTCTCGCATTCGCCGCAGGGATGCGAGGTGGGACCCTTGGCGCAGTTCACACATCGCGCCAGGATACGCGCCGAACTGGTCTTGCCGCAGCCGCGCGGCCCGGAGAACAGATAGGCATGCGTGAGCTTGCCCTCGTCAAGGGCGCGCATCAGCGGGACCGTGACCTGGTCCTGGCCGATCACACCCGCGAAGGTGTCCGGACGATAGCGACGATACAGTGCAAGTGCCATAGCTACTAACCTACCTTGCCCTCACCTACATTCCGGTACGACCGCGTCCGGCCGCCATCCATCGCCTCCCCGACCCCACTCAACTGCCGGAACCACCGGACAATCGCCGCCCGGACAGGTATTAACATAGTGTCAATAACCTTGTCAGGCAGGAGGGATCATGACCAGCGCTCCCGAAGAGAAGCAGTCCGCCCGTGGTGACGCGCGCCGCGAGGCCATCGTGCAGGCCGCCCGCAACATTTGCCTGGAAAAGGGCTTCTCGCGCATCACCGTGTCCGACATCGCAGGCGAGGTCGGCATGACGCGCTCGTTGTTCTACCACTACTTCAAGGACAAGGACGCCGTGGCGGACGCCGTACTGGACGACGTCATCGACGAGATCCTCTCCAAACTGGAACGCTGGAACCAGTCCCGCGAGACCGGCAACGTGAGCAAGGCCATCAACGACATCGTCCGGCTGCTGCGCGCGCTCATCGCCGACGAAAGCCCGTTCTCGAACCGCATGATCCAGGACGGCAACGCCGAACTGTACATCAAGTTCATCGACCGGGCCGCCGATCGCATCGCGGACTACATCGCCCAGACCACCGTGCGCGATTTCGAGCAACTGCACGGACTGCCGATCACCAACGTCCATGAGACGTTCTTCACGCTGATCGTGGGTCTCATCTCACTGATTCGCTCCCATCCGAACGTCAGCGACCAGACCATCAAGGAGGTCATGGCCCAGACGCTGCACATCGAGGGATACGTCACCCAAGACTGAGCTCAAGGGCCGAAGTCCGACGATTATTCGAACCGTCCGGTCAGCGGATCGCGCCCATCCCTGGCGATGGCGTCCGTTACCCGCTGCCGGTCGTCCACGCTCTGCGCGGCCACGGCCGGAGGCACCAGCACGCGCAACGCGCAGTCCTCGGCCACCACCCGGACCGGCAACCGACCGATGTACTCGCCGTCCGCCATGAGCAGCGGGGGCTCGTCGCCTTCGTCCGCCCTGGTGATCTCGATCTCCCGCACGCGCTCCCATCCGAACACCCGCGAGGCGAGCAGCCTGCCGTTATAGGCGTTCGAGACGGCCACCGCGCATTCGCCGAAATTGGGCACATGATCCATCCACACCAGATCCAGCAGCCCGTCGGAGAAGCATGAGTACGGCGAGACTTCGATGCCGCCGCCGATGTGGCGCGAGTTCGCCACGGTCAGCAACGGCGAGACGATGTCCCGCTCATCCGTCGAGCCGTCGGCCAAGGTGGCTTTGACGTGGTAGCCGTACCGTTTCATGCGCGTCAGCTCCACCAGCACCGCGGCGAAGTAACGCACGGAACCGTTCGGCAGGCGCGAATGGTTCGCCCGGTCGTTGATGCTCGCATCGATGCCACAGGACAGCATGCCCGCATAGTACCGGTCGATCGGACGGGTTTCGACCTGCCCAACGGCCGACTCGTATTCGGCTCCGGTGGTCGGATCGACCGCATGTCCGCCTTCCAGCGAGGTCACGCGCCCCATGTCCACGTCGATGGTCGAACCGCACACGATCGCGCCGACGATGCCCTCCACGGCGGTCTCGATGCGGTTGACCGGAAGCTTGAGTCCGCGCGCGAAATCGTTGCCCGAGCCCATGGCCACCACGCCCAGCGGCTTGCCGCTGCATCCCACGGCGTTGGCGCCGAGCGCGATCATGCCGTCGCCGCCGACCACCACCAGATAGTCGTATTCATGCGCCCGCTCGCGGGCCTGGTTCAGCGAATCGTCGAAACTGGTGCCGGTGATGTCCATCACCGTGAAATCATGCACCCGGCCGGCGGCCTGAAGCAGGGACAGCACCTGTGCGTCCACCTTGGCGCCGCGGCCCTTGTCCGAAGTGGGGTTGCCCACCATGGCCACAACCCGGCAGCGTTCGTTGCGTTCACTCATGCCTTCACCTTAACCAATGATGGCCATGGCCCGCCAGAGCGACGCTCCCCTCGCGCATGTGGCTTATCCGACATCCTCCCCCGATATATCGCGTTAGTTCATCGCGTTAGCTCATTCCCCGGCTCCTCTCGCGCATTCCACGGGCCCGGCCCGTGACGTATGTTCCACATGAAACATCAACGGCACCTTGGTCTCCACCTCGACGGTGACCCATATGTCGTCGCCGCGTATCGTGCAGTCGGATGCCATGGCCCCGCTCGCCGAAACCGTATTCACGGCCAGCGCGCAAGGGTCATCGTCATCCTCATGCCATGCGGCGTATGCGGCGGAGAACGAGGCCAGATCGGCCAGCGAACGGGCCCGGCTCTGACAGACCATCAGATTGCCCACACAGGCCACGATCGCGAGCACGACACCCACGGCCATGACCAGCATGGCACCGGCCATGGTTCCCGAGCCTTCCTCGAATCGTGTCCGGTTCACTGTTCGCTCCTTTGCGTACTCATCGCCGCATACGTCATTGCAGCACCGCGGTGGCGTCACTGGTGATGCGGGTCGGCGTCACGTCCAACGGGCCGGGCAGCACCGGGCATTCCACGACTACGCTCACCGAGCGTTCGCCGTATTCCGCCCGCATCGAAACGCCATTGCCGGCCACATCGGCGGCGACCCGTCGCGCGGAGGACTCCTGACCGGAGACCACCAACTCACGGGCCGCGGCCGAAGCGGCGCCATGACAGTCCATCGAGACCGACACCACTCGCCCCAACGTCAGCAGCAGTCCGGCGATGGCGACGACGCTGGGCAGCACGATGGCGAACTCGGCCGTGGCCGATCCCCTCTCCCATGAGCATGCCCCGTCATCGACGCCGTTCCCCTTGCCGGACCGCCATTCATGCGGTGACGGCCCCGCTGCGTGATGCGGCGGCAATCGCGCCCGCCACCGGAATGCAGAAAATCTCATAGCCGTCATCCGATGTTCAATGCCTTCTTGACGATGTTCAGCAACAGCGTCTTGATGGCGTCCGACTTCAGGATGGTGACCAGCAGTGCCGCGAAGCCCGTGGCCGCGATGAGCACGACGGCGTACTCGGCCGTGGCCGCGCCTTCCTCGGGTTCGGCCGTCAGGGTGCGGATCCTGGCGTCCATGAGGCATAGGCGTTCGTGGGCCCGTTCCCGTAATTCCGTGAGCTTGGCCCTACCGCGGACCAACGGACCGGAACGGCCATCAACAATGGCTAAGGAGGAGTTCATGGCTTTCCTTTCATATGGATGGGAAGGAGACGCGGCGCCGACATGCCCTTCCCGAGTGGGTATGGATGGTGGCCCCCGCACCTGATTCGGCACGGGGTGCTTCCACTGTGCCGGCCGGAGAGCAGGTATCGGAAGAAAAACGGGGTATGTGGTTCCAGCTTCCCCGGTTATCCACCGTCGGGAGTGTCCTCCACCGCGACTGTGGATAACTGGAAAATCTGGTTCGGCCGAGGCGATATCGCAAACAGTGTCAGCGGAGGAAGCCTTGAATCAAGGCTCATCATCATCATCATCATCATCATCATCATCATCATCAACGGAACCGCCGCCGCATCCCGCGAGGCTTCCACCCAGCCGGCCCCAAACGGAAGCCCATCCCGTAATCACGGCAATGACGAGCGAATCAGACTGCTACATGACGAACGAAACGATGGCGGGAATCACGCCTATCAGCACGAAGGCCGGCAGGAAGCACAATCCCGTTGGCATAAGCAGTTTCACGGACAATCGCGCCGCGTTGCGTTCGATCAGCGAGCGCTCATCGCGGTCCAGCTGTTCGATGGCGGCTTCGATGCGCACGCCCGGCGCATCGCCGTGTTTCCATGAGGATTCCAAAGTGGCGCACAGCAGCGGCAACACATCGCCGGACCGGCCTCCGGAAACCCGCCGACGGCTAGGTCCATCATCCTCGGCGGCCGCGGCCTTCCACGCAGCATCCCATGAAGCACCGCGGTTGAGCGCCGCGCCGACCCGTTCCATGCGGATCCCGCAATCGCCGCCCGCGGCCCGCCCCACCGCTTCCAAAGCGCGTGGAATCGACGCGCCCTGCTGCAGCGCGACTTGCATCATCCGCAATATCAGCACGGTCCAGGACGCCCCGGCTTCGTCACCGTTCCCATCCCGCACGCCATCGTCACCGTATTTCCGGAGCCGGCTTCCAGCGTCGGCGTCAGCCCGACCGACCCGCAGCCAGGCCGCACCGGCCGCGCAACAGGATGCGACGCCGACAAGCCATGTGGTCATGTCAGATCCTCCTTCATCAACGCATGCACCCATGCCAGGCCGGCCACATAGCAGCATCCGCCCAACGCCAGGCACGCCAACCCACGGGAGGAGCCAAGCAGGAAGGCGAGCGATTTCGCGCCCATCAGTTCACCCAATGCCACCGTGGCGGCCGGCAGCACGCTCAACAGCCCGATGGTGGCTTTGGGTACGGCGAATGCCTGGGCGGTCAGATGCTGTGTCAGCCGCAATTGCCGGTATGCCGCCAATACCGCTTCCAGACATGGCGCCGCCTGGCACCCGAGCTCGTCGCTGAGCGTGGATGCGGCGGCGACGCCCGACGCGGCCTGATGCATCTGGGTCGAGGATTCGTCCGGTAATCGCCGCGCCTCGAACAACGCCGTCAAACGGGTGGTGGTGAGTTTGGGCACCGCAAAGCGGCGGCCGTACTGTTCCTCGAAGGATTCCAGTAGCGTGCCGCCGCCTTTCATGCGGGCGATGGCCGAGGCGATGACCTGTGCGATGCCGACCCGCGGGAGCATCCCGCTCCCCTGCCCGCCGGCACCGGGCCGGATGGCATTGCCGTCCGTTCCATTACCGCCAAAGGACACTGCGGGCATTCCCGGAGCATGGATGGAGCTGTTCGCCGGACGCCGTCCAGGCAACCGCCCGGAAACACGCGCCCGCCGGTCCGGCCACAATATGACGGCGAGCGCCGCCAGCACCGCGCACCACATGGTTCAGCCGCTCCAACGGGCCCGGAATCGCTCCCATTCGGGCGCATACCGTGGCGCTTCGGAACCATCCCAGACCGCCAGCGGCACACCGCTCAGCCCGTCCCGCGCCGCACGCAGTCCGCCAATCTGCGCAATGCGGCGACGCCCATCGGTTCGTTCCAGATGCAGCACCACGTCGAACGCGCCGACCGCGAGCATGGCCAAGGCCTGCGGTCCCACGCCGGCAAGCAGTCCCAGGGAGACGAGGCGCGCCGGCACTCGTTCCACACCGTCGGCGTGCAGCGTGGTCATACCGCCGTGATGACCCGAATTGAAGGCGCGCAGCAAATCCACAATCTCCTCGCCTCGGCATTCGCCGAGCACCACGCGGTCGGGTCTCATACGCAGCGTGGCCTTGGTCAGATCGGACAGGCCGATGGCACCGATGCCCTCCACGTTCGCTTCGCGCGCCACCAGGGAGACATGGTTCGCATGGCCGAAATCGCCCAGCTCACGGACTTCCTCCACGGTGATGATGCGTTCGTTCGCACCGCACCGGCCCAGCAGGGCCTTGACCAGCGTGGTCTTGCCCGCGCCGGTGCCGCCGGTGACCAGCACCGTGGCCGCTTTGTCCACCAATCCCGTCAGGAGCGGCAGCCATGCCGCGGGGAACATGCCGGATTGTCCCAGGGCCGGAAGCGTGGCGCGCGTGCGGTCGGGGAATCGTATGGATATCGAGGCGCCTTGCGGTACCAGCGGGGCGATCACCGCATGCACGCGGATGCCGTCCACGCTGGAAGCGTCCGCGATGGGGCAGGCGTCATCCAGGCGGCGGCCCAGTTGCGCGCAGAGTTGGACCGCGTATTCACGGACCACCTGCGGGGATCGGAACGGCACCGGTATCCGCTGCTCCACCATGCCGTTGCCCCGGTCCGCCCAGACCCGGCCGTCGCAGGTGACCGCCAGATCCGTGATGCGGGGGTCCGAGGCCAGCCCGTCAAGGAGGCCGAAGAACACGGTGCTGTATTGGCGACTCATGATGTCACCACTCTTCGGATGGCTTGGACACCGCACGGGGAGGCCGTATGGCCTGCTCCACCGCGTCGGCCAGCATGGTCACGGCCTTGCGGCTGCCCTTGACCACCGAGCGGATGCCGAGTCCTTCCAATACGTCGCCGCACAATCCCACGTTCGGGCGGATGGGGCCGAGCACGGTCGCGATGAGGTAGTCCTCCGCTTCGGCGATGCCGACGCCGCCCCGGCCTCGCGGCACCCCGCGTGGTTCGATGCCGACGATGGTGGGGGTGTCGCATCCCCACGAGGCCAGTCTGGACCGGTGTGATTTGGTTCTCGCCAGTCCCATGACGGATAGTTCGGCGACCACGACCTGCACGCCCCGGCGTAGGTCGGGAACGGTCTCGATCAGGCCTCCCTGTCCGGCATCCACGATGACCACGTCGTTCGCTTCCGCCAAGGCTCGTATCGCGGCCTGGACCTCCCACCACTCGGGTTGGCGGGCGTTCCAGGGATCATAGGGCAGGATGCGCACGTCTTCCCAGACCAGCAGTTCGTGGTTGAGCGCGGCGCCTTCGATGCGCCCCAATGGAGCATCGATCTGGCTGAATCTGAGACCGGATTCCCGCTCCACGCCGAGCAGCAGATCCAAGCATCCGCCTACGAAATCGGCGTCCACCAGCGCGCAGTTCAGACCGCGGCCGGCCAGGGTCCAGGCCAGCATGGATGCGGTGACGCTTAATCCTATGCCACTGTGGCTGGCGGTCATCGTCACGATGTTGTGGAACATGGTATCCGTGGCTAGGGCCGCAGGCGGAGCGTCTTTGGACCGTTTGCGGTCGGATGAGGCCAGGGGCTTGGGCGGAGGGGTGTAGTAGCGAAATGCGGATGAATGCATGTCGTCCGCGGGCAGGGGAACGCCCGGAGGAGCCACCGCGGGCGAGGTCATCCTGCGAGCCACGCGGGGTGTGGTGTTGCTGTTCATAAGGCCCGATTGAAACGTCTTGGAGCCGGTCGGCTCCACTCGGGCGCAGTCGTGTGGCTCCGGCTCGGGGACTTATCCACAGTCCGGCATGTCGCACACCACGCATGTGGATAAGTCAGAAAACAAAAAAGCTCTGTTAAACAAAAACGGCCATGCGCGAGGCATGGCCGCTATGGCGGGAATTTGGAGGCTTACTTATCGAGGTGCTCGATGCCGGACTCCATCACGTCGAGCTGGGAATCGGTCACCGGCTCCGGCTTCTTCTTGCCGAACTTGGCCTTGAACAGGCCGATGATGGTCGGGGCGAGCGAGACCAGCAGGATGAGCACGATCACCAGCTCGAAGTGATCCTGCACGGCCGGAATGTTGCCGAAGAAGTAGCCCAGCAGCGTGAACAGCGTGGACCAAGTGAGGCCGCCGAGCACCGAGAACGGCGTAAATCGGCTCCACCGCATGCCGGAGATGCCGGAGATGAACGGCATGAATGTGCGGATGAACGGGAAGAACCGGCCCAGGAACACGGCAAGCGGACCCCACTTCTCGATCATGCCTTCGGTTTTGGCGATGCGCTCGGGGGTCATGGCCTTGACCTTGCCGGACTGGATGATGCGGCGGCCGAAGAAGTGGCCGATGAAGTAGTTGCACTGGTCGCCGATGATCGGCGCGCACCACACCACCGGCAGCAGGTAGAGCAGCGGCAGGGCGGCCTTGCCGGTGGCGGCGTCCGGAGCGGCGAACACGCCGGCAGCGAACAGCAGCGAGTCACCGGGCAGGAACGGGAAGAACACCACGCCGGTCTCGATGAAGACGATGAGGAAGATGAAGCCGAGGGTCGGCGCCACGCCCATGGCGATCCAACCGGCGATCGCGGCGCGCGGATCCTTCAGCAGTTCGAGGATGAAATTGATAAAGCCCATGTGATTCCTGGAATTCCTATGAGTCGAAGTTGGTCATGCGTCGCAGGCCCCGCTCTCGCCGGGATTCGCGGCGGACGGCGGCGCGCGAAACGCACGTATCAAGCCGTCCACTACCCTACCAGCGGGGCTTATACAAGCCTGAACGGAAACCGACAGGCTCATAGGAATCTGCACAATGCGCCGATGATCCCCGACCGGCTGCTGTTACCAGCTGCCGTTACCGGTCGCCGCCGTGCGAGGTTATTCGGCCGACTGCGCCAGGCGCTGGCGCACGAAAGCGTCGAGGGCGGCGGCATCGATGCCTTCGTAGGAATCGATGGAGACGAACTGGCCGAGACCGGAAGTGTCGGTGCGGATCCAGCCGGTCTGCGCGATCAGCGTGGCACCGGACGCGGCACCCGCCTTGAGACCCACCGAGGAGTCCTCCATGACCACGCACTTGGCCATGTCCTCGGGCGCGATGCCGAGTTTGGCCGCGGCGGCCAGATACGGCGCGGGGCTGGGCTTGTGGTCGTACGGGTCGTCGCCGCAGATGTATCCGGAGAGGAGGCCGTCCGCCTGCTTCATGATGTTCTCTGCCATGCGGCGGGGCGAGGTGGTGACCAGCATGCACGGAATGCCGGCGTCCTTGAGTGAACGCAGTACGTCCCGCACGCCGGGAATCCACGGCAGGCGCTCGACTTCCGCGTTGAACACGTAATCCTTGAGTTGCACGTCGATCTCCTCGACGCTCAGCGTGCAGCCACGATCAATCATGTGCCGGGCCACGTTCGGCACCGGGGTGCCCGAGACGGACCAGCCGAGTTCCTCGTTCCAGTCGCCACCATTGGCGTGCGCGATTTCAATCTCACCGTCATGCCAGAGCGGCTCGGAATCGATGAGCGTACCGTCCAGATCCCAGAACACAGCCTTGAGCAGCATGCCTACCTCCGTTCATACATCCATTTCGTCACGTTGCGTCTCCCTATGCTCCATTGCACCAACCGGATACGACAGTTGGAGAAGTTCAACGCGCCTACGGTGTGGTGATTCCCGCACAGTGTGGTGTGCCGCGCACGATGTGGTTACGGAAAAGGGCGGAATACAGCCATTCCTAGCCGTTACGCCATGGCGGGACCACCACACCGCGGGATTTTGACCACACTGTGCGACCGTGCATCAGGGGATACAGGGGTGTTCGGCGATGCCGCGAGCATCACCAGCCCCATAGGACCATGGACTTGGAATCGTCGGTATAAGGAGAGGCGACGGCGGAACGCGAGTCGGCGGCGTTCTGGCCGTAGCCCGCCGCGGCAGGTGCGGGGCGACCGGGGAGTTCGCGGGTTTCGCGGCGGATGGCATTGCGCCACAGACGGGCGCGATTGGAACGCTGGACCTCCACGATGTTGCCGTCACGGCCGGCGGCGAAGACGCTGTCCTCATTGGCGGACTGCATGCGCTTGACCTCGCGGCGCAGCTGGCGGTTCTCCTCTTCGAGCGACAGGATGCGGGCGATGCCGGAAAGATTGATGCCCTCGTCCTGGCTCAGGCGCTGGGCGCGGGTCAGGCGGGCGATGTCGCGCAGGCAGTAGCGGCGGGCGCCGCCATCCGTGCGCTGGGGACGAACCAGACCCAACCGGTCGTATTGACGGAGGGTCTGGGGGTGGATGCCCGCCAGTTCGGCCGCCTGACCGACGGTGAAGATGGGCAGTTCGATGTCGAAACCGACCTCATCCGCACCGTCCAGGTCGGCGCGGCCCATGACGAGCGCGGTGGCGCACATGGCGTAGAGCTGCCGCATCTGATTGGCTGTTCGCGCCATGATGTGCCTCCTTGAATTAGGCGTTGAATACGCGGTTTTGCATAGGGACTCCCCTCAGTCCGCCTACGGCGGCCAGCTCACCTCAAAGAGGGGAGCCAATGTGCAAACGGGTCGTAATCCATCAACACGCTCACAGCCGCTTCAGGGGAGCCGAAACCGCTGTTCGATGATGAGAAAGAGCCCGGGCGGGATCAGCGGGCGAGGTAGTCGCCGGCCTTCTCGTCGAATTCCTTGGCGGCGTGCTTGAGCATGAGGCCCGGCTTGGCGGGGACCATGATCTGCACGCGGCCGATGAGGTCGCCGGACTGGTTGCCGCGCTGAACACCCAAGCCTGCAAGTTTGAGCTCCGTGCCGGAGCTGGAGCCGGCCGGCACCTTGAAGGTGACGGGGTTGCCGTCGATGTCCTTGGCCTCGACTTTGCCGCCGGCCACGGCCTCGCCAACGGTGACGGGCAGGTCCATGACGATGTCCGAACCGCGCATCGAGAACGTGTCATCCGGCTTGACGGTGACGTGCAGGTACAGATCGCCGGCCTTGCCGCCGTTGAGACCGGGCTTGCCCTTGCCGGCGAGCTTGATCTTCTGACCGTCGCGCACGCCCGCGGGCACGTGGGCCTTGAACTTCTTGCCGTCCACGGACAGGGACACAGTGGCGCCCTTGATGGCCTGACGCAGGGTCAGCGCGATCTTGGAGTTGCGGTCCTCGCCGTTCTCCGGGCGCGGGGCCTCCTCGTAGCCGTAGCCGCCGGCGTTGCCGTACTGGGCACCCTGGCCCGCGGCGCCACCGAACATCGAGAAGATGTCGTTGAGGTTGGGGTTGCCGCCGGCGCCGGACGTGGAGAAGCGGATACGCGAACCGTTGCCGCCCATGCCGGAACCCGCGCCGAACATGGAGCCGAAAATGTCGGAGAAACCGGAGGCATCAAAGCCGCCGGAACCGGAACCGCCGGCGAAGCGTGCGCCGCCCATGCCGAACTGGCGGATCGCGTCATACTTCTGGCGATCTTCCTTCTTGCTCAGCACGTCATAAGCTTCGGAGATGTCCTTGAACTTCTCCTCGGCCTCCTTGGTCTTGTTGACGTCCGGATGGTACTTGCGGGCGAGCTTGCGGTACGCCTTTTTGATGTCGTCGTCGGAGGCGTCCTTGGAGACACCAAGGACCTTGTAGAAATCCTTGCTGAGCCATTCGTTCTCAGCCATTCATGTCTCCTTTCTTAAGTCTGTTTTGATTAAGTAAGTCGTGGGGTGCGCGTGAGGCGATGGCATGTGTTGCCTGACACACTCAAGGCCGTTCGGCCAAGCCTACGGTCATGCAACACATGCCATCGCCTCACGCTCCGTTTAGCCATTAACTTACGTCTGCGTTCACTGCATGTAAGTCCGAAAATCGTTACGTTCAATAAGTGAACGGATTTCGGAAGGTCCTCTTTTGGGGGAGGGATTTAGTTTTGGGGGGAGGCTACTACCACTCGGGCGGCGCGGATCACGCGGTCGCCGATGCGGTAGCCGGCTTCGACCACGGTATCGACCGTTTCCTTGTCGGCGTTCGGATCCGGCTTGTGCAGAATCGCGTCGTGCTTGGTGGGGTCGAAGGTCTCGCCCTTCTCGCCGAACTTCTCGACGCCGAACTTCTCGAAGGCCTTGTCGATCTTGGCGGCCACGGCCTTGAACGAATCGTCCATCTCGCTGTGCTCGCGGATGCGGTCGATGTCATCGAGGGCCGGCAGCAGCGCGGTCAGCACGTCGATGATGCCGTGCTGGCGGAAGCGCTCCTGCTCGCGGGTAGCGCGGTTGCGGTAGTTGATGAACTCCGCGCGTTCGCGCTGCAGGGCCTCAAGGTAGTCGGCGGCCTCCTTCTTGGCCTTGCCGAGCGGGGTGAGGGTGTCGTCGTCGGAGGAAGAGGAGGAGTCGGACTCAGACTTCGCCGAGTCGTTGTCCTTTCCGGCATTCGCCGGCTTCTCTCCCTCAGTCGCGGCAGTGGCCGCGCCAGCTCCCTCGTCAGAGGGAGCCGAGGTATTTGCAGTCTCAGGCTGGGAACCGCCCTCAGAGGCGGCCGTGCCGGCCGTGGAGGACTTGGCAGCAGCCAAATCGTCCGCGTCCGGCAGGTCGTTCAGGTAGTCGTCCTTATTGAAGTCGGACATCACTTGTTGTCCTTGTTGTCGTCGTCATCCACGACCTCGGCCTCGACGGTGTCATCGTCGGAGGAAGAGGAGGCGGAACCGGCGGACGCACCGGCGCCGGCGGCACCGGCCGCGGCACCCTCGGCGCCCTGCTGAGCGTAGAGGACCTGGCCGATCTTCTGGGCGGCGGTCATCAGCTCGGTCTGAGCGGTCTTGACCTTCTCGGTGTCCTCGCCCTTCAGGGATTCCTTGAGGGCGTTGACCTTCTCGGTGACTTCCTTGACGATGTCGTCGGAGAGCTTGTCCTTGTTGTCGTTGACGAGCTTCTCGGTGCTGTAGGCGAAGGCCTCGGCCTGGTTACGGGTCTCGGCGTCCTCCTTGCGCTTCTTGTCCTCGGCCTCGTGAGCCTCGGCTTCCTTGACCATGCGGTCGATCTCGTCCTTCGGCAGGCCGGAACCACCGGTGATGGTCATGGACTGCTCCTTGCCGGTGCCCTTGTCCTTGGCGGACACGTGCACGATGCCGTTGGCGTCGATGTCGAAGGTGACCTCGATCTGCGGGACGCCACGCGGGGCCGGAGCGATGCCGGTCAGCTCGAAGGTGCCCAGCGGCTTGTTGTCGCGGGCGAACTCACGCTCACCCTGGTAGACCTGGATCAGCACGGACGGCTGGTTGTCCTCAGCGGTGGAGAAGACCTCGGAACGCTTGGTCGGGATGGCGGTGTTGCGGTCGATGAGCTTGGTCATGATGCCGCCCTTGGTCTCGATGCCGAGGGACAGCGGGGTCACGTCGATGAGCAGGACGTCCTTGCGGTCGCCCTTGATGACGCCGGACTGCACGGCGGCGCCGACGGCCACGACCTCATCCGGGTTCACGGACTGGTTCGCTTCCTTGCCGCCGGTGAGCTCCTTGACGAGCTCCTTGACGGCCGGCATACGGGTGGAACCGCCGACGAGCACCACGTGGTCGATGTCGGACACGGAGATGCCGGCATCGTGCAGCACGTTGTTGAACGGGGTGCGGCAACGGCCAAGCAGGTCGGAGGTCATTTCCTCGAAGTGCGCACGGGTCAGGGTCTCATCCAGGTGCACCGGGGTGCCGTCGGGGGTCATGGCCAGGTACTGCATGGAGATGCTGGTGGAGGTGGAGGAGGAGAGCTCCTTCTTCGCCTGCTCGGCGGCTTCCTTCAGACGCTGCAGGGCGATCTTGTCCTTGCTCAGGTCGACGCCGTACTTGTTCTTGACCTCGGAGACCAGCCAATCGATGATCTTCTGATCCCAATCGTCGCCGCCCAGGTGGTTATCACCGTTCGTGGCCTGCACCTGAATGGTGGAGAAGCCGTCGTCATCCTTGCCGATCTCCAGCAGGGAGACATCGAAGGTGCCGCCGCCGAGGTCGAAGACCAGGATGCGCTCGTCTTCCTTGCCCTTCTCAAGGCCGTAGGCCAGAGCGGCCGCGGTCGGCTCGTTGATGATACGCAGGACGTTCAGACCTGCGATCTTGCCGGCGTCCTTGGTGGCCTGACGCTGAGCATCGTTGAAGTATGCCGGGCAGGTGATCACGGCGTCGGTGACCGGCTCGCCGAGGTAAGCCTCAGCGTCGCGCTTCAGCTTCATCAGGATCTGCGCGGAGATCTCCTGCGGGGTCCACTTCTTGCCGTCGATCTCGACGGTCCAGTCGGTGCCCATGTGACGCTTGACAGAAGAAATGGTGCGGTCAACGTTGGTGACGGCCTGACGCTTGGCCACTTCGCCGACGAGGATCTCGCCGGACTTGGAGAACGCGACCACGGACGGCGTGGTGCGGGCGCCCTCAGCGTTCACGATAACGGTGGGCTCGCCGCCTTCCAGCGTTGCGATGCAGGAATTCGTAGTACCCAGATCGATACCAACTGCACGTGCCATAATGTGTGCTCCTTTTGTTCTTGATTATTCGTTCGTACGTTTCTCGCCCAAGTTCCGAACCGGTCGTCTCTTGGACCTTCCAAAACTTGAGCCTACACCACTCAACTTCCGAACGGCAAGTTCTATTCCCAAATTCGTCACAAAAAGTTGAGCGTGTTGCACTCAGGTTTTATGGGACTCCCCTCAGTCTCGCTATGCTCGACAGCTCCCCTCAGAGAGGGGAGCCATATACTCCATGGCACTCAGGTTTTGGAGGGGCCTTTGCGCAGGCGGGCGAGGGCGGTGAGGAGGAGCATGGCGGCGGCCAGGACGAGAACCGAAAGGCCCGCGGAACGGCTGGTTTCGTCGATGGTTTCGGCCGTCTCCTCGTCCATGACGGCGTCCGCATGGTCCGCGGGCTGGGCGTCCGTCATCTCGGCGGCGCTGGCGACGAACCAATCCGGATCGGTCGGGTCGGAGCGTTGCGTGCCGGACCACGCGCCGCGCGTGGCGCCCACATGGATCGCGATGGCGGAACCGGCCGGCAGCGTGGCCTCGAAGGTGCCGTCAGATTTGACGGAAACGGCGGCGGAGCAATCGCCGGCGGCGTACACGTTGCAGTACACGCCGGCCGGCATCGAAGTGGAGAACGTCTGCGTGACGGTCTTGTCGCTGTTGTTGATCGCCAGATAGCCCACGCCGGCACCGGCCTCGCCAGCCGCGGTCATGTCGTCGGCCGCACCATCGGCGTCGCCGGCAGACGCCCCGGAACCAGAAGCGGTGCCAGAGTCACCAGCGTCGCCGGCAGCAGCGCCGCGACCGAAGCCGACCACGTTCTCGCCGTACTCCTTCCAATCCGTGACCTTGGTGCCGACCACGGCGTTGTGGAAGCCGATCATGCCCCGGATGGCGGTCCAGCGCTGCGCGCACTGCCAGGTGCCGGCGCTTTCGGCGCCGTCCGTAGGACAGGTCATATCCGGCACCGAGTCGGCGGTGGCGCCGGGCGCGCCGTCGTCGTTGGATCCGAAGTAGTAGCCGGAATAGACGTGCGGCTGGCCGTATCCGTATGCCAGCAGGAAGGCGTTGGCCAGCAGGTATTTCGCGCCGTCCTTGTAGGTCAGGGCGCTGCCGTTGCGTTCGGTATCCCAGTTCGTGACCCATACGGCGGCCTTGTCGGACGGCACCCAGCTTGCGCTGGCGCCGATGCGGGCCAGTCCGAAGCTGGCGGAGTTGATGTCGCCGTCAAAGGCCTGCTTGAGCCGCGCGTTGACGTTGAATTCGGAAACCTTGCCGGCGCTCAGGTAGTTGGACGGCTGGATCTCCGCGGCCTCCGACGCGCTGCCGATGACCTCCTGCTCGAAGAGGATGTCGTCCGCATTCCGGCCCGTCTTCTCGGCGAGCTTGGCCTTGATGGCCTCCACATCCTTGGCGGCGATGTGCTTGACGGCGTCCACGCGGAAGCCCGCCACGCCCATGTCCAGCAGCTTGGCCATGTAGTCGGCGAGTTTGTCCCGCACGTATTCCTGACCGGTGTCGAGGTCCTGCAGTCCGCTCAGCCGGCAGTTCTGCACGTTGTCGGCATCGTTGTAGTTGCTTACGTTCGCAGTACAGTCGTGGAAGTTGGCGGGGGTGTACGGCACCGCAGGGAAGCTGCCAGCGTTGTCAAAGGCGCTGCCGGCCACGCCCGTGCCGGATCGGTCGGCACCGGCCATATGGTTGATGACCGCGTCCGCGATGACGCGCACGCCCGCCGCCTTGCATTCCTTGATCATGGCCTTGAATTCGGCCTCGGTGCCGAGCTTGGAATCGAGCTTGTAACTGACCGGCTGGTAGGAGGTCCACCATTGCGCGCCGGCGATGGTCTCCTGCGGCGGGGAGACCTGCACGTATCCCACGCCTTCCGGGCCGTAGGCTTCGGTGCATTCGCGGGCAACGGAGTTCCAGTTGGTCTGGAAGGCGATGACGATGACATCGCTCTGCGGTTCGGCGGCACGGGCGGACCGTACCGGGCCGGACGGCAGGACGGGCAACGCCACCATCGTCATCACGAGCGCCACGATCGCCGAGACGGCGGACGCCATCACCCTGCGCAGCGGACCTACGAACCGTCGTACCGCGATCCTTATCGTCATCGGTCTCCCCCACTCTCCATCGAGCGTTTGCGTCTCATCAAGCGGCACTGCCATGCAGCAAGTCTTACCGCATACGTTCGCACCTTAGTCTTTACGCAAAGAATATCATGATTAAAACCACGTGTGGCTCGTTGTTTCGCTAACGTTTGCAGTGTATGATGGCGATAGTTGACATTACAACGACGTATCATCGCGACAGTTCGGCATCTCGGGACGATGTCCGCGCGCTGCGTGAAAGGGAGAGTCATATGGGTAAGGCAGACATCTACGAGGTGGCCAAGGCCGCCGGTGTTTCCATCTCCACGGTGTCCCGCGCGTTCACCCGCCCGGATCTCGTCTCGGACAAGACCCGCCGCAAGGTGCTGGACATCGCGGACAAGCTCGACTTCAACATCTCCCGTTCGGCCACGGCGCTGAAGTCCGGCCGCACCAACCGTGTGGCGCTGCTGATGAACGAGGAGATCACCAGCTGGTTCAACACGCAGACGTTCGCCGGCATCGAGTCGATGATGCATCCGGCCGGATACGACATCTCGCTGTTCCAGCATATCGACACCGAGCAGAACCGCCATGAGTTCTTCACCGATCTGCCCATCCGTCGCAACGTGGATGCCGTGTTCGTGGCGTCGTTCGCCATCGATCCGCACGAGACGGAGCAGCTCAAGCGCCTCCACGTGCCGATCATCGGCATCAACACGCCTTCCGTGGACGGCTTCGACGCCACCGTCAGCATCGACGACGAGCGCGGCATGTACACGGCAACCCAGCACCTCATCAATCTGGGGCACAAGCACATCGTGTACCCGTGCTCGGAGGCGGCGTTGCTGAATTCCTCCATCGACGCCCGTGCACGCGGTTTCATCCGTGCCTGCCAGGACGGCGAGCACAAGCACGAGCTCAACTGGCAGGTGCTGTCCGTGCCGCGCGGCCCGGCGTTCGCCGATTCGGCGCTGTCCGCACTGCTCGCGCTGGACGAATTCCCGGACGCGATCTGCTGCCAGATGGATATGATGGCGATTCCGCTGGTGCTCAAGCTGGAGCGCTACGGGCATCGCACGCCGCGCGACTATTCGATCGTGGGCTTCGACGACAGCCCGTACGCGGACACCATCAACCTGACCACGATGCGTCAGGATCCGTATGCGATGGGTCGGACCGCGGCCACCAAGGCGCTGAAGCTCATCGACGGCAAGGAGCTCGATACGCCGCATGAGGTGGTGGAAGCGCAGCTCGTGCCGCGTGGCACCGATATGCCCTTCGGCGACGTGGAGTAAGAGGCTGCCCTCGCGAAGACACGGAAACGGCCTGCGACCAATGTGACTTACATGGTTCGCAGGCCGTTTTCCTGTTGTCTGACCGTCAAGTCATGCGGGCGAATCGCGCTACAGCAGGGCCCCGATGAGGAGCATGACCGGGTAGAGGGCGTAGAAGACCCACTTGGTCCAGGAATGCCGGTAGCCGAGTTCGCCGTTGCGGTAGTGGAGGAAGGCCACGCCGACGGCCGGGGTGATGCACATGACCGCACCCAGCAGACCGGCGGTGAACATCATCGTGTTCTCGCGGTTGTTGAGGAAGTAGAAGATCAGCACGAAGGCGAGGGCGAGCGCGCCCGTGTACATCACGCGCTGGCTCACGCCGACGCGCATGATGAGGTTCCACAGCACGCCGGCGATGATCACTGCTATGGCGAGCAGCCAGCGCGGAGCGCCCGAATATGTGCGCCGAATCCAATCGATGCAGACAAGCACCACGTATGCGAAGAACAATCCCCACACCGGGTTGTGCGTGCGCGCGTCGAACCAATGTCCGGTCATGATCTTGTCGTACGGGAAGCCGGCGAGGCTCGCCACGATGAACAGTTCGATCCCATACCGAACCCGGTTGCCCGTGTGCTTCCAGCCGTCGAAGAGCAGCCAGGCGTAAATGGGCACGGCGCACCACGAGGCGATCTCGCAGATCACGGCGACGGTCAGGCCGGTCATGTTGTCCGCGTTCAACGGACCGAACAGCGTGGGCACGAGCGTGGTGGAGGCCACGGAAAGCGCCATGAAGACCGCGCCGATCACCTTGAGTCGGAACACGGACAGGCCCTTATGACGGCGACCGGCTCCAGCTTCGGCCGCTTTGCGTTGACGGGCCATTTCGATCTCGTTCATGGATGCTCCTTTGTGCGCTCGGCGTCTGCTCCCCTCAGTCTCGCTTCGCGAGCCAGCTCCCCTCAGAGAGGGGAGCCAACGTAAATCGTTTACTGTACGCCGAGGAATCGTGTGATTCCAGCATAATCGGGGCCGGTCAGGGAGAGTACGGCTTCGGGGCAGACGGCCGGGTCGTCCGGCGGGGAGATGGCGGTGCGCAGGTAGATGCCGTCGATGCCGGCCGCACGGGCACCGGCGATGTCCGAAACGGAATCGTTGCCGACCATGACCACCTGATCCGGTCGCAATCCCTCACGGGCCAGCGCGCGGTTGAAGATCTCCGGCGAGGGCTTGCGCACGCCCTCCTCGCTGGAGATGACGATGCGATTGAACGCGCCGGCAAGCTCCAGCAATTCCATTTCGGGGCGGGTGTAGCAGGATTGCGCGTTGCTGACGAGTACCACGCGCAATCCCGCGGCCTGCAATCGGGCCAGCAGCTGCAATGCACCCGGATAGAGGTGCAGCAGGCTGGTGCTGGCGCGTCGGAACGTCCAGGCGAGACGGCGGGCGACTTCCGTCTCCGCAGGGTTTCCGGGTTCACCGTTCTTTCCGGCGGTCTCCCGGCCGGCTGCGGTCGCGCCGCCGGTCTGATGCGATGTCGGTCGCACCGTCAGCTCTTGGTATACCGGCAACAGATCGGGCTCGGCCCATTCGCCGTGTTTCTCCGCCGCCGCGGCCCGAATCGGGTCGGCGAGCGCCTCGAATCGCTCACGCAGGGCGTCGTTGGAGGGGTACAGCGCACCGCACTCGATGGCCAGGGCATCGCACAAGGCCGACCATGCGATCTCCGACGATTCGTCCGTACGGATGTCGACCAATGTGCCGTACAGGTCGAAGAATACGGCGGAATAGGTGGGCATGGGGGCCTCTTTTCAAAGGATGGGGTTGTGACCGTTGTTTGGCTCCCCTCAGTCTCGCTATGCTCGACAGCTCCCCTCAGAGAGGGGAGCCAGGAGATGTGCGGCGACTCAGCGGAGGAGGAGAATCGAGGCCAGGACTAACGCGAGCGACGCCAGACGGTGAAGGTGCGGGGCGGGAGGGGAAGCTGACGGTTCTCGGCCTCGGGGACGGCGACGCCGGGCTCGGAGCAGTAGATGCATCGCCAGTCGTTGGGCGCGATCTTCGAGACCTCGTCGTATGGGCCGGGCATTTCCAGCTGGACCGTGGCTTGCGAGCGCGGCTCGTCGGCGGGATTGATGGCCACGCAGTCGTCACCCACGCGGAACACCACCACCTCGTCCTCGCGCGGCACGATCATGCGCGCACCGCCGAAGTACGCGGGATTGCCGCGCCGCAGACGGATCAGCGCCGCGTAATGGTCCACCAGACCGCTCAACCGCTGCGCGCGGCACCAGTCGAGCTGGTTCAGGGCCACGGGACTGCGGAACGAATCGGAGACGCCGTGCTTGGTGCGGGCGAATTCCTCGCCGCCCAGCAGGAACGGCACGCCGGCCGCGGTGAACACGACGCCGGCAGCCAGCCGGTTGGACTGCATGAGGTCCTCGCAACGCTCGCCTTCGGCCGCGTAATCGACCTCGGTGGGAATCGGGCGCATGGTGGCGCACAGCTTGTCCCACAGGGTCAGGTCATCGTGCGCGGACACGTACTGGATGAGCTGGCCGACGGCCGCGGTGCCGCTCAGGGTGCCGCGCCAGCCGTCCTCGGCATGACGGATGTCGTCGGCGTAATCGGCGGCCGCGCCGGTCAGGTAGCCGGGCACCTTCTGGTAGAACACATGGCCGCGAACCGCGTCGCGTGTGGAGTCGCAGAACATGCCGATGCGCGGGCTCAGGTACGGCATGCCGCGCTTGTCCGCCAGGATCGTGCCCTTGACGAGCGCGGTCTCGCGGGCGGCCCAGGGCTCGCCGTGCATCAGGATGGACGCGCCGCCCGGCAGCTGGTCGAGCGCGGAGCGGACGGCGTTCATGGTGTCCACGTCGATCAGGCCCATGAGGTCGAAGCGGAAGCCGTCGATGTGGTATTCGCGCGCCCAGTAGGTCACGGAATCCACGATGTACTTGCGCATCATCGGATGCTCGGTGGCCACGTCGTTCGTGCAGGCCGAACCGTCGGCGAAGCTGCCGTCCTCGCGGCGGCGCAGCGCGTAGCCGGGGATCATGCGTTCGAACCAGTTGTCAGTGGAGAACATATGGTTGTAGACCACGTCCATGATCACCTTGATGCCGGCCTTGTGCAGGGCCTGGATCATCCGCTTGCATTCGCGGATGCGCACCTCGCCGTCGAATGGATCGGTGCTGTACGAACCTTCGGGGACGTTGTAGTTGAGCGGGTCGTACCCCCAGTTGAAGCCGTGACGAGGATCGTCGCGCGCGAGGGATTCGTCGATGGATCCGTAGTCGTAGAACGGCATGAGCTGCACGGCGGTGACGCCGAGACGCTTGAGGTAGGCCACGCAGGTGGGGAATTCGCCGTCGCCGTCCACGCTCGTGCCGTCGTAGGTGAACGCGAGGTAGGTGCCGCGGTGCTCGAACGGCACGCCGCTGTGCGGGTCGTTGCTGAAGTCGCCGATGTGGGTCTCCCAGATGACCAGGTCGCGGCTAGGGATGTGCGGGCGGCGGTCCTGGTCCCAACCGTCCGGATCCGTGCGGGAGAGGTCCACGACCATGCTGCGGCGGCCGTTCACACCGGCGGCACGGGCCCACGGGTCGGCGGTGCGATGCTCGGTGCCATCCGGGAAGCGCACGATGTAGTCGTAGTAGACGCCATGGCCGATGCCGTCGCAACGAACGAGCCAGGTGCCGTCCGCGCCGGGGGCGAGCTCGTAGGTCTCGAAGGGGAAGGCGGCGGGATTGACGGAGGGAGGCGTTTCCATCCCCGCCGCCACCACGGATTCGGCATCGTCGGCCACGGCCTCCTCGTTCGGGGATCCGGTCTTGAACAGCCGCAACGTGACGCCGCTGGCCGTGGGGGCCCAAACGCGGAACGTGGTGCCTTTGGAGTCCGGGAACGCACCGAGATCATCGTCCTTGTACACCGGGTAATCGGGGCATGGCAGGGCGGTCTCGGCGGGGGTCCAGTCGGCCACGGCCAGTGAAGCGGGTTGCGGCACGGGAAGCTCCTTTCCTTTGGGTATATGAGAATGGCTCCCGGTCAGGTGGCGGGAGCCATGGTTATGTATGCGGTGCTATGGCAGCGGTCTTTGACGGCAATGACTTTCGGACGAGGAGACTACCCCTCAGTCAGCTCCGCTGACAGCTCCCCTGACAAGGGGAGCCGAGAAAGAAGTCGCCTTCGGCCCCTGCAATTACGGGCTCGCTCGGGGTGACGCTATGGGAAGTCCACCGGGCTGTCCGCTTAACGGCTCGCCTTCGGCCCCTGCAATTACGGACCGGCCTGCGGCCGGGCTCAATCCGACCTTCGCTCGGCTACCGCCTCGCTCAGGCTGAGGCCAGCCGGAAGCCCACCGGGCTTCCTTGATGGCCTCAGCCCTTAACCGATCCAGACATCGACTCCTGGTAGAAGCGCTGCATGACGATGAAGAGGATGGCGATCGGGATGGAGATCACCACGGCCGCGGCGGCGAAGCGCGCGTACCAGTTCTGGATGTACTCCTTCTGCAGCATGAGCCACAGGCCCAGGGCCACCGTGTAGTTGGACTGCGTGCGGCAGATCACCTTGGCCATCACGAAGTCGAGCCACGGAGTCAGGAAGCCGATGATGGCCTGGTAGACGATCATGGGCTTGCAGATCGGGATGATGATCTTGTAGAACACCTGCAGGCGGGTGCAGCCGTCGAGCATCGCGGCCTCGTCCAGCGAGGTCGGAATGGTGTCCATGTAGCCCTTCATCACGTAGAAGCCCGCGCCGGAGCCGGCCGAGTAGACCAGGATCAGGGCGATGGTGGTCAGTCCCTCGCTGGTCAGGCCCACGGCCTTGAGGATGAAGTAGATGGCGGAGACGGCCATGATGCCGGGGAACATGCCCAGGATCAGCACCACGTTCATGAAGGTCTTGCGGGTGCGGAAGCGCAGGCGGCTCATGCAGTAGGCCACGGCCAGCACGAACACCACGGAGATGACGCACACGAAGCACGCCACGATGAGCGTGTTCATGAACATCTTCGGGAAGTCGAGCACGGTCTTGTCCGTGAACAGGCCGATGTAGTTGTCGAGCGAGAACTCGGTCGGGAAGAACGTCTTGGTGTACGGCGCGGTGTTCTTGTTGAAGCTTTCCGCGAAGACCCACACGATCGGGATCAGCCAGATCACGGCCATGACGGCCAGGAACAGATGGGAGAGGATGTCTCCCAGGATGCGACGCTTCTTCGCATCATGCATGAGGCTGTGCGATTCAGCCTTCTGAATGCTGTGGTTGCTCATCAGCGGAATGCCTCCTCATTCTTGTAGGAACCGGAGTTGCGGTAGGTGATCAGCGATACCACCGCGAGGACGATGAACGTCATGATGCCGATGACCGCGCCGAGGTTGTAATCGTTCTTATCGACCGTGAGCTTGTACAGCCAGGTGATGAGCAGGTCGGTGGTGCCGGCGGAATCGCCGATCGGCACCGGGGCACCGCCCGACAGCAGGTAGATGACGTTGAAGTTGTTCACGTTGCCGGTGAACGTGGTGATCAGGTACGGCGTGAGCACGAAGATGATGTACGGCATGGTGATCTGGGTGAAGATCTGCCACCAGTTCGCGCCGTCTAGCTTGGCGGCCTCGTACAGGTCCGCGGGGATGTTCTGCAGGATGCCGGTGATCTGCATGATCGTGTACGGGATGCCGACCCACAGGTTGATGACGATGACCGTGACGCGCGCCCACGTGGTGTTCGTGAAGAACGGCAGCGCCTGGTCGATCCATCCCCACTGCATGAGCAGGCGGTTGATGGCGCCGGTCGGCTGGAGCATGGTGTGCATTACCAGCAGGGACACGAACTGCGGCACGGCGATGGACATGGAGAAGTACGCGCGCCAGAAGCCCTTGAAGCGGGTGGTCTTGCGGTTGATGACCATGGCGAAGAACATGCCGAGGAAGAAGTTGAGGAAGGTGGCGAAGAACGCCCACACCAGGGTCCAGATAGTCACCTGGATGAACAGTCGGGCGCTGACGGTGCCGTTGCCGGTGGAGAACACCTTGCCGAAGTTCTCGAAGCCCACCCAGTCGAAGAGCACCAGATGGTTGCGGTCGTAGCTGGTGAAGGCCATCGAGATCATGAAGATCAGCGGCAGCACGGTGAACACGAGGATGCCGAGGGTCGGCAGGAACATGAGCAGCTGGTAGGCCTTCTCGTCGGTCAGCGCACGCAGGTCGTCCCTGAAGCTCGGGGCCTTGCCGTTCGCACGGGCCAGGCATTCGGCCTTGTACGAGCACTTAAGGGAGATGGTCCACAGGTAGACGAACAGGATGCAGGCCACGATGGTGCACACGCCGTACAGCAGGATGACCACGGAGTTGTCGCCCTGGACGTACACCCAGAAGCCGTCCACGAGCTGCTTGCCCTGCTTCTGGGTTCCCAGGCTGGGCAGCTTGGACAGGTAGTTCGCGCCGTTCGTGATCATGAACACGATGAACGCGACTTCGAGCGCCAGCAACGCGACGCCCTTGACATACTGCTTGCGGACGATGTTGCCGAGGCCGAAGACGACTGCGGACAGCTTGGTGAACACGTCACCCTTGGTCAGCGCGTTCCTCACCGAATACGGCGAGGGCGCCACATAGTCCGCGCCCATCCTGCGACGGCGCTTCATCTCCCGCGGAGAAAGGGTTGCTGTGGTCATTGCACCCTACCGCCTCTCACGATAACGATTGATGGTTGAAATGGTTGAAAAGTTGGTGGTTTCCCGATGCCGTCCCGTCTGCCGGCCGCAGCCTCGACGCCGCAACCTGCGCTGACCCAAGTAAAGCCCGGACACCGCGTGCACGCTGCCCGAGCTCTGCTTGGCAATGAAGGAGGAGGAGAAACAAGAAGACGAAACCGCTTGGTGGTGCTGGGGATTGCGGGCGAATCGCGGTTCCCCTCATCGCCCGCAACTGGCGTACCTTTGACGGACCTCCAGCACCGGTTTTCAGTTATCTGTTTTCAGTTATGTTCAGTTATAGGTGAGGTTGGGCGGCGTGAAGGAGTGGAGTATTACCGTCGCCCAAGTCTGTGGTTATCGGCCGGGCTGTCACTCGGCGTACTTGCCGACCTGCTTGACCCACTCGTCGGTCTTGGCCTGGGCGTTGTCGGAGGTGACTTCCTTGTTCAGGATGGCGTCGCCGAAGGCCTTGGCCGGATCCCACCAGGAGCCCATGCCGGCCAGGCCGGACTGCAGGATGGCGGTGTTGGCCATGGTGTTGGTCTGGGCGATGGCGACCGGGTCATCGGTGGTCAGGCTGGACAGGGACTTGTCGGTCGGGATGATGTTGCGCAGCTCGTAGTGCAGCTTCTGGGACTCGGTGGAGCCGAGGTAGGCGGCGAACTGGGCGGCGGCCTTCGGGTTCTTGGCGTTCGGGTTGTAGGCGGCGGCCTTGGTGGCGGCGAAGGACTTCATCTGCTTGGTCTGGCCGTTCACGGTGAAGGTCGGCAGCTGGGCGGCGCCGAAGTTGTCGCCGAGGGCCTTCTTGATGTCCGAAGCGGACCAGGAGCCGGAGAAGAAGGCCTTGACGGTGCCTTCGGTCATCTCGGACAGGCCGGAGTTATCGGAGCTGTTGTGGAAGTTCGGGTTGGCGGCGAGGTCGACCAGGTACTTGGAGATGTCGCCGGCGTCCTTCGGGAAGACCATGCCGGCGCTTTCGTCGGTGCCATTCTCGCCGAAGAGCTGCAGGCCGTCATAGAAGCCGCCGATGTACCAGGAATCGTTGAGCGGGAAGGAGACGGCGGCCTTGGAGATCATGGTGTCGAGGCTCTTGATGTCCTCGTCGGAGAAGGCGGACTTGTCGTAGTACATGAACCAGGTGTTGTCCGTGTAGGGCACGCCGTAGTACTTGCCGTCGGTACCGGTCATGGAGGCGACTTCCAGATCGCCGTTCTGCTCCTTGAGCTGCTTGACGGCGTCGGTGCCGAGCTCGCCGATGCCCTGGACCTTCATGAGGGCGCCGAGCTGATCGGAGGCGAACATGTAGACGTCGGCGGCGGCGGTCGGGTCGGTCTGGACCTTGGTGGAGGCGTCGCCCTCGGAGACCACGTCGTTCTTCCACGTGATCTTGTACTCCGGGTGATCCTTCTCGAAGTTGGCCTCGACCTGGGTGAGCCAGGCCTCGGAGCCGTCATCGCCCTTGGCCTGATCCTCCTGCGGGGCCCAGACGCTCAGGGTGACGTCCTCGGTGCCGGCGGTGGAGGAGCCACCGTTGCCGGAGTCGGAGCCGCCGCAAGCGGCGAGCGGCATGAGCATGGCCACGGCGGCGGTGAGGCCGAGAGCCTTCTTCCAGTTGATCTTCATTGATCGGTCCTTTCTTTCTCTGTTCTTGGCCGGTTACGTCCAAAGTTCTGTATTCGATGCACACGTTCTCAATCCATCACTGGATACCGGGTTGCATACGCTTGCATCTTCTTGGTTTTGCCTAGGAATGTTTCGTGTTTGCAACTCTGCGGAACATCGTTGGCTGTAAGTGTACCACGGTTTTGCATACGTTGGCAATTCGTGTCGAGCGACTACTATTGCAATCGATAGGCAATGCCCGTGAACCCGCGCAAACAAAGGAGTTTCAATGACCGACCAAGCACGACACGCCCAGGAATCCCCCCGTACCTTCGCACGACCGGACTGGCTTTCGGGGGCACGGTTCTACGAGATCTATCCGCAGAGTTTCGCCGATTCCAACGGCGACGGCATCGGCGACATCCCCGGCATCACCGGCAAGCTGGACTACATCGCAGGCATCGGCTGCAACGCGCTGTGGATCAACCCGTGCTACGACTCCCCCTTCAAGGACGCCGGCTACGACGTGCGCGACTACACCCGCGTGGCCGCGCGCTACGGCACCAACGACGACCTCGTCGCCCTGTTCGAGGCGGCCCACGAACGCGGCATGCACGTGCTGCTCGACCTGGTGCCCGGCCACACCAGCGAGGAGCACGCCTGGTTCCGTGCCTCGGGCCAGGCCGACCCCGCCGACCGCATCACGGACGGGAAGAACGTCTCCGAACGGTACATCTGGACCGACTGCTGGATTTCCGGCGGCGACGGTCTGCCGTTCATCGGCGGCGAGGCCGGGCGCGACGGCACCTACATCCTCAATTTCTTCAAGTGCCAGCCGGCGCTCAACTACGGCTTCGCGCACCCGAAATACGCCTGGCAGAAGCCGGCGCTCGGCCCGGACGCCCTCGCCACCTGCGAGGCGCTGCTGGGCGTGATGCGCTTCTGGCTCTCGCGCGGGGCGGACGGCTTCCGCGTGGACATGGCGGACAGCCTGGTCAAGCACGACGACGGGGGCAAGCCCTTCACCATCCGCACCTGGCAGTACCTGTTCTCGAAAATCCGCCCCGAATTCCCCGAGGCCGCGTTCGTCTCCGAATGGGGGCGGCCGTACGAGTCGATGCAGGCCGGGTTCGATATGGACTTCTACCTCGACTGGCGCTGGGACGGCAACCCGAACGGATACAACATGCTGCTGCGCAACACGGATACGCCGCTCACGCACGAGGGTGACGCCAGCTACTTCAACGCCGACTCGGACACTTCGATCGCGCCGTTCCTCGACCAGTACCTGCCGCAGCTGCGCGATGCCGAACGTGAGGGAGGCCTGTTCGGCCTCATCACCTGCAATCACGACACCCTGCGCACGGGCCAGCGCCTGACCGAACGCGAACGCAAGGTGGCGTACGGCATGCTCATGACCATGCCGGGCTGCCCGTTCCTCTACTACGGCGACGAGATCGGCATGCGCTACCGCCCGCTGCCCACCAAGGAGGGCGGCTACACGCGCACCGGCAGCCGCACGCCGATGCAGTGGGAGGCCGGTGCGGCGAACCTCGGGTTCTCCACGGCGGATGCCGATGAGCTGTACCTGCCGGTCGACCCGGAACCAGGCGCGCCGACCGTCTCGGGCGAGGAGGCGCGCGCCGATTCGCTGCTGCACTGGGTGCGTTCGGTGCTGACGCTGCGGGCCGCGCAGCCGGCGCTGGATGCGGACGCCGGGTTCGATGTGGTCGCCGCGCCGGCCGAGGGGCGCGCGTTCGCGTATCTGCGCCGTCCGAACGGCGATGGCGCCGACGGCACCGACGGCGCAGCGCATGGCGAGTCCGCCCGGACCCTGTTCATCGCGATGAACCCCAGCCGTGCGGACGCGCAGGTCGCGATGCCGTCCGGAGAGCTGGCAGGCGACGCATCCGTGCTGCTGGGGCTGGGCGGGCCGTCCATTGACGGCGGGCTGCTCACCCTTCCGCCGCAATCATTCGCGGTGATCGGGTGACGTTCCCCAGCCTTGGCACCCCAACGCACCGACGTATTGCAATCGTTGTCAAAATGAGTTACCGTTGAAGGCAGCACAGCAAGCACATTGGTCTGTCAGATTACCGAAACCTCAGCGAAGAGCGGCATTCGAACAGCAATGCAAACGAACAGCAACCTTCAGCCAACAAAGGAGTCCACATGACTGACGCGCGCACTCATGAAGCAGCAACCACCGATACCGGCACCGTCCAACGCACCGAAAGCGCGCAGCGTCTGGCCCGACCGCTCATCAGGCTTGCCAAGGCCTGCGGACTGGCCACCTCGTTCATCGACCAGCTCGGCACCTACACCGAAATCAGCGACGACGCGCTGGTGGCGGTGTTGAAGGCGCTGGATGTGGACGCCTCGACCCCGGAGGCCATCGACCAGTCCATGAAGCAGCTGGAGGAAGCAAACAGCAAACGTTTGCTTTCCCCGACCGTCGTCGCCTACGTCGGGCAGACCACCACCATCACGCTGAACTGCCCGGCGGACGCGGACGTCACCGTCACCGTGACCTTGGAGAACGGCGAACCGTACGACGGCGCGACCGTACTGCCCGACCTGAATTCCGGCCACCCGATTCTGAGTCTCGCCAACGACCTGCCGATGGGATACCACGCGCTCGACGTGCAGGCGGACGGGCGCGAGGGCCACGCCACCATCATCGCCGCACCGGCCCGCATCCCCGTGCCGTCCAAGGTGGCCGAGCAGCAGCGCTGGGGCTGGATGACGCAGATGTACTCCGTGCGTTCCCATGATTCGTGGGGCGTGGGCGACTACGGCGACCTCAAGCGCCTGCTCGTCGACGCCGCGCACGAATCCGGCGCGGACTTCATGCTCATCAACCCGATCCACGCCGGCGCGCCGATCCCGCCGCTGGAGCCTTCGCCGTATCTGCCGGAATCGCGTCGATTCCTCAACGTGACGTACATTCGCCCGCAGGACATCCCCGAGTACGAGACGCTGCCGGCCGACGTCAAGGCGAAGGTTGACGAGCTGCATGCCTCGGTGGCCGCGCGCAACGACGAGGCGACCCCGATGGACATCAACGCGGCGTGGTCCGCCAAGCGGCCGGCGCTGCGTCTCATCTTCGACGCGGGCCGCAACGCCAAGCGCGAGTTGGAATTCGAGCATTTCAAGGCCACCGCGGGACCGGACCTCGACTCCTTCGCCACGTGGTGCCTGTGCTTCGAGGTATGGGGCGCGCCGTGGGGCGAGAACCGCTGGTTCTTCGAGAAGCGCATCGACGACCCGGACGTCCAGCAGCTGGTGGAGGAGCACCACGACCTGTTCGAGTTCAACCGTTGGCTGCAGTGGATCGCGGCCGAGCAGGTGACCGCCGCGCAGCAGGCGGCCACGGAAAGCGGCATGGCGCTGGGCCTCATGCAGGACATGGCCGTGGGCGTGCATGGCCTCGGCGCGGACGCCTGGGCCAACCCGGAGCGTTTCGCCACCGGCTCGGTGACGGTGGGCTGCCCGCCGGACTTCTACAACCAGCAGGGCCAGGATTGGGGCCAGCCCCCGTTCAATCCGCGTTATCTGGAGGCCACCGGCTACCAGGTCTACCGCGAGATGGTGCATTCGATGTACGAGCATGCGGGTGCCGTGCGCATCGACCATGTGCTTGGCCTGTTCCGCCTGTGGTGGATCCCGCAGGGCCTCGGCGCCAGGAACGGCGCGTACGTGATGTACAACCACGAGGCGATGCTCGGCGTGCTGGCCATCGAGGCCACGCGCGTGGGCGGCATGGTCATCGGCGAGGATCTGGGCACCGTGCCCGATTACGTGCACCGCATCCTGGCCGATCACGGCGTGCTCGGCACCGACGTGGAATGGTTCTCGCGCGTGGACGATTCCCCGAACGCGGGCGATCCGTACAAGGAGCCGGGCAAATACCGCAAGCAGGCGCTGGCCTCGGTGACCACGCACGACCTGCCGCCGACCGCCGGCTATCTGAACTTCGAGCACGTCAAGCTGCGTGAGGAGCTGCATCTGCTCAGCGAGCCGGTGGAGGCGTTCGCGGCCTCGGCGATGGCCGAGCGCACGGCCATGATGAACCGCCTGGTGGAAAGCGGCTATATTACGGCTTCGGTGGCCGAGGACGTGGAAGGCCATATCCAGGAGATCGTGGAGGCGATGCACGCGATGCTCACCGATACGCCGTCGCTGCTGCTGCAGGCGGCGCTGGTGGACGGCGTGGGCGAGACCCGCTCGCAGAACCAGCCCGGCACCTCGTACGAGTACTCGAACTGGCGCGTGCCGCTGGCCGACGGCGGCGGCCACGTGGTGCACACCGACGAGGTGTTCTCGCTGCCGCGCGTCCGCTCGCTGTCCGCGGTGATGCAGCGTAAGAGCCGTTGATGGGGGCCGCTGGAGCCAACTGACCGAAAGCCCGCCACTGCCCATACGTGCGGTGGCGGGCTTTCTGCGTCACGAGGGACTGATTTGCCGTTGCGAGTCAGCCCGAAAACACCCCGGCACCCTGCTCATGATATCGTTGTCACAGCTATGACGATTCCGATGACGGCGAAAGCGGGGCGGCGATGACCAAGGCAAGCATTCAGGCGGTGGCGCGGGAGGCCGGCGTCTCCGTATCCACCGTGTCCCGCACCTTCGCCAAGCCGGACCTGGTGCTTCCCGAGACGCGCGACAAGGTGATGGCCGCGGCCGAGAAGCTGGACTACTCCGTCTCCCGTTCGGCGGCCGCGCTGAAGTCCGGCCAGTCGTTCCGCGTGGCGCTGCTGGCCAGCGAGACCATCACCACCTGGTTCAACTCGAACATCTTCGCCGGCCTCGATTCCACGCTGCGCCCCGCCGGGTACGACACCGTGGTATACCCGATGAGCAACGCCGACGAGCGCCGCAGCTTCTTCGAGGATCTGCCCGTGCGCCGCAACGCCGACGCGGTGATCGTGAGCTCCTTCAACATCGAGCCGGCCGAGGTGGAGCGTCTCAAGCACATGCATGTGCCGATCATCGGCATCAACATCCCCTCCACCGAGGGTTTCGATGCGGCCGTGAGCATCGACGACCGCGCGGCCACACGCGCCGCCAGCGAGCACCTCATCGCGCTGGGGCATCACAGCATCGCCTACGTGGGCGGCACCCGCTCCCGGACGACCATGCGTTACAGCGCCGAATCGCGTCTGCAGGGCCTGCTGGACGCCACGGCCACGCATCCGGGCGTTTCCGTGCGGTCCATCGAGGTGCCACGTGACACCGGCGAGACCAATGCGGCGCTCAACGCCGTGCTCACCGCGACGCCCGGCATCACCGCGTTCTGCTTCTGCGACGACGACATGGCCCTGCCGGTGCTGTACCGGTTGCGCCAGTACGGCCGCCGCGTGCCGCAGGATCTTTCGATCATCGGATTCGACGATGTGCCGATGGCGCAGTCGGTGGGCCTGACCACGCTGCACCAGGACCCGTTCGCGATGGGGCAGGACGCCGGCCGCATGACGCTGGCCGCCATCGCCGGGGAGCCCGTCGAGCCGGCGTTCCGCCAGCCCGCGACGCCGCTGGTGCTCCGCGAGACCACCGCACCTCCCCAGTCCGCCCAATCGTAGGGCGGATGGGATTCGCCGTCGTCATGTTCGGCATCGCAGTCATGACGACGTTGCCACCACGAAACGCCGAACATCGATTTTTGTTTGCGCCATTTGCATGATATCGTTGTCATCAACAACGGCAACGGCGCTACCGACCGACCGCCCCGGACGGAAGCGGCCCGTCGCCGACAGACGCAGTGCGGCACACATCACCCAAGCATCACCCGCGATCGGCAACAATCGGAAAGGACGCACATCATGACCGCGAACAACCTCCATGACGACTGGTGGAAGCAGGCCGTCGTCTACCAGATCTACCCGCGCTCCTTCAAGGACGTCAACGGCGACGGACTCGGCGACATCGCCGGCGTCACCGAGAAGATCGACTACCTGAAGCGCCTCGGCATCGACGCCATCTGGCTCTCCCCCTTCTACCCCTCCGATCTCGCGGACGGCGGCTACGACGTGATCGACTACCGCAACGTGGACCCGCGACTGGGCACCATGGACGACTTCGATGCCATGGCCAAGGCCGCGCATGAGGCCGGCATCAAGGTGATCGTGGACATCGTGCCGAACCACACCGCCGACAAGCACGTCTTCTTCCAGGAGGCGCTGGCCGCCGCCCCCGGCTCCCCCGAACGCGACCGCTACATCTTCCGCGACGGCCGCGGCGAGCATGGCGAACTGCCGCCGAACGACTGGCAGTCCTTCTTCGGCGGCCCGGCCTGGCAGCGCGTCGAGGACGGCCAGTGGTACCTGCACCTGTTCGACAAGGCACAGCCCGACGTGAACTGGAAGAACCAGGACATCCACGAGGAATTCAAGAAGACCCTGCGCTTCTGGTCCGACCACGGTGCGGACGGCTTCCGCATCGACGTGGCGCACGGCCTGGCCAAGGACCTCGAATCCAAGCCGCTTGAGGAGCTGGGCCGCGAATACAACGTGGTGGGCGTGCTCTGCCACGACTTCTCTCACCCGCTGTTCGACCGCCGCGAGGTGCATGACATCTACCGCGAATGGCGTCAGGTGTTCAACGAGTACAACCCGCCGCGCTTCGCCGTGGCCGAGGCCTGGGTGGTGCCCGAGCACCAGCACCTGTACGCCTCCCCGGACGAGCTGGGCCAGTCGTTCAACTTCGATTTCGCCGAGGCCAACTGGTTCGCGGACGAGTTCCGTGACGCCATCGCCGCCGGCCTCAAAGCCGCCGAGGAGACCGGCGGTTCCACCACCACGTGGGTGATGAACAACCATGACGTGCCGCGCAGCCCCTCCCGCTACGGCCTGCCGCAGGTCAAGGGCGCGCCGTACCACCAGCTGCCGCACGACTGGCTGCTGCGCAACGGCTCCACCTACCCGGAAAACCGCGAGCTGGGCACCAAGCGCGCCCGCGCCGCCGCGCTGATGGAGCTGGGCCTGCCGGGCGCCGCATACATCTACCAGGGCGAGGAACTGGGCCTGTTCGAGGTGGCGGACATCCCGTGGGACCACCTGGAGGACCCGACCGCCTTCCACACCAACCAGGCCACGATGGACAAGGGCCGCGACGGCTGCCGCGTGCCGCTGCCGTGGACCGCCTCCGATGAGCCGACCCTGGCCGCCTTCAGCCTGCCGATTCCGGCCGATGACGGCACCGGCGAGAACCATGTGCCGCTGTGCGCCGCCGGTCAGTTCGGCACGGGCGCGTCCTTCGGCTTCTCCCCCGCCGAGCGCGCCGATGGTACGCCGGCCGCCGACCCGCACCTGCCACAGCCGCTGTGGTTCAAGGACTTCGCCGTGGATACCGAGGAGGCCGATCCGGATTCGATGCTCGCGCTGTACCATGCGGCGCTGGCGATTCGTCAGGAGTCGCTGACCGCCACGCGCGACACGTCCGCCTCCCAGGTGGACATGGGCGATGATGTGGTGGCGTACACCCGCGCCGCGGCGGATGGCCACACGTTCACGTCCGTGACGAACTTCGGCGCCGCTCCGGTGGCCCTGCCCGAAGGCGATGTGGTGCTGGCGTCCGGCCCGCTGACCGCCGATGGCCAGCTGCCGACCGACACGTCCACGTGGGTCATCCAGTAGACCGGCGTCTACGCTGATTTGGTTTGCCTCAAAGGGGCCGACCGGTGGATAGGTGGCCAGCCTCGGTCAAACTGGCATATTGCATAAGGCCGTTGCTCCGAACGAATCGGAGCAACGGCCTTATGCGTCATACACCACTCATCGCTTTCGTTCAATCTCCTGCACGAACAGGTCGAAATCGGAAAGCTGTGCATCATTGAACTTGCGGAATTCCGCCATCGCCTTGGCATCCGCCTGCTTTTTGCTCACCGTGCCCTTGCCTTGCAACGATTGTCCGCCGGTAAACAGGATGTATTGGTTGCACAGCTCAATGCATTGCTCCATGGTGGTGGTCTGGTGGTTGCGTACACGCAGTTCCGCCGCATCCAGAAAGCCGGATACCAATTGGTTGAGATGGCTGAGTTCATCTTCGCTGAGATAGTTCTTGGCTACTGTGACATCCGAGGAATGGATCTTGCCTTCGGGAGCGCCTTTCCATGTGGTCAATCCCATATGCGGTTTGTCGGCGTCAACGCGCTCGTCGATGATCTCAGCAGCGGTATGACCGCTCACGGCATAGTGGAACCGGTTCTGCACATTGGCGAAGAAGTCCCGCGCCGCTTGGCTTTTCGGGTCGTAATCCACACTGATGTCCTGGAACAGATCCGTGATTTTCTGGTAGAAACGGCGCTCGCTAGCACGGATATCCCGGATACGACGCAGCAGTTCATCGAAGTAGTCCTCGCCGAACGGACGGCCGTTTTTCAGCATGTCGTCATTGAGCACGAAGCCTTTGATGATGTACTCACGCAAGGTTTTGGTGGCCCACTGACGGAAGCGCGTGGCTTTCAAGCTATTGACTCTGTAGCCAACCGCAATGATGGCGTCGAGGTTGTAGAATGCCACCTCTCTGCACACTTTACGGCTACCTTCCTGCCGGACTATTTCCATTTTGGAAATAGTTGCCCCTTCATCCAGCTCACCTTCTTCGTAAATATGCGATAGGTGCTTTGAGATATTGGGCACATTGACATCAAACAGCTCCGCCATGGCCTTCTGCGTCAGCCAGAATGTCTCGTCTTCATAACGCACCTGGACCGGTACGTTACGACCGTCATCCTGATACAGAACGATATTGGCCTCCACCTCGGCATCGAGGTTCTCCGGATCATGCTTTTCGCTCATGATGTTCATCCCCTTTCGAAAGAAAATCGGTCTCTCGCTCCAATTCACGGAGCACATCGGCAGGATCCTTGCCGAAGAATCGGCATAATGAGGTGAATTCCAAAAGCGTCGGAGTGCCGTTTCGTTGCCGGAAAATATCGATGATGCGACTATGCGTCATGTTCGTACCGGCACCGATACGGCGGTATGACGGCGTATCGTCCGACTCCTCACGAAGTCTCACGAAATACTGTGCCGTCAACCGTTCCAGTTCGCTCCATTGTCTGCCTTTGACTGCCATACATCCACCCTACGATAGGGGTTGAATATTCTTCCAAGAGTGAACGCGCGCATCGAATACAGGAAGGCCGCCAGTCCGAATGAATCGGGCTGGCGGCCTTTATACGTCAGGCGCTAATCAGCGGATGCTCACCGCATCAGGTCACTGAACCTGGGCGCGGGCGATCTTGCCGGTGAAGGAGTTGGCCTCGTCGGCGTCCTTGACGCCGTCCTTGTTCCAGGAGAACATGGCGCGCAGCTTCGGGCCGACGGTCTCGATGCGCTCGTTGGAGTACTTCTCCTGCAGCTCCTTGAAGTGCGGGGCGCCGGCATCCTGGTCGTCGATGAACTCCTTGGCGAAGGAGCCGTCCTGGATGCGCTGCAGGTGGTATTCCATGCGCTTGCGGCAGTCCTCGTTGATGACGGTGTTGGTGTAATCGCCGTACTGGGCGGTGTCGGAGCAGGACCAACGGGCCTTGTTCAGACCACCCTCGTTCATCAGGTCGACGAGCATCTTGAGCTCGTGGCAGACCTCGAAGTAGGCGATCTCCGGCTGGTAGCCGGCGTCGGTGAGGACCTCGAAGCCCATCTCGACGAGCTTGTTCACGCCACCCATGAGCACGTTCTGCTCGCCGAAGAGATCGGTCTCGGTCTCCTCCTTGAAGGTGGTCTTGATGGCGCCGGCGCGCAGGGCGCCGAGGGCCTTGGCGTAGGCCAGGGTCAGGGCCCAGCCGTCACCGCGCGGATCCTGCTCGACGGCCACAACGACCGGGACGCCACGGCCGGCGGCGTACTCACGACGCACGATGTGGCCCGGGCCCTTCGGGGCGACCATGAACACCGGGTGATCCTCGGTGGGCTTGATGTAGCCGTAGTGGATGTTGAAGCCGTGGGCGAAGGCGACGGCGGCACCCGGCTTGATGTTGGGCTCGATGTCGTCCTTCCAGATGTTGCGCTGGTACTGGTCGGGGGCCAGGATCATGATGACGTCGGCCTCAGCGGCGGCCTCCGGCACGGACTTGACCTCGAGGCCCTGCTCCTTGGCGAACTCGACGGACTTGGAAGTCGGACGCAGGCCGACGACCACATCAACGCCGGAATCGCGCAGGTTCAGCGCGTGGGCGTGGCCCTGGGAACCATAACCGATGATGGCAACCTTCTTGCCATCGAGGACGGAAAGATCGGCATCGTTGTCGTACCAGATCTGTGCAGCCATGTAAGCACTCCTTGTACTACTTGCGTACCGGCGAGAATGGGGTAAGCCGGCACACGGTGTTGTGGTGGTTGCGCGTATGCAGTGGTTATGCATGGTGCGCGTTTGGGTGGGCGCCCGGATTCCCGGGCGGGCTCAAGCGTGGCGGGATTGTGTCCCGCAAACTGGTGTCCATCCTACCGAGAACGGGGGCGTCGCTTGCCCTCCGTCCAAAACGTGAGCTGGGTTACAAAACGGTTTTGGACAGTTGCTCGACATGTGGAAAATTCGGCCGGCCGTCGCAGCCGAGCAAAAAGCTCTGTTAGACCAAGATCGACATGAATCCTATGGGACTACCCCTCAGTCGGCTTCGCCGACAGCTCCCCTGACAAGGGGAGCCAAGAATAAGGGACATGTCAATCCTGGTGCAACAGAACCAAAAAGAAAGCAAAGGCCGCCGCTTCCGAATGAACGGGAGCGGCGGCCTTATGCGTCAGACGCTAATCAGCGGATGGTCACTGAACCTGAGTACGAGCGATCTTGCCGTTGAAGGACTCGGCCTCGTCCTGATCCTTGGCCGGGCCGTTGTTCCAGGAGAACATGGCGCGCAGCTTCGGGCCGACGGTCTCGAGGTGCGGGTGAGAGTACTCTTCCTGCAGCTTCTTGAACTTCGGGGCGCCGGCGGCCTGGTCGTCCATGAACTCCTTGGCGAAGGAGCCGTCCTGGATGCGCTTGAGCTGGTACTGCATGCGCTTCTTGGTCTCCTCGGTGATGACCGTGGAGGTGTAGTCGCCGTACTGGGCGGTGTCGGAGCAGGACCAACGGGCCTTGTTCAGACCACCCTCGTTGGCGAGGTCGACCAGCATCTTCAGCTCGTGGAACACCTCGAAGTAGGCGATCTCCGGCTGGTAGCCGGCCTCGGTCAGCACGTCGAAGCCCATGTCGCACAGGTGGTTGATGCCGCCCATGAGGACGTCCTGCTCGCCAAACAGATCGGTCTCGGTCTCCTCGGTGAAGGTCGTCTTGATGGCACCGGCGCGCAGAGCGCCCAGAGCCTTGGCGTAAGCCAGGCACAGCGGCCAGGTCTTGCCATCCGGATCCTGCTCGACGGCGACCACGACCGGGACGCCACGGCCGGCGGCGTACTCACGACGCACGATGTGGCCCGGGCCCTTCGGGGCAACCATGAACACCGGGTGATCCTCAGACGGCTTGATGTAGCCGTAGTGGATGTTGAAGCCGTGAGCGAAGGCCAGGGCGGCACCCGGCTTCAGGTTCGGCTCGACGTCCTCCTTGTAGACCTTGGCCTGGTACTGATCAGGCAGCAGGATCATCACGACGTCAGCTTCGGCGACGGCTTCCGGAACGGACTTGACTTCCAGGCCCTGCTCCTTGGCGAACTCGACGGACTTGGAGGTCGGACGCAGACCGACGACCACGTCCACACCGGAGTCACGCAGGTTCAGCGCGTGGGCGTGGCCCTGAGAGCCGTAGCCCAGGATGGCGACCTTCTTGCCATCGAACACGGACAGATCGGCGTCCTTCTCGTACCAGATAGTTGCTGCCATTTTTGGCGCTCCTTTATATCTATTGTTTATTTATGGGGTGAGTATTAATGCGTTCCGCTGATGCGGAAAATTCTTGGTTCTTCCTTGTGGGCTTTTCCGATATGCAGGTTTAGTCCTGTCGTTTCGGAAAAGCCCTCAGGGGGTTCACTCTGTGAACTCAAGTTTTTTCACGTTGTGAACCGGGGATTTTGAGTTATGAGATGTGAGGGTTTCTGGCTCTCTGAGAGGGAGCAATGTTCACCGTGGGCTCCCCTCAGTCACCTTCGGTGACAGCTCCCCTCAGAGAGGGGAGCCAAAGTGCGGAGGCAATCGCGAAGCCGGAAACCAGCCGTTGATTTCACTTCGTGAAATCAACGTCCTTAGTCTCACGGCAGGTGAGCACGGAGACCAGGCAGCACACGGCCATCACGCCGAGGTAGAGACCCACGGAGTGGACGCCCCAGTTGTGGGACAGCCAGGTGGCGATGGTCGGCACGAAGGCGGCGCCCACGATGGCGGCGAGGTTGTAGCCGATGCCGGAGCCGGAGTAACGCACGTTGGCGTCAAACAGCTCGGGCAGGAAGGCGCCGATCGGGCCGAAGGCGATGCCCATCAGCGCGAAGCCGATGCACAGGAAGGCCATGTTGGCGGCGAAGTTCTTCTGGCCCACGAGCTGGCCGTCCAGCAGGAACGGGAACAGCACGGCGAACACCACGAGCGCGCAGGAGGAGAAGGTCAGCACGCGACGGCGGCCGATCTTGTCCGCGTACAGGCAGGACAGCACGATGAACAGGGCGAACACGCAGATGGAGATCATGAGCATGAGCAGGTACTCCTGGTTGGTGAAGCCCAAGTTGCCGCCGCCATTCGCGACGTCCTTGGTGCCCCAAGCGAGGGACCAGGTGGCGAGCGTGTAGAACAGCGTGTAGGTCACGGCCACGAGGAAGGTAGCCTGCAGCACCTGACGCCAGGACTTGCGGAAGACCTCGGTGAGCGGGGACTTGACGACCTTCTTCTGCTCCTGGGCCATGCGGAAGATCGGGGTCTCCTCCATGTGGACGCGGACCACGAGGCCCACGATCACCAGCACGGCGGACAGCAGGAACGGCACGCGCCAGCCCCAGGCCAGCATGGCGTCCTGGTCATTGAAGGACTCGAGCACGAAGTAGGTGCCGTTGGACAGGAAGAAGCCGATCGGGGCGCCCAGCTCCGGGAAGGAGCCGTACAGGGCGCGCTTGTTCTCCGGGGCGTTCTCGGTGGCCACCAGCGCGGCGCCGGACCACTCGCCGCCCAGGCCGATGCCCTGGACGAAGCGCAGCAGGCACAGGATGGCGACGGCGAACACACCGGCCTGGTCGTAGGTGGGCAGGCAGCCGATGAGGAACGTGCCGACACCCATGGTCATCAGCGAGACGACCAGCGTGGTCTTGCGGCCCATGCGGTCGCCGAAGTGGCCGAAGACCAGCGAGCCGAGCGGGCGGGCGATGAACGCGATGGCGAAGGTCAGCAGGCTCATCAGCAGGGCGACGGTCGGGTTGGCCTTGTCGGAGAAGAAGATATGCGGGAAGTAGTTCGCTGCGGCGGTGCCGTAGGCGTAGAAATCGTAGAATTCGATGGCGGTGCCGACCATCGAGGCGGCGATCACGGTCTTGACCGAGTCGCGCACCATGGCGGCGGCCTTGCCCGCCACCTGGTTCAGTCCAGTCTCTTCGACTGCTGCAGTCATGAGTTGCTCCTGTAACTCTCCATCACTCTCTCGTACGGGCCTTACCGCGCCCTGGGGTGACTGCGAGATTCGTTTCTTGGGAATTGGTTCTTGGGTTATGTACCGCGTGCTCTCCGCTGCCGTACCGCGCTGCGGAGATTTGCCTTCATGCCTTGTGAGCGCAACAAAAAAGCCCCGCATCGCGCAGGGCCTGACCGATTGTGTCGGTATTGATTGGCCCTGCCTTCGTTGACGGGGCCTCAAGCATTGGTTGCCGTTAGTCCGCCAGCGAAGACGGGCTAATAATTCGTGCGGAATCAAACGCAGAAGCATTGAATCCAGTCATCGCGTGGCCTCCTTTCGGTGTTCCTCGGGTCCGTTCGACCCGAACTGGAATGAGACAATAAGCGCGCACCTGCGCCCAAACCAGCAGAGGTTCACTATGTGGACGCAGGGTCTTGACAGATGGAGCGAAGCAATCGATCCTGCACCTGCACAACAAAGACCGGCATGCATTCCATTGGACTACCCCTCAGTCGGCTACGCCGCCAGCTCCCCTGACAAGGGGAGCCAAGAAGTCGAGAGACACAGGTGATGACTGAGCGACTATCGCGTGGTCTCGCCGGGGATGAAGGCGACTGGCACGACCTGCTCTTCGATGACGGATTCGTCGCCGGCATCGTCCGTCTTGGACGCACGCGACGGCTTGCCTCCGGCCGTGTCATCGGCGGCGATCTGGTCGTCCATGCGATTGGCGAGCGCGGCGGCGAGCGCCGGGAAGTCCTGGCGGACGGCGGTCAGTCGCTTGCCCGCGATTTCGGTGATGAGCGTGCCGTCGTAGGCGATGATCTGCAGGTCACGCGGCACGTTGATGCCGCGGCGGCAGGCCTCCTGCAGGGCCATGGCGGCCACCACGTCCGCGCCGACGATGGCGTCGACGCCGGAGTACCGTTCGAAGATGTTGCGGGCGACGGCTTCGTGGGCGGTCACGTCCGTGACGGAGCCGGCCTCCACGTAGTCGCAGGCGATGCCGGCTTCGGAAAGCATGCGCTCGACGGTGAGGTGGTAGCGCACGGTGGGGAAGGTGGTGCCGTCGGCGAACTGGGTGCGCGGGCCGCCGGCGAGCACCACATGGCGCGCGCCCGTGCGGATGAGGTGCTGCGCGACGAGCCGGCCGCCCTGTTCGTGATCGGAGTGGACGGTGGGCACGCCGGCGCCGAGGAAGCGGTCGAAGGCCACGATCGGGCGGCGGATGGCGGTCCAGAAGTCGGCGGGGTGCTCGGTGTGGGCGGCCATGATGATGCCGTCCATCATGTGACGCTGGAGCATGCCCACGTATTCGCTTTCGCCGGTGTCCGCATCGGCGGTGGAGCACAGCAGGGTCTTCAGGCCGCGGGAGGCGAATTCGCGCTGCAGGGCGGCGGTGAGCGTGGCGAAGAACGGGTGGGCGATGGTCGGCATGATGACGCCGACGGTGTTGGTGCGGTTGTGGTAGAGGTTGCGGGCCAGTTCGTTGGGGATGTAGTTGAGCTTGCGCATGGCCGCCTCGACCTTGGAACGCATGTCGTCCGAGACGTATCCGGTGTTGTTGACCACCAGCGAGACGGTGCTCAGGGACACTCCGGCCTGCTTGGCCACGTCGCGCATACCGACCATGTTCGTTCCTCCCCGGTGAGTCGTTGGACCGTCGGGCCGCCTGCCGCGCACATCACGGCCCATGTTGGAATACAGTGTACTCGAACCGGTTTGACAGCGTTTCGCCCCACGCGAAGCGAATATCGCGCGGGGCGAAGGTGGACCGGACCGGCCGTTTTCGGGAACTACCGGACGCTCTCAGTCGGCGGCGTTGGCGGAGACCAGCGTCACGGTGCCGGCCAGCAGCACCAGCACGATGCCCGCGGGGAAGAGCAGGTAGTAGCCGAAGCTGGAGGCGAAGGCGTTGACCAGGATGGCGCCCACGATGGCGGCGAGCGCCAGGCCCGCGGAGTTGGCGAGCGCGTAGACGCCGAGGTCATGGCCGGCGGTGCGCGGATCGGGCAGGGAATCCATCACGAGCTCCAGCCCGAGCGCGTCGTAGAGGCCGAACGCGAATCCAGAGATGAGTGCGAAGGCGATCAGGCCGTTCTCACGCGCGGTGCCGGTGGACCAGACGCCCAGGCCCCAGGCGAGCGCCAGGCCGAGCGCGTACAGCACGCAGGAGGAGGCCACCACGGTGGCGGTGGCGATGCCCTTCTCCTCGATCTTCTCGGAGATCGGGCCCGCGGCCCAGGATGCGAGCGCGGCACCCACGAGCGTGGCCACGGCCATCGCCATGATGAGGAATCCGGCCGGGATGGTCAGCGGCGCGGATGTGAACCGCACGGCCTTGCCGTAGACCCAGAAGCGCACGAGGTACCACAGGAACACACCGGTCATGCCCACGCCGGCCATCATCAGGGTGCGGGCGGCGAACGCGCGGGCGAAGGCGGGCGCGTGGGCCGGGAACTTCAGCTGGCCGAGCACCGCGGCGCCGTCCATGCGCACGTGCGGCTGTTCGGTGCTGGACGGCTCCTTGGGCAGGATCAGCACGGTGAGGATGCCGGAGAGCGCGAAGATCACGGCGAGCGTGGTGAAGGCGGAGTCGAAGCCGAACATCACGCCGAACGCGCCGAGGCACATGCCAATCGCCTGGGCCAGCATCACGCCGATGCCATGCCAGCGTTCGATGCGCGGGCGGAACTTGTCCGGCACACGTTCGCTGATGGCGCTGGCCAGCGGCACGGACAGCATGGCGTACGCGAACTGCATCACCGCCCAGAAGATGCCCATGACCACGATGCTGGTGTCCTGTCCCAGGATCAGCGTGTTGAGCGCGCACAGCAGACCGCCGGCGACCATCCACGGGGTGCGGCGGCCGAACGGCACGCGCGTGCGGTCGGACAGAGCGGAGACCAGCGGCATGGAGAACATGGCGGCCACCACGCCGACCACCACAAGCACGGCGAGCGGCATGGCCAGATCCGTGGCCACGGGCAGCGGTCGGCCGGTGGCGGGGTTGAGGGTGATCGCGGTGGGCAGCGAGGTGTCGTAGCCCATCATGCGGGCCGCCATGTTCGGCACGGCGATGGAGTTGAGCGCCACCCAGGGGGCGCCCACAAGCATGGAGGCCACGAAGAAGCCCCAGTTGAGGCGGGAGACGCGGCGGGCGTCCGGTTTCTCGCCGTTGGCGGCGACCATCGGGTCGCGCATGTCCAGATAGGCGGAGGACATGTCCGGCGCGGGGGCGTCCACGCTGGCGGCAGCGGCCACGGCGGCCGACGTGGCGGAGGAGGCGAGGCGGACGGTCTGGGCCTCGGGCTGGTCGGCGGACGGTTCGGGCGGACGGCGGCGGTCCTTGAAGGCCAGTCGGGCCACGGCGGCCTTGTCTTCCGGGCTCAGCGCCTTGTCGAGATCCGGGCGGTCGTCAATGCCCGGGCGCACGTACGGTTCCAACATGATTCGCTCTTTCCCTTGTGCTCTGTTCTGTGCTCTCCGGTTGCCGCGCCCTCACGCTTGCAGCAAGGCTCACGGCAACGCAAAACCGCCCGCGCGCACTGGCTTCAGTGCACTGCGGGCGGTTTGCTTTCCATCAGCCCAGTCTACGCTGGACCGAATACTTGATGGGCTTTCGAGCCGTTGCGGACGGGCCCTGCGGACGGACTACTTGATGCCGCGGATCTGCATGATGAGGAAGGCGGCGATGAGCACCACCACGATGCAGACCGGGAACACCAGGCCGTAGTTGCCGCCGGTGGCCATGACCACGCCGGAGGTGAGCAGGGAGCCGAGCACGGTGGACAGGGTGTTGGCCATGTTGAGCACGCCCAGATCCTTGCCGGCCTCCTTCGGGTTCGGCAGGATGGACACGTTCAGGGCCTGGTCGATGGCGTTGTAGACGCCGTAGCCGAAGCCGGCGATGGCGGCGAACAGGTACATGCCCCAGGCGTTGTGGAAGATCCACGGCATGGCGGCACCGATGGCGAACAGCACGCTGGCGCCGGCGACCGGGATCTTGCGCATGCCGAGCTTGTCGGAGATCGGGCCGGAGACCAGGGCGGCGATCAGGGAGACGACCATGGTGATCACGGACATGGTGGCGATCACGCCGGCGGCCGCGGTCTTGAGCTGCTCGGCGTCGTAGCCGGAGTCGGAGAAGGTGTAGTACTTGACCACGTAGAGCAGGTAGCCGTTGATCATCTGGTAGCCGGCGACCATCATCATGCGGCCGAAGAGGGCGTAGTAGAAGTTGCGGGCGCCCTTGCCGTGCGGCGGGATGAAGGCGCGCAGCACCATGCCCAGGCTCACCGGCTCGCGCTCCTCGTCCACGTTGGAGGGTTCGCGCGGCCAGATGCCGACGACGATGATGCCCACGAGGGCGAAGCCGAGCGCGCCCACGGTGAAGCCGAGGTCGATGTTGCTGATGAGCAGGGAGCCGACCAGGGAGCCAGCGGTCTGGCCGAGCACGCCACCGGCGCCCATGAAGGAGGAAACGGAGCCACGGAACTTGTCCGGCACGCGGTCGGACAGGGTGGCCACGAACGGGGCGTTCATCCAGTTGTAGAACAGCTGCATGCCGCACCACAGCAGCAGGATGAGCGGCAGGGAACGGGTGACGAGCAGGCCGGCCACGCAGGCGCCGCACAGGATGCCGCCGCTGATGATCCACAGCGTGCGCTTGCCCCACTTGGAACGGGTGAGGTCGGAGAAGGTGCCGAAGATGATGTTGGCGAACAACGCCACCACGGAACCGACCGAGTTGATGGTGCCGATGAAGGCCTCGCGCTGGCCGGGGGCGATCTGGTCCACGAGCTGCGGCACGAGGATGGAGGACAGCGAGACCCAGACGATGCCGGTGATGATCAGGCTGATGGTGAAGCCGGCGCCGAGGCGCACGACATCCAGCACGGAAGGGCGGCGGCCGTAGCTGTCAAGCTCGGCCTTGTCCACGGCGGGGGCCGCGGCTGCCGTTTCGATTGTTGATTCCATGGTTCACTTCCCTGTGAGAATCGATTGGCGGATTTGGGGGTGACGTTTGCGTTGGGCGGTCGTCAGTCGCGACTGGAAGCCGACGACGAGGCTGCGTCCGGGGATTCCGGGCCGAAGAACCATACGGTGTTCCTCATGGACAACTCCTGCGTTGACTTGTGTCGTTCTCATCGAACCGGTTCGATAGTAGCATGACGTCAATCGATTGACGTAATCCGTCGGCGTGTCTTGCGATACCCCCGACCAAACGTATTCGGGGGTATCGCTCATCGGTCGCGGACGGGGCGTCAGAGGAGGGCGATCGGCGGATCGTTCAGCAGGTCGACGGTCTCGTGATCGCCGGCGGCGTCGGTCCAGGCCAGGCTGGCGACCGGGGTCTCGTTGTCCGCGCCGAGCCCGCGTCCGGGCTCGAAGGTGAGAGCGGCGCGGGTCCGTCCGTCCGCGGCGGTCCAGCGGAAGGTGATGGACGTGTCACCGTCGGCCTCGTAGGCGAATTCGCCGTCGAACGCGGGCAGTTCGTTGCGGAAGCGGCACAGGGCGTTCAGCGCCTTGACCACCGGGCGGGCCAGGTTCTCGTCGATTTCGGCGATGGAATAGTAGTGGCGGTTGATGTCGCGGCCGTTGTTGGTGCGGCGCAGCAGATCCATGTCGTTGCCGCCGGCGAGGGCGCCCACGTAGTAGACCTGCGGCACGCCGGGCAGGAAGAACTGGACGGCGCGGGCGGCCAGGTAGTGTTGGTCGTTGCGGCCGAGCGCGGAGTAGTAGGTGGAATTGACCTGGTAGAGGTCGAGGTTGGACGCGGCGGCGCCGGTGGCGGCCTGGGATTCGCCGTGGGTGTTGGCGTGGATGGTGTTGACCAGGTTGTCCACGTCCTCGTCCGGCACGAGGCCCTTGAGGCTGCGGTCGAGCTGGTCGGAACCGATGTCGATGACGCCGATGCCGTCGTGCGTGTCGAGCACGGTGACGGCGTTGTTCGGGCGGATCTCGGTCCAGTGGGCCACCGGCTCGACGTGACCGGTGAACAGGGAGTGCAGGAGCAGCGGCGGCAGGGCGAAGTCGTAGACGCGATCCACCTTGGAGGCGATCTCCACCTGCTTCTTGTAGTACGAATGTACCTCGATGAGGATTTCAAGGCCTCGTTTGACGCCCTCCTCGCGCAGGCGGGAGATGAGCTTGAAGGTCTTCGGGGTCATGAAGCAGCTGGTGCCGGCCTCCTTGGCGCCGTAACCCACGGCGTCGAGGCGGATGTAGCTGACGTGGCTGGCGGCCATCTGGTCGAAGATGGACATCAGGTATTCCCAACCCTTGTCCGAGTCGGTATCGATGTCCACCTGCTGCGGGGTGAAGCTGACCCACACCAGACGGGTCTTGCCGGCGAACTTGTAGTGGGTGAACGGCAGGCCCGGACGCGGGCGGTAGATGCCGGCCAGATCCTCCTCGGTGGCGCCGTTCGGGAAGACGGAGCTCATGGTCAGGAACATCGGGTAGTACTCGGATTCCTCGCCCTTGGCGAGCACGTCCTGGAACTGGGCGGATTCCCAGCTCATGTGGTTGACGATGGCGTCGACCATGATGTCGTGGGTCTTGGAGAGTTCGGCCACGTCGTCCCAGGAGCCGAGGCGCGGGTCGACCTTGGTGTGGTCGATGGGGTCGAAGCCGGCGTCCGCACCGTCGAACGGGGTGAAGAACGGCAGGACGTGCACGCCGTCGTAGACGCCGTCGAATCGGGTGCGCAGGATGTCGGTCATGCTCGCGATGGTGCCGTCGCCGAGGCGATCCGCGTAGGTGATGAGTTGGACTTTGTTCTTCACGGCAACTCCTGTGTTGTGTTGTTGGCGGCGCCCTGCCGGACGAGAACAGTGTCCCGCGGGGTGCGTCTTGTGTATCGAACCGGTTCGATGGTAGCGGCGGGATCGTCGGAGGTCGAGCCGGCCGGCGTGTCGAACCGGTTCGACACAGGAAGTGGAAACGCCTGTTATGCCAAAAAGGACACTTCTCCCGCGGGACTACCCCTCAGTCACGCAGTGCGTGACAGCTCCCCTGACAAGGGGAGCCGAGAAAAATATGTCACCTTGGTCGAACAGAGCCTATGAAAAAGCCCCGCCAGTGGACGGGGCTTGTGTTTGGGCCGTTCGGTGGGGCTGGTCGACCGGTCGAATCGCACGGGACTATCAGTCAGGCGACTGGTGATCAGTCGGTGGGGACCTTGCCTTCCTGGGTGTGGTCGAACTGCGGCACGTTCTTGCCGTCGAACACGTACACGCCGATGTTCGCGGAGCTCGGGTCGTTGTTCTTGTTGAACGGGCCGATGCCGGTCAGGCCCTTGTACTTGATGTCCTTGCCGGACTTGAGCAACGCCACGCAGTCTTTGTAGGTGGTGCATTCCTCGCCGCCGTTCGCGCCGGAGACCGCGGCCATGTTCTTCTGGATGGTCGCGCCGTCGGCGGAGCCGCCCTTCTGCGCGGCCAGCGCGGCCAGGATGATGCCGTCGTAGGTTTCGGCGCCGTAGGTGAAGGTGGTGATGTCCTTGCCGTAGGCCTTGACGAGCTTCTTCTGGAAGTCGTCGGAGGCCATCACGCCGGGGATGGTGCCCTTGGAACCCTCAAGCAGGCCGGCGTCCAGATCCTTGGAGTAGTCGGCGGTGTTGCCGTCCACGAAGTAGAGCTTGTGCATGTCCACGCCTTGGGAGGCGAGCTCCTTGAGCAGTGGCTTGGTCTGGTCGAAGGCCACGATGGCGATGGCGTCCGGGTTGGAGGCCTTGATGGCGGTGACGATCGAGGAGAAGTTGGTTTCGGTCGGGTCGAAGGCGTCGTCCGCGCCGTACACCACGTTCACGCCCGCGCCTTCGGCGGTCTTGACGATGGTGTCACGCAGGCCGGTGCCGTACTCGTCGTTGAACACCGCCACGGCGAGGTTCTTCACGCCGTCCTGGGCGATGACCTGGCCGAGCACGGCGCCCTGCACGGAATCCGGCGGCACGGTGCGGAAGAAGTACGGGCTCAGGCCGGAGAAGTCGGAGCTCGTGGCGCCCATCGACAGCATCGGCACGTTCGCCGAGGTGATGGTCTTGTACACGTTCTTGACCACCGCGCTGGAGGCCGGGCCGATCACGAAGGACGGGTTCTTGCTCATCACGGACTGGGTCGCGGAGGAGTTCTGGTCGGCGTGGTCGGCGTCCGAGGTATCGGCGTCCGTGGTGGTCACGTCCTTGCCCAGCACGCCGCCGGCCGCGTTGATGTCGGCGACGGCCAGCTTCTCGGCCGCGAGTTCCGGCGGGGCCAGATAGGCCAGCGAACCGGTTTCAGGCCACAGACCGCCGAGCACGAAGGTGTCGGTCTTCTTGGCCGAGGCGGTGCCGGAGTCCGTGCCGCCGCCGGAGCTGGAACCGCAGCCGGCGAGCGCCATAATGGCGGCGGCGATGGCCGCCGTGGCCGTGATCATGTACTTCTTGGTATTCAACATTTGAATCACCACTTACTCTCAAGCCCTTGCGGGCAATGGTGCCGATGCGAGCGGTTGATCGCCCGAATCTTGGCTTTGAGCCTAGGCGGGCGTTGATTCGTGCAGATTGTTCACGTGTAACCGTCTGATGAAGTCCGAAAACTGTTGGAAACATGCGGTTTTTGGCCGTTTTCAGGCATGCTTGCGCTTGGGGTCGAGCAAGAGCGTGCTCCCCTCAGAGAGGGGAGCCAGAACAACGACCGTCCTTCTGTAAGAAGGACGGTGACGTGTGCGGCCTCTAGGCGCACCGAGGGAAGGCGTACGAAGGTACGTCGACCGAGGAGCAACGACGAGGACGCTCCGTCACCGGCCTTCTTCGCGGACCTCTTCTTCCAGGTTGCCCAAGTACAGGCTGATGACCTTCGGGTCTTCGAGCAGGTCGCGCCCGCGGCCGGAGTAGGCGTTGCGGCCCTGGTCGAGCACGTAGCCGCGGTCGCAGATCTGCAGGCAGCGGCGGGCGTTCTGTTCGACGATGATCACGGAGACGCCGGCCTTGTTGACCTGGCGCACGCGGATGAAGGTCTCGTCCTGGAGCATCGGGGAGAGTCCTGCGGACGGCTCGTCGAGGAGCAGGACGGACGGGTTCATCATCAGGGCGCGGGCCATGGCCACCATCTGGCGTTCGCCGCCGGACAGGGAGCCGGCGAGCTGGTCCTTGCGGGTCTCCAGCTTGGGGAAGATGGAGCAGACGTAGTCGAACCGTTCGTTGAACTTCTTGGGGGCCTGGTAGGCGCCCATGTGCAGGTTCTCGGCGATGGTCAGGGAGGGGAAGACGTTCTCGGTTTGGGGCACGAAGCCCACGCCGAGGGAGACGAGCTTGTCCGCCCTGAGGTTGGTGATGTCCTTGCCTTTGAAGACGAGCTTGCCGGAGTGGATGCGGACCAGTCCGAACAGTGACTTGAGCAGCGTGGACTTGCCGGCGCCGTTCGGGCCGATGATGCCCACGATCTCACCCTCGTGCAGGGTGAGCGAGGCGCCGTTGAGGATGTTCACGCCGGGCAGATAGCCGGCCACGAGGTTCACGGCGTCCAGCAGGGGCTCGCCTTCCGGTTCGCCGACGTGGATTTCGGAGCGCGGACGGGTGTCGGCGGTTGCAGTGGTTTCGATGTCAGTCATCGTTGCTCCTCGCTTTCCTTGAGGTCCAGCACGGAGTCGTCGCCGAGGTCGATGTTGGCGTTGGCGCCGAGGTAGGCGTCGATCACGGCCGGATCCTCCATCACGGACTTGGGCTGGCCTTCGGCCACGATCCTGCCTTCGGCCATCACGGTGACCCAGTCGGCGATGTGACGGACCATGTTGATGTCGTGCTCCACGAACAGCACCGTGGTGCCTTCCTCGCGCAGCGACATGATGTGCTCGAGCAGCGACTGCTTCAGCGCCGGGTTCACGCCGGCCATCGGCTCGTCGAGCATGACCAGCTGCGGATCGCTCATGAGCGCGCGGGCCATTTCGAGGAGCTTGCGCTGGCCGCCGGACAGCGAGCCGGCGAAGTCGTCCTTCTTCTTGATGAGCAGGAAGCGTTCGAGCAGCGCCTCGGCCTTCTCGATGTTCGCCTTCTCCTGCTTCTTCCACAGGCCCGGGATCAGCGAGCGGAACATGCCTTCGCCGGGCTGCACGGGGGCTCCCAGGAGCATGTTGTCGAGCACGGTCAGGCGACTCATCACCTTGGTGAGCTGGAAGGTGCGGACCATGCCCATGCGCGCCACCTTCTCGGGCTGCACGTGGGCCATGTCGTGCCCGTCGAAGCGCCAGTCGCCGGTGTTCGGGGTGTCGAATCCGGTCATCAGGTTGAAGAACGTGGTCTTGCCGGCGCCGTTCGGGCCGATGAGCGCGGTGATGCCGTGGCGTTCGATTTCGAAGTGCCTGACGTCCACGGCGGTCATGCCGCCGAACTTGCGGGTCACGTTGTTGGCCACGAGGATGGGGTCCGGCTTGTGCACGCCGGGTGTGTGCTCCACGAATTCGAGGTCCGCGGAGACCTTGTCGCGGTAGGCGGTGGAGATCAGCTTCTCGCCTTCCGGGGCCTTGGTGGCCCACTTGGCGAGGTCTTGGAATGGCTTTGACTCAGGCATTGAACGCCAGCTCCTTTCGGTCTCCCAGGAGGCCCTGCGGTCTGAATATCACCAGGCACATGAGCGCCACGCCCACGATCACCCAACCGAGCGCCTCGACCTGATTGGAGGAGATGAGCGTGTCCGGGATGGCGCCGCGCATGATCTCCTTGACGAACGTCAGCAGCACCCACAGCAGGCAGGATCCCAGGATCGGCCCGAAGATGGTGGCCGCACCGCCCAGCAGCAGGATGGTCCAGGTGTAGAACGTGACCGCGCGGCCCAGCGAATCGGGTTGCACGGAGCGCGGCAGCACGAAGATGATGCCGCCGAACGCGCCGAAGATGCCACCCAGGATCAGCGCCTGCATCTTGTATGTGGTCACGTTCTTGCCGAGCGAGCGGATGGCATTCTCGTCCTCGCGGATGCCCTTGAGCACACGGCCCCACGGCGAGTGGAACCAGCGCCAGCACAGCAGCGCGGCGATGGCCACGAGCACCCAGGCCACCAGTCGCAGCCACCAGGAGTTCGCGATGTTGTTGTTGTACGTCCACAGCAGGAAGGTGGTCGATCCGTTGGGGAGCGGCGACGTGCCCTCGAACTGGGTGGTGAAATCCTGCGGGGAGATGCCGGCCGAACCGCCGGTGATCTTGGTCATGGCCGTGGACCGCCCGATGATGCGGATGATCTCGGCTGCCGCCAGCGTGACCATGGCCAGGTAGTCGGGGCCGAGCTTCAAGGTCGGGATGCCCAGCAGCAGCGCGTAGATCACGGCGAGCGCCACGGCCGCGCACACGGAGGCGAACAGGTTCGCGCCCATGGACTGGGTGATGGCGAAGCCGTATGCGCCCAGCAGCATGAAGCCGGCTTGGCCCATGTTCATGAGTCCCGTCATGCCGAAGTGGATGTTCAGGCCGATGGCGGCCAGCACGTACGCCGCCGTGGTCGGGGCGATGAGTTCGCCCAGCGTATTGGAGATGATGGTAAGGAAATCCATGGCTCAGCCCACCCTTTGCTGCTTGCCGAAGAGGCCCTGCGGACGAATCAGCAGGACGATGATGAGAATCGCCAGCGCACTGGCGTAACGCATGTCGTTGGGGATGACGAGCGAGCTCATATCCGCGACGATGCCGATGATCAGGGAACCCACGAGGGCGCCGTTCGCGGTGCCCAGGCCGCCGAGGGTGACCGCCGCGAACATGAGCAGCAGCAGGGTGGCGCCGGTGTTCCATGAGATGCCGTTGAGGTAGACGCCCAGCAGCACGCCGGACAGGGCCGCCATGCCGCAGGACAGGATCCAAACGATGCGCACCACCTGTTCCACGTTGATGCCGGAGGCGGAGGCCAGCGCGGCGTTGTCGGAGACGGCGCGGGTCGCGCGGCCGAGCCTGGTCCGGTAGAGGAACAGAGTCACGCCCACGATCACGATGATGGCGATGGCCGCCGAGATCAGCGTGGGCGCGTCCGTGGTGACCGGGCCGATGGTGAAGCTGGCCGGTATGGACTTGGTGATGCCCTTGATGTCGCCGCCGAAGAAGAACTGGAAGAGGTATTGCAGCGCCATGGACAGGCCGATAGTCACGATCATCTGCTGCATGGTGCCCACGCGCTTGCGGCGCAGCGGCGCCCAGACGAGCTCGTTCTGGATCCAACCGGTGAGCGCGCCGATCGCCACCGCGAAGACGGCGGCCGGGATCAGCGGCCAGTGGAGCACCTGCGTGCCCACGTACGCCATCAGGCCGCCGAGGGTGACCTGCTCGCCGTGGGAGAAGGAGCTCAGGCCGGTGGTGCCGTAGACGAGGTTCATGCCCACGCTCATCAGGCCCAGCATGAGGCCGAAGATGACGCCGGAGAACAACTGCTGCCAGATGCGTTTGCCGATGTTGGCGGTGGCGGACGAGCCGTTGGCGGTCTGGGCGGTGTCGGAGGAGACGGATGAACCGGATTGCGTGCCGGAGGCTGTGGAACCGGAACCGGACTTGCCGGAGCCGTTCGCGGAGGCGGCCACGGGCTTGTCGAAGCGGACCACCTGGCGGGCCTTGTCGAAACTGTTCTTCTCGATCTCGACCGTGGCGGCAGCGGCCTTGAGGCCGTGCTCCTTGGCCACGGATTCGTCCATGGTCACGGTGTATTCGCCGTCCGCGGTCACGGAGAAGGCCCACTTGCCTTCGGCGTCGGTGGTGGCGGTGGCCTCCTCCTTGCCGGAAAGCTTCAGGGTCACGTTGGCGATGGGTTTCTTGTCCGCGTCCTGCAGGATGCCGTTGACGCATCCGTTCGTGGCGGTCGGGTTGCACGTGGGCACGGCTTCGGCCGCAAACGCGCGGCCGGGGGCGGCGATGCTCAGCGCCATCAATAGGGCGAAAACTGTGGTGAACAGCAACAATCCCAGTCGATGACGCCGTATGGAAATGTGTACGGCTGTCATATAACTGTCCTCTCTGGATTTGGTTTTCAACCTAGGAGGACAATCAGCGCGCACGGTTGCGCCCAAGTTTCCCTTGCGTTACCGGCCCGCCGGTTCGTTACAAGGAAATAACCCTGGCCTTTCCCTCGGCTCCCTTCTCTGAGGGGAGCTGTCAGCGAAGCTGACTGAGGGGAGCACCACGGTTATTCCCAGGCGCTCCCCTCAGTCTCGCTACGCGAGCCAGCTCCCCTCAAGGAGGGGAGCCGAGAAAAAAGGAATCAGTGCGCCAAACTACCGACGAGCCAGCCGAGCGACACGCAGATGACCGGCACCACGACGGTGGCCGCCAGATAGAACGCGGCCATGCCGAAATGCTTGTTGCGCGCCAGCGAGACCATCTCGTTGATGGCCGTGGAGAACGTGGAAAAACCGCCGAGGAAGCCGGTCACGAACAGCAGATACGTCGATTCGGGCACCACCTGATGTGCCCACGCGGCCGCGGCAAGGCCCGCGCAGAACGTGGCGATCACATTGATCACGAACGTGGAGAGCGGGAACATCCGGTTCCACCAGCGCTGGATGGAGGTGTTGAGTACGAATCGCGCGACCGCGCCGAGGCCGCCGCACATGCACACGAACAGGAACAGCATCAGTGGGCCTCCCCGGTGGTCGGGTCGCCGGTCAGCGGAATCTCGTCGGTGATGGGCGCGGGTTCGTAGGAGGGCGGGTTGATGTGGGCGATGTGTCCGGGGGCATCGCCGTCAGAGATGTCGGATCCGTCACCGTTCTCGCCGGCCGCAACGGCTCCGGCGGACCGGCCGTCGACGGGCATGGCCACCGTCTCCCCCGCCGTCACATGACGCCAGGTCTCCGGTTGCTGCTGACGCACCGCGACGATGGCGGCCTTGGCGGTTTTGCGGGCGGCCAGCGCCAGTCCGAGACGGGCGCCGAGATACGCCACGACCAGGCCCATGAGGAAACTCACGAGCAGGTAGAACACGGCTCCTGCAATGAGATCACTCTGCATCGTGGTGAGTTCCTCGATGGCAAGCGCGGAGAGTGTGGAGAAGCCGCCGCACATGCCCATGCCGATGCCACGCGAGGTGAGTTCACGCACGCGCTTGCGAATCCACGCAGCCTGCGACAGGTAGGAGGTCAGGCACGCGAAGATAAAGCAGGCCGCCATGTTCGCCGTGAACGTGGGCACATGGAAGGCGTGCCAGAATCCCTCGGGCCCGGCGGTAGCGGGCAGGATGAAGCTCAGCCCGTAACGCATGGCGGTGCCCAGCGTGCCGCCGAGGAACACCACCAGATACAGCATGCCGTCGGCCAGCGGGTTGAAGCGGGCCTGGACGCGCTTGATGGGCGCGAGCGGAATCTGCGGCGGTTTGGCCGCGGCGGCCGCGCCCTGCGGTTCAGGCGTGGATTGGGCGCGCACCTGGGCGGCGGAGATCTCCTGGGTGCTGGGTGAAGGCTCTTGAGGCTCCATCATCGGACGGACCAGTCGAATCAGACGAACCGAATCGGCCGAATCAGTCGATCAGCGAGTGGACGGAGATGATGTGGTCGCGCTGCGGGCCGGTGCCAATGGCGGAGATACGGCAGTTCGACAGCTCCTCCAGACGCTTGACGTACGCCTGGCAGGTGGCCGGCAGCTCGTCGAAGCTGTGGCAGTTGGAGATGTCCTCGCTCCAGCCGGGCATGGTCTCGTAGATGGGCTTGGCGGCGGCGAAGGCGGCCTGGTCGGTGGGCATATCGTCGTAACGCTCACCATCCACGTCATAGGCCACGCAGATCGGGATCTCCTCAAGACCGGTGAGCACGTCGAGCTTGGTGAGCACGATGTCGGTCAGGCCGTTGACCTGGGAGGCGTAACGGTTCACGACGGCGTCGAACCAGCCGCAGCGACGCGGGCGGCCGGTGGTCACGCCGAACTCGTGGCCTTGGGTGCGCAGCCACTCGCCGGATTCATCGAACAGTTCGGTGGGGAACGGGCCCTCGCCCACGCGGGTCACGTACGCCTTGGAGACGCCGATCACGCGGGTGATCTTGGTGGGGCCCACGCCGGTGCCGGTGCAGGCGCCGCCGGCGGTCGGGTTGGAGGAGGTGACGAACGGGTAGGTGCCATGGTCCACGTCGAGCATGGTGGCCTGGGCGCCCTCGAACAGGACGGTCTTGCCCTCGTCCAACGCCTTGTTGAGGATCAGGCCGGTGTTGGCCACGTACGGCTTGAGGCGTTCGCCGAGCTTCAGGAGCTCTTTGGTGGTCTGGTCCACGTCGATCGGGCGACGGTTGTACAGCTTGACGAGCATCTGGTTCTTCTGGTGGAGGCTGGCCTCGACCTTGTCGTGCAGGTGCTGCTCGTTGAACAGGTCGTGCACGCGGATGCCCACGCGGTTGATCTTGTCGGCGTAGGCCGGGCCGATGCCGCGGCCGGTGGTGCCGATCTTGTGCTTGCCGAGGAATCGCTCGGTGACCTTGTCCAGCGTGCGGTGGTAGGGCGCGATGATGTGCGCGGCCTCGCTCACCAGCAGGTGGGAGCAGTCGATGCCGCGGGCCTCGAGGCCGTCGATCTCCTGGAAGAGCACTTCGGGATCGACCACCACGCCGTTGCCGATCACGGGGGTCAGGTGCGGGTTGATGATGCCGGAGGGCAGCAGGTGCAGGGCATACGATTCGTCGCCCACCACCACGCTATGGCCGGCGTTGTTGCCGCCGTTGAAGCGGGCCACGTAATCGACCTTGGTGCCGATCAGATCGGTCGCCTTGCCTTTACCTTCATCGCCCCACTGAGCGCCGATAAGAACAATTCCAGGCATGATAGCCTCCCCGCTAGTACGATTCCGCCGGGGACTAGAGTACCGTAAACCCTCTACCCGCGAAAGGCCTCATCTCATCAAGGATGAGTCATACGCAACAGCCCGGTCACAGGAAGCCGGTCCTGTTTTTCGGCTCCCCTCGTTGAGGGGAGCTGTCGAGCGCAGCGAGACTGAGGGGAGTTTCACACAGCCTGCCGCTACTTGAGCGCCTTGCCCGCGGAACCGAGCTGCCGGCAGGCCTCCACCACGCGCTCGGACATGCCGTCCTCGGCCTTGCGGCCCCAGGAGCGCGGGTCGTAGAACTTCTTCTCGCCCACCTCGCCGTCGATCTTCAAGACCTTGTCGTAGTTCTCGAACACGTGGTCCGCGATCGGGCGGGTGAAGGCGTACTGGGTGTCGGTGTCGATGTTCATCTTGACCACGCCATAGCGCACGGCCTCGGCGATCTCCTCCGGCGTGGAGCCGGAACCGCCGTGGAAGACCAGCTCGAACGGCTTGCCGTTGGGGAAGTCCACCATGCCGGCGGCGCTGGGCAGCTCGCCGTCCACCACGGCCTGGGCCACGCGGGCCTGGATCTCGCCGAGCAGGGCCGGGCGCAGCTTGACCACGCCGGGCTTGTACGCGCCATGCACGTTGCCGAACGTGAAGGCCGCCATGTACCGGCCACGCTCCCCCAGACCCAGTCGGCGGGCCACCTCCAGGCCGTCGGCGGGCGTGGAGTACAGCTTCTCGTTGATTTCGGCGGAGTGGCCGTCCTCCTCGCCACCGACCGCACCGATCTCGATCTCCAGAATGGTGTGGGCCTTCTGCGACTTGTCCAGCAGCTCCTCGGCGATGTCGAGGTTCTCCTTGAGCGGCACGGTGGAGCCGTCCCACATGTGCGACTGGAACGTGGGCTCCTGGCCGCGGGCCACCTGCTCGGCCTCGTGGGCCAGCAGCGGGCGCACCCATTCGTCCAGGTACTGCTTGGCGCAGTGGTCGGTGTGCAGGGCCACGGTGATGTTCGGGTACTTCGCGGCCACCTCGTGCGCGAAGGCCGCGAGCGCCAGCGAGCCGGTGACGCGGTCGTTCACGCCCATGCCGGACACGTATGCCGCGCCGCCCACGGAAATCTGGATGATGCCGTCCGATTCGGCATCGGCGAAGCCCTTCAGCGCGGCGTTCAGCGTCTGGGAGCTGGTCACGTTGATGGCAGGGTAGGCATATCCGCCGCGGCGTGCGGCGTCGAGCATTTCGGCATAGCGTTCCGGTGTTGCGATCGTCATGGCTTCATTATCGCTCGGGGCCTGCCCGCTGCCCGCGCCGGACGGGCCGGCACGGACGTGACCTAGCTCACCCGTTACCGTAAAATCACCGCAGGTTCACCGCACCAGGAACACCATGATGATGATCATCGCAAAACCGGCCAGGTCGGTGGGCGTGAACACGGCCCCCGCGAACAGCACGCCGGAGATGGTTGCGGTGACCGGCTCGCTGGTGCCGAGCATGGTGGCGCGCATGGCCCCGCACTTCTGCGTGCCGGCCAGGAACAGCCAGAAGGCGCCGAACGTACCGCCGATCACCGTGAACGCCATGAGCGCCACACCAACCCAGTCCAGCGCGGGCGCGGTGGCCCATGGCTTGACGAACGGCAGCAGCAGAATGCCGGAGATCATGAACATGATGCCGTTGACGGTAAAATTGCCCCATTTGGCCATCAGCGCGATGGGCAGGATGGTCATCATCGATGTGCCCACCGCGTCTGTGAGACCCCAGAGAAGGCCGGGCAACGGCAGGCTGAGCTGGGTCAGGTCGCCTCCGGTGGCGATGAGCACGGTGCCCACGAACGCGAGCGCCACACCCACGCTCTCCCGTTTGCCGGGAAGCCTGCGTCCCATGATGCACACGAACGCCAGCACCACCAGCAGGTTGAGCGTCTGCAGCACGGTGGCGGTGCCCGAATTGGTCCAGTCGATGGCCTTGAGGTAAGAGACCTGCACCATGAGCACGCAGGTGACGGCGCAGACCAGCAATCTGGGGTACGAGCCGCGGTCCTTGAGCGCGCCCATGAGCTTGTCCGGCGTGAACAGACCCGAGCAGACCAGGAAGATCACGCCGGCGAGCAGTTCGCGCACGCACGCGATCCACAGCGGGTCCGCATGGTAGGAGCCCATGAGGATTTTGGAGACGGTGGCGTTGACGCCCCACAGCACGCCGCCGGCAAGCGCGAGCCCGCCGCCGACGAGGATGTCCCGCGGCGTGCGTTCGAAGCTGGGGGTGGGCCTGCCGTTCGCGGTTTCGCCTGATTCGGCGACGTCTGGTTCGGCGACGCCCGCGGGGCGTTCGGAGGTTTTGGAAGTACACATCGCGCATCACGATACGCGCAGGATGAGAATGGAGCGGACAACGGGAGTCGAACCCGCCTCTAAAGCTTGGGAAGCTTTCATTCTACCGATGAACTATGTCCGCGAACCGGTCGGCTGCGGCCGGGGCCGCAACGTCACGAACAGCTATCGTATCACGTCGTGTGACGCTACCGCAGCACGCGGGTGGAGTACGTGGGCGCGGAAACCGGCGTGCCGTTCATCTCCCGCGCCATTTCCATGAGACGGGCGATGCGCTGGTCGGTCGGCGGATGGGTGGAGAAGAGCTTGGAGAACCCGGCCGCGGAGAACGGGTTGGCGATCATCATGGCGGAGACGGACTGGGTGCCGGCGGTCTTGCGCATCGGCGTGGTCTGCGCGCCGTAGGAGATCTTGTTGAGCGCGGAGGCGAGGGCCTCGGGATCGCCGGTCAGGAGGCTGCCGTCCTCGTCGGCGTCGTATTCGCGGGTGCGGGAGATGGCCATCTGGATGAGGGATGCGGCGATCGGCGCCAGGATCACGCTCAGCAGCACGCCAACCAAGCCGAGCCCGCCGGAGCCGCCGTCGCGGTCGTCGCGCGAATTGCCGCCGCCGATGTACATGAGCGAGTAGCCGAGGTAGGTGATCACGGTGGCCATGGCGGAGGCGATGGCGGAGGTCAGGATGTCGTGATTGTAGACGTGCATGAGCTCGTGACCCAGCACGCCGCGCAGTTCGCGGGCGTTGAGGATCTGCAGGATGCCCTGGGTGCAGCACACGGCGGCGTGGCGTTCGTTGCGGCCGGTGGCGAAGGCATTGGGACTCATGGTGGGGGCGATGTAGATGCGAGGCATCGGTTTGCCGGCCTTGGCGCTCAGCTCGCGCACGATCTGGTAGATTTCGGGGGCCTCGGCCTCGGAGACCTCGCGCGCGCCCATGGAGGCGATGGCGAGTTTGTCCGAGAACCAGTAGGAGAAGAACGTGGTAGCCAGGCCGATGACGATGTAGATGCCGAGCGTCTGCCGGGTGCCACCGGTGGCCCACCAGATCAGCATGATGACGGCCCACATCAGGGCGAACAGCAGCGTCGTCTTCAGGCCGTTGAAATGGCCATGCACCTGTACTTTGGCATCCATGAGGCCCAGCCTAAGGACGCAGCCTGAATGATTGCTGGATATGCACGGGATGTCCGGACGTGTCAGGCGGTCATCACGGAACCGTGGATCTGGTCCAGGAGGGTGATGAGTTCGGTGAGCAGGTTGTATTCGCCCGAGGCATCCGTCATCACCGCGAGCACGTAGTCGCCGGAGGAGGAGCGGACGATGCCGGCGTCGTTGAGCGCGTACAGGCCGCCCTCGCCGCCGATCCACCCGGCCTTGGTGTAGACGGAATACTGCCCGCCCAGCGCCATGTTGATGCTGGAGTTGAGCGTATTGGTGTATTCGGAGGCAAGCCATGTGCGAGCCTCGGCCGAGCCGGGTTCGCCGGAGGTCTCGTCCGAGAACAGGTAGCCGTAACCCTGGGCCCACATGCGCGCCATGTCGATGGCGGACAGGTCCAAGTACTCGCCGGCCGTCACATCCGTGGTCACGCCGACGCCGTCAAGCCATTGGGCGAGGGGCGCGTATGCTCTCGCGTCACAATGGCAGGCTGCGGCCATGCGCTTCCCCCGAGTCGTGTCCCGATCCGTGGCGCGCACGCCATGCGGACCGGCGCCGTGCGAATTTGCGTTCCCCGGGCTGGTTCGTTCGCTGCATCATGCCGCTCCTTGGCGCTGGTTCGGTGGTCTGGTCGTCGGTTTTCGCCGCGCCATAGCCTATGACTCCATGCTGACCGCACGGTGCCGGCCGACTGGGAATTTCCGGAAAACCGTTGACGGAACGGGGACGCGCCGCAGCGCAAATGCGGCTCCCGCCGGGACCTTGTCATGAAGAGCCGTTTTACAGGCAATACGCAAGGCAACAGTAGAGCCGAGATGGTCCGGCTCCCCCCTGAGGGGAGCTGTCGCTGAAAGCGACTGAGGGGAGCACCACGGGAATCACCCGCCAGGCTCCCCTCAGTCTCACTTCGCTCGACAGCTCCCCTCAAGGAGGGGAGCCGGAATCAGCCGCGCCGACTCAGGCTCGGCAACAACTTTTGCCCTCAAAATCAGGCGTGGGCGAGCTCGCGCATCTGGGCGGGCTCGATGACCTTCTTGTGCTCGCGGCCTTCCTTGGCGCCCTCGGCACGTTCGAAGGCGTCCACCTTCTTCCAGCCGGCGAAGTCGATGGGCTTGACGCCGCGCTCGGCCAGCAGGCGGTCGATGGATTCGGGGTCGCGGTCGGCGGCCACGCGACCGCCCTCGGCGGCCTTGGCCAGGTCCTCGAGCATGTTGGTCACGATGGCCAGGGCGTCGGACTTGGTGGAGCCGATCAGGCCCACCGGGCCGCGCTTGGCCCAACCGGTGGCGTACAGGCGTTCGCGCACTTCGCCGCCCTCGGCCTCGGTGGTGATGCGGCCGTCGCCGTTGGCGTTGGCCAGGTGGGCGCCGTGCTCGTCGTACGCGATGCCGGGGGCCTCGGCCGGCTTGTAGCCGATGGCGTGGTAGACGGCCTCGACCGGGTAGTCGGTGAATTCGCCGGTGCGGTGCATCTTGCCGTCGGCGCCGGTCTCGGTGCGTTCCACGCGGATGGCGGTCACCTTGCCGTCCTCGCCGAGCACCTCGGTGGGCGCGGAGTTGAAATGGATGTAGTACTTGCGGTCGGCCGGGTTGCCCTCGAAGTCCACGTCGCCGTCGTCTTCCATGTCCTCGGCCATCTCGCGGATGGCGAACAGCTCCTCGACCATCTGGCGGGTGAGCTTGTCCTTGCCGGCCACCTCGATGGTTTCGTCGTCAAGGTCGAAGTCGTCCTCGTTGATGATGAGCTGCACGCCGGGCAGCTTCTCCATCTCGCGCAGCTCCTGCACGCTGAACTTGGCCTGGGCCACGCCGCGGCGGATGAACAGGTGCAGCACCTTGGCCTTGTTGTTCTGGATGCCCTCGTAGACGTTGTCCGGGATGTCGGTCTTGGCCTTGAGGTCGTCCGCGTTGCGCATGAGCTCGCGGGCCACGTCCATGGCCACGTTGCCGCCGCCGATCACGGCCACGTTCTCGGCGGTCAGCGGCCACTCGCGGGCGCCGGTGGGGTAGCCGTCGTACCATTCGACGAACTTGGCGGCACCGTACACACCGTCCAGGTCGGCGCCGGGCAGGCCGAGCGGCTTGTCCTTGACCGCGCCGGTGGCGAAGAGCACGGCGTCGTAGCGGGCCAGGAGGTCATCGAGGGTCACGTCCTTGCCGAACTCCACGTCGCAGTAGAGGTGGATGTCCGGGTTGTCGAGGGTCTTCTCGAGCGCGGAGGCGATGAACTTGATGGAGGGGTGGTCGGGGGCCACACCGTAGCGCACCAGGCCGAACGGCACGGGCAGCTTCTCGAACAGGTCGATGCGGGCTTCGGTGCCGAGGCCCAGCTCCTCGCCCAGCTTCTTGAGCTGGCGCAGGAAGATATCGGAGGAGTAGACACCGGCCGGGCCGGCGCCGATCACGGCAATGCGGAGTTCAGTATTCGAAGATTCAGTCACGCGCTCTAGCCTAACGCAAGCCGCCGAATCGGGGAAGGGTGATTTCCGGTGCGATATCGGCGGCTTTGGTGGTGGCGGCACGGTTGGGTCCCGCCTCTGATTGCGAATCACGCTACTGTCAGATTATGGTTTTTCCTAATGTAGGATTACGGGAATTTCTAATGTAGGATTTCCGGCGCACTGGTGAATTACACGAACATCGCCAATGAGCTTGGCGTGAGCCCACGGACCGTGAAGGCGTGGATGTCCATTCTGGAATCAAGCTATCTGGCGTTCCACCTCATGCCGTTCTACACCAATGCCCGCAAGCAGGTGGTCAAGACTCCGAAGCTCTATTTCTACGACACCGGTCTGCTGTGCCATCTCCTTGGCATTCGTACGGTCGAGGCGCTGATCACCCATCCGAAGTTCGGCGACATCTTCGAGAACCTCATCATCGCCGAAACCATGAAACAGCATCTGAACGCCGGGAGGGACCCCCAACTGTTCTTCTACCGCGACGCCAGCAAGGTCGAGGTGGATCTGCTGGACTTCACCGACCCGAACAACCGTCTGATGATCGAAATCAAATCCGGGCAGACCTACCACGACCGGTTCGCCCGGCACCTGACCTTGATCGGCGACGTACTCGACGTGCCACGAGAACAGCAGTACGTGGTCAGCCGAGTCGAGCAAAGCTACGTATCGCAAGGCATCCATGTCACCACAGCCGCCGATTGGCTGACCGGCAAGCAACGGGACGGCGCATCGGCCCAATGACGAGGTGATTATCAAGAGCTCTCGGGCGTGCTGCCGGAACCAGGTGATTTCGGCAGCACGTCCGAGAGCTCGTCAATGGTATCGCCGGACCGTTTCAGGCCAGACGGATGCGGTTGCGGCCGGGGGTGAGGCTTTCGATGGGGCCGGGCGTCGGATATTCGCCGCGCGGGGCGCCGGTGAGGTCCGTATCGACGGCGAGCGCGGTGCCGTCCGGGTTCTCGTAGGGTTCGGTGACGATGCGCGGAGTGCCCAGCAGCTCGGTGCCCACCGTCACGGTCGGCAGGTCGAGCAGGCCCGGATCCACGTCCACGTCCAGCCAGACCGAGCCGTCCGCTTCCGCCGTGACGTGCGCCTGCGCCTTGGCGGCCAGACGATTGGCCTCCGCGACGCCATCGGGCCCGACCGGCTCGGCGGACGCGGCGCCCGCATCCGCACCGGTCGCACCGGCCACGGCCACGTACTTGTGCTCCTCGCGGTCGAATGAGGGGGCCACCTGACCGTCGCCGCCGCGCAGGTAGGCGTTGCCGTCGATGTACATCGGCTGGGGCACCTGCTCGAACATCTCCACGTCGCCCGGGTCGTTGACGTGCACGCGCTCCATGTATTCGGCCTCGGAGACCGGCGAGCCGTCGGCGTAGGCGGTGCCGCGATGCGTGACCGCGCTGAACTCCGGGCCACCCACGAACACGTTCTGGTAGAAGCGGTCGTCGCCGCCGTACACGCAGGCGTATCCGGCCACGGCGGTGGAATGCGGCAGGTGGTACGGCGTGGAGCGGTTGAGCACCTTGCGCGGTTGCACGGTGCCGCAGAACAGGTTGTGTACGAACGCGCTGCCCTGCGCCACGTTGTCCATGGCGTAGAACGAGCCGAACACGTTGTTGTCGAACAGGCATGGGCCGGAGGTGACCTCGATCATGAAGTCGCGCCAGTTGTCGTGGTAGATGTTGCGGGTCACGCGGGTGCCCTGCAGCTCCCAGTCCAGCCAGGTGCCCAACGTGCAGTCGTGGATGTGGTTATGCCGGATGACCGTGTCGATGGCGGCGTGGAACTTGATGCCCGCGATCTCATGGCCGAAGAACTCGCGCTTGATGGCGATGTGGTGGATGTGGTTGTCCTCGATGAGGCTGAACGCGCAGCCCATGTGGCCCACGATGCCGTTCTGGCCGCAGTCGTGGATGTGGTTGCGGCGCACGATGTGCCCGCCGACCGTCTCGCGCGACCAGCCGTGGCGGATGGCGCGGAACACCACCTCCTGCTGGATCTGGTAGCCGGGCTTGCGGCCGAAGCGGGACGCCTCGTTGTCGCCGGTCACGCCGTCCTTGCCCAGGCTCACGCCGGAGCAGCGGGCGTCGTGGATGTCGTTGTCCTCGATGATCCAGCCCTTCGACCAGTGCGTGCCGATGAGCCCCTTCTGGTCGCCGGTGGGCGGGGCCCAGCCGCATGCGGCCTGTGCCAGCTCGAAGCCGCGCACGGTGATGTAGTCGCGGCCCGGAAGCTCCGGATAGAAGCAGGTTTCGCGCACGTTGATCTCGGTCAGGTGCCCGTTCGGGTCGACGTCATGGAAGTTCGCCCAGATCTCGGTGACGTCGCCGCCTACCTCGGCGTGCCACTGCCAGACGGTCTTGGACGGGTCGTCGATGGGTTCGGTCACGGACACCCAGTCCGGCCCGTAGCCGAACGTGCGCGGCTTGGCGGCGGCGACGGCCTCCACGCTGGGCGCCTCGTACATCGAACGGCCGTCCAGGTACACCTCGCCCAGGCTCATCGTCCAGTCGCTCGGCCGCTCCAGCCAGTCGCCGCGGAGGGGCTTGGCGAACGGGTTGAACCCACCGAACACCGCGTTCGGCACGCTCACATGCCACACGCCCGGCTTGCCGGCCACGGGCTCCCAGCCCGAGACGACCTCGGAGCCCTTGATCACCGCGTGCTCGCCGGGGGCCGCGGCGTAGGTGATGCGCGTGAATTCGTTGAGTCCGCCCAGGGCCGGGCTCACCTGCTCGCGGTAGACGCCCTCGTGCACCAGCACGGTGTCGCCGGGGCGGGCCACGGCCGCTGCGGCCGATATCGTGGCGAACGGTGTGGCCTCACCGCCGTCCTGTACCGCGGCACCGACCGCCGCAGCCGAAACATGAAGTGTGCGCTGAGTCATGTCAGCATTCCTTTCGGATTGAAAAAGCTTGGAAAAGGGCGCGTTGGCCCGGACCCTCCCCATGAGCGGGGTCAGGGCCTACGCGCCCGAGGGTTTGCGATCTACTTGCTGAATCCGGCGGTCAGGCCGGCGACCATCTGCTTGCGACCGATGATGTAGGCGGTCAGGATCGGAATCACCGAGACCACCACGGCGGCGAGGATGCCGGGGATATCCACGGTGAACTGGCCCTGGAACGCCCACAGGCTCAGGGTGATCACGCGGTTCGAGGAGCTTTGGGTCAGGATCAGGGGGAAGAGGAACCCGTTCCAGACCTGCAGCGCGTCGTAGATGGAGACGGTGATGATGGCCGGCTTGATCATCGGGATGGCGAGCCGCCACATGATCTTCCATTCGGTGGCCCCGTCCACCTCCATGGCCTCGAACAGCGACTGCGGGATGTCACGCAGGAAGTTGCACAGAATCATGACGGTGATCGGGATGGCGAAGCCCACCGAAGGCAGGATGATGGCCCAGAGCGTGTCGTACAGGCCCATCTGGATGATCAGGTAATACACCGGGATGATGGTGGCCTGCATCGGGATGGCCAGGCCCGTGATGATCACCTTGTAGATGGCGCGGGCGCCGGCGTCGGCGCGGCGGGTGATGGCGTACGCGGCCATCACGGTGACCAGGAGGATCAGCGCCACGGTCACGATGGTGACGAACAGCGTGTTGCCGATGTACAGCAGGAAGTCGTTGGCGAACACGCGGCCGTACGCGGCGAACGTGAAGTGTTTGGGCAGGGAGAGCGGGTTCTGGGAGTAGATCTCGCTCTGGTCGCGCAGGGACGTGACCACGATGTAGTAGATCGGGATGACGATGAGGGCGAACCAGAACCAGCCGAGGAATCCGCCGACGATGTTGTATTGCTTGTTCTTGATGCGAATCATGATTGATCAGGCGCCTTCCATCTGGCTTTCCATCTTGTCCGAACCGGACAGCTTGTTGAGGATCAGCGACACCGCGATGCCGAGGGCGAGGATGATCACGCCCACCACGGACGCACCGCCCATGTCGTAGCTCTTGAAGCCCTTGAGGTACATGTCGAGCGGCAGGATGCGGGTGGCGTTGCCGGGGCCGCCGCCGGTCATCACGTACACCAGGTCGAAGTAGGTCAGCGAGCCGACGATCATCAGCGTGGAATCGGTGGCGAAGGTGTACTTGAGCTGCGGCAGGGTGATGGAGAAGAACTGGCGGATCGGGCCGGCGCCGTCGATGGTGGCGGCCTCGTACATGGTCTGCGGAATCTGGCGGACGGCACCCTGGTAGAGCAGCGAGTGCAGCGGGATGAAGCACCAGGAGACCACGAAGATCACGGTCCACAGGGCGGTCTTGGGGTCGCCGAGCCAGTTGTGGGCCAGCCAGCCGATGCCGAACGCCTTGCCCACGCCGAAGTTCGGGTCCAGAAGGTTCTTCCAGGTGATGGCCACGGCGGTGGAGCTGAAGAGCAGCGGCAGGAAGTAGAAGACGGCGAGGAACGCGCGGTACTTCTGCGTGCCGGCCATGAAGGTGCCGAGCAGGATGCAGATCGGGGTCTGGACGGCCCAGCTCACGATGGTCAGGATGATGGTGAGCTTGAAGGCGTTCATGACCAGCGGGTCGGAGAACATGCGCACCCAGTTGCCCAGGCCGTTGAAGGTGATGGCGCCCAGGCCGTCCCAGTTCATGAAGGACAGCACGAGCACGCCGACCAGCGGAATGAGGGCGAAGATGCCGAAGAAGATGAGGGCCGGGGCCGTGTACCACAGGGACGGACCCTTGTGGAGCTTGCCGGACTTGGTGGATTTGGCCGCGGTTTTGGCGGATTTGTTGGATGAAACGGCCGCGCGGGCGGGCTTGGGCTGTGCGACGGCCTTGGAAACGAATGACATGATGTCCTCTCTTGTCACTGGGCTCCCCCCGCTGCGGTGCGGGGAGGAAGCCATAGGTGCCGGCGGGCGGGGCCCGGAACGTGGACGGAAGCGGAGACGGGAATCGACGAGCATCAATCGTCCCCGTCCCGTGCCCCCGGCCGCCGGCGGCAGTCGGATTTACAGGGTCTTGTTCATCGCGTCCGCGAACTGCTGCGGGGTGATCTGCTTGAGGAAGACCTGCTCGAGGTTGTTGAGCAGCGCCTGGCCCTGGTCGGCGGGCAGGGCCACGTCGAGGGAGAGCTGGTAGTTGGAGGCGTTCTTCACGGAGTCGTAGACGTAGGTGAGGAAACCGGTGCCGTCATCGGCGGACTTGACCTTGTCCTCGATGCCCTTGACCGGGGGCACGCCGCCGCTGGAGAGCAGGCCGTCCACGATGCCGTCGGAGTAGGTGTTCTCCTTGAGGTACTTGATGGCGGTCTGCTGGGATTCCTTGCCCGCGGAGGCGGCCACGGACCAGTAGTTGGCGAGGTTGCCGGTAAGCATGGACGGGTCGCCCTTGCCGCCTTCGACGGCCGGGAAGGCCGCGTAGCCAAGGTCGTTCTTGGCGAAGTCTGCGTTGATGGTGCCGAAGTCGGCGTACACCCAGGAGCCCATGAGGTCGAAGCCGGCCTGGCCATTGGCGAGCAGGGCGGTGTCCTTCTTGTCGTCGGCGGACATGGACTGGTAGCTGTCGCCGAACGCGCCGGCGTCCACGAGGTCCTGGATCTTGGTCATGGCCTCGATGACGGCCGGGTCGGACCAGGCGTCCTTCTTGCCGTCGAGGATGTTCTGCATCACGTCCGGGCCGCCGATGCGGTCGATGAGGTAGGCGGCCCACATCAGGTAGGGCCACTTGCTGCCGCCGGCCAGGGCGATCGGGGTCTTGCCGGCGTCCTTGAGCTTGACCACGTCGTCGAGCAGTTCGTCCCAGGTCTGCGGGGCGTCGGAGATGCCGGCCTCCTTGAGCACGGCCTTGTTGGTCCACAGGATGGCGGGCTGGACCTGGCCCACGGGCACGGCCACGAGCTTGTCGTCGCGGTAGCCCTCGGCAGCCACGGAGTCGAGCACCTTCTCCTTGACCACGGAGTCCAGATCGGAGGTGAGGTCGATGATGTTCTTGTTGGTCCAGTAGTCGGTGACCGGGGAGCCGCCCCAGCTCAGGACGAGGGTGGGCGCGTTGCCGGAGCCGATGGCGGTGCGGATCTTCTCCTTGTAGGAGTCGTTGGCGAAGGACTCGTTCTTGATCTGCGCGTCCGGATTGGCCTTGTTCCAGTCCTCGAAGGTCTGCTGGACGGAGGCCCACGTGCTGTCCGTGAGGCTCCATACGGTGGCGTTCGCGCCGGTGGCCTTGGCGGAGCCGCCGCCCGGCTGCGCGCCGCATGCCGCGACCGACAGCAGGGTGGCGCCGGCCGCCACTGCGGCCATGAGCCTGATCGCCTTCGTCTTCAATGTGCCTTTCATCTGTTCCTCCTCGAACTTTGGCTGCGTCAACAACGACTTGGCTTGATTGGTGTGGATGGTGTTGGTTTCCACGGCTGTTCGTTCAACCGATGGCTTAACTATATACTGAGTGAGTACTCAGTTCAACTCAGTTGCGGCGTGTCTCAGTCGAGTTGAGGAGCGCTGGCGTGAACGTTAAGGCAAACATAAGGGTGATTTTGCGCGAAACGCTGATTTTTCAACGCTTTTTGCTTATTCCTCAAAGCAATTGCGCTGCTCGTGGCACGACATGACCACACAAACGAAACACGGGTGCTGTGGCGAATTCACTAGGAATCGCCACAGCACCCGTGTACTTTCGTATATTTAACTGAGTCTTTACTCAGTTGCTTTTCAGGCCACCGAATCAGGAATCACCCGGTCGATGTAACGCCTCCAAAGTCCAACCAAATCAAGGGTTCGCCCGCTCCTGAGCCAACGGAACTGCAGGCCGTCCATGGCAGCCAAGGCCTCGATGGCCACAGCCGTGGGGTTGTCAACCTTGTCTCGTTTAGCGGCCTGGCGGTATTCGTTGAGCACCCACTGCTCGCGATCCTGGAAGTACTTCCACGCCGGATGGTCCTCGCTCAGGGACTCCCCCTGCAGCACCATGTACAGGCGCACGATCTCCGGACGCTCCATGTTCATGCGGCAGGTGGCCATGGTGAGGTCCTTGAGGCCCACGGGGAACGGGTCGCCCTCCAGCTTCTCCAGCCCGAGGCTCTCGCACAGCATCATGCGATCGGCTTCATCGCGGTGTTTGAGCACCGCGATGAGCAATTCGTCCTTGGATTTGAAGTGGTAGAGCACGCCGCCTTCGGTGATGCCGCATTCGTTGGCCACGTCGCGCAGGGTGAAGCCGTGGAAACCGTATTCGCCGATGAGCAGCGTGGCCGCGTCGATGATCTGCAGCAGCCGCTCCTGCGTGGGGATGCGCTGGTATTTGTTTCCGGTCTGCTTGCGTGGCATGACGTGCTCCTTCATTGGCGGTGTCGCATGGGTCCTGTACTGAACTATAGTCAAGTTCAGTTCAGGACACACCTATCGCGGCTCCTTCAGTCGCGGTCGAGCACGGCGGTGAGTGCCCAGAGGATGCTCACCACGTCGATGGCCTCCTGCAGGAAGGCGCCGACCACCACCGGGATGAGGTTGAACGCGGCGGCCACCATACCGACGACGGCGAGCGCCAGGCCGGCAATCACAGCCTGCAGCATCACGCGCTTGGTGCGGCGGGCGATGGCGATGGCACGCGGCACGGCGGCGATGTCGTCGTTCATGATGACCACCTGCGCGCTTTCCGAGGCGGCGGTGGAGGTGCCGTCCGTGATGGCCACGCCGAGGTCCGCCACGGCGAGCACCGGAGCGTCGTTCACACCGTCGCCCACCATCATCGTGACCGGACGGGCGGCCTTGCGATTGCGATGGTTCCCCGCGTCGGCACCGTCGTGCGCTACGTCCGCCCGATCGCCGCGGATCCGTGTTCCGGCCCATGGCTCCCCCTCGGTCGCGGCTTTGACGGCGGCCACCTTGTCTTCCGGGAACAGCTCGGCGTGCACCTCGTCGATGCCGACCTCGCGGGCGATGATCTCAGCCGAGGCACGCTTGTCCCCGGTGAGCATCGTGAGCTTGGAGACGCCCAGCCCATGCAACGCGGCGAGCGCCGCCTTGGCGTTGGCGCGCGGCACGTCGCGCAGCACGATGCGAGCGATCAGACGACCGTCCACGGACACGTAGGACGCCATCTCGTCCGGCTCCAGCATCCCGAATCGCGTGCGGGCGTCATTCATGACGCGCTCCGCCGTCAGGAAGCCATCATCGCGAGCCGCCGCGAATGACAGCCTGCCCACGCGCACCATATGCCCGTTGACCTCGCCGGACACGCCCTTGCCGGCCTCCTCCTCAACATGGCGGACCACCGGATAGTCGCGGCCATGGCCGGGCCAGCTGGCCTCCGGCTCCGGGCATGCGCGCTGCCCGGCCGCGAACCGCGCACGCAACCGGCCCATCGCCTCGGCACCGGCCTTGGCGATGCCTTTGGACAGGATATGCACCGAATAGCCCTCGACCACGCCGGCCATCATGAGCACGTGGTCCTCGTTCAGGCGGGTCTCAACACCCGGCAGCATCTCCACACGCACCACCTGCGGCTGCTTGACGGTGAGCGTGCCGGTCTTGTCGAAGAACACCTGCGTGACCCGGCCGAGGTTCTCCAGCACGTCCTGCGTCTTGATGAGCACGCCGTTTCTGGCCAGCCGGCCGGTGCCGGCTACGTACGCCACAGGGGCGGCGATGAGCAGCGGGCAAGGCGTGGCCAGCACCAGCACCTGCGCGAATCGCGTCGGGATGCCGGAGACGGCCCAAGCCACGCCGGCGATGACCAGCGCAAGGATGGTGAACGGCACGGCCAGCCTGTCCGCGGTTTTGACCACGGCCGGACGCGACTCCTGCGCGGCGGTCACGAGCTGGAGGATGCGCTGGTACTGGGAGTCGGCGGCGGCCTGCGTGGCGCGCATGGTCAGCGTGGTGGAGCCGTTCACCGCACCGGACATCACGCGAGCGCCGGCGAACACCTCGCGCGGCACCGGTTCGCCGTTGATGGCGCTCAGGTCCAGCGTGGCCGTGCCGGAGAGCAGCTCGCCGTCCACCGGCACGGTCTCGCCCGGCAGCACCATCAGTACGTCGCCCGGCTGCACCTCGCTCACCGGGACCGTAGTGAAGTGCTGTGCGGCGGACGTTACCGCGGCGGATCGCATGGCGGTTTTCGCCTTGTCGATGGCCGGGTCGCAGGCTTCGGGGTCACGGCCGGTGATGACGCAGGCGGGGAATGACGCAGCGGCAGCCGTTGTGGTTGCGCCGGGCAGGCTCCCCTCAGTCGGCTTTGCCGGCAGCTCCCCTCGGAGAGGGGAGCCGAGATTACCCGTAGAGGTACGGCGGAAGCCGTCGGCGGGAGCGGGAACGGCATCGCCCTTGCGGGCATTGTTAGCGTTACCGGTGGCGTCGCGGCCCACGCCGGGCAGCGTCACCACGTGCGCGGTCTGCGGAGCGGCCTTGACCAGGGCGGTCAGGCTGTGCTCGGCCTTGTTCTGCGCGTATTCCTCGATGGCCTCGCCGGACGTGATCATCAGCGTCACGGCCCAGCTGGCCCAGTATTCGTGGACGGCCACGGTGGACAGCATCGCCATCACGGCCAGCAGGTCGACGCCCACCTGGCCGTGGCGCAGGTCGTCGATCATGCCGCGCACGGTGTCCGTCACAATCACCAGCACGAGCGCGATGACCAGCCACTGGCCCACGCCGGGGTCGCCGAGGACGGGAATCGCAATCGGGGAGGTCACGGACGCGCCGGCCGGACCGGCAAAGGCGGCATCCCACGGACGCCAATCGCCCAGTAAGGCCAGCGGAATCGAGGCGAGCACCACCACGGGCAGCATGGGTACCAGCCGGCAGACGCGCACGGCTGCGGCGAACAATCGTCGGAAGAATCGGATGAGATCACTCATCATTGCTCCTTACTCTCGTATACGGGGCCGATTCGGGCGGTGCGGGTATGCGTATGCGTGGCCCGGCCGGAATCGGCACTGTGGTCACGCCTTGTTAACCCACCGGCGTCTATGCCGGGCAGCGGGCCCTTGCCAAGCCCAAACCGCTCCCGCGCGACCTTCCGATACACGGCGTAAAGAATTCGGTATTCAGTTATCGCAAGTTCGTTGCACCTGCCATGGTGCCCGAGACGCCGGACTTTCGACGCGCAGACGCAAAAGGACCGTGGGGGTCAAGCCCTCCACGGTCCTTTGGTTGTCCGGCATGGCGCTCAGCGGTGGCCGCCCAGCGTCATGCGACGTCTGGATTTACCAGAGGCCGAACGGGTCGGAGAAGCCGCCGTCGTCACCGGTGCCGCCGTTACCGTCGGAACCGTTGCCGTAGCCGTTGTTGCCGTTGCCGTTCTGGTTGTTCTGGTTGTTGTTATTGCTGTTGCCGTTCGAGTTGGAGCTGGACGAACCGTTCACGGACGATTCCTCCTGATCCAGCGTGACGTCCACGTCCATGGTCTTGCCGTTGCGCACGATGGTGAGGGTCACCTTGTCGCCGAGGGCGGCGGCACGGACGTAGCCGAGCAGCGAGTAGTTGTTGTTCACGGCGTTGCCGTTGAAGGCCACGATCGTGTCGTCGGCCTTGAGACCAGCTTTGTCGGCCGGGCCGCCGGAGACGACCGCGGAACCGCCGGTGGACGGTGTGGTGATCTTGGCGCCGCCGCGGGTCACGCCGTCCGCCTCGACGGTGGCGGAGGAAATGGTCACGCCGAGGGCGACGTGCTTGACCTTGCCGTCCTTGATGATCTCGTTGGCCACGCGCTTGACCAGGTTGGACGGGATGGCGAAGCCGATGCCGATGGAGCCGGCGGAGTCGGAGGAGGTGGCGGTGGAGGCGATGGACGAGTTGATGCCGATCACCTGGCCGGCCGCGTTGAACGTCGGGCCGCCGGAGTTGCCGGGGTTGATGGCGGCGTCGATCTGCACGGCGTTGGTCACGATCTCGTTGTTGTTGTCGTCGGTCACGGTCACCGGGCGGTTGAGGGCGGAGACGATGCCGGTGGTGGCGGTGTCGTCGTAGCCGAGCGGGTTGCCGATGGCCATCACGTTCTCGCCCACCGCGAGCTTGTCGGAATCGGCGAACTCCACGGCCTTGAGGTCGCTCGGCGGATTGTCGAGCTTGATCACGGCCAGATCGGTGGTGGTGTCGGTGCCCACGAGGGTGGCGCTGTAGATGTTGCCGTTGGCGAGCGTCACCTGGATCTGCTGGGCACCGGAGATCACGTGGTTGTTGGTCACGATATGACCCTCGGTGTCGAGGATGGCGCCGGAGCCCTTGGCCGTGCCGTTGGAGAGCGTGGTCTGGATGGAGACCACGGAGTTGGACACGTCGGAGGCCACGGAGGTCCAGTCGACGGCCTCGCCGCTCTTGGCGGTGGCCGTGCCGGAGCCGGACTTGTTCGAGGTGATGCTGGACAGCGAGCTCGTGCTGGGCACGGAGACCCAGCCGTTGGTGATGGCCGCGAAGCCGAGGCCGAGGCACAGGGCGGCGGCGACCACGGCCGCGATGACGGCGGTGAGCACATAGCCGAACGTTTTGGAGACGGGCTTGCCGGCACCGGGCTGACCGGGCTGGCCCGGCAGCGGGCCGTTGCCGTTCGGAGTGCCGGGCGCGCCGTTGCCCACGAACATGCCGCCCTGGGCCGGGTTCGTGAACGGATTGCCGTTGTTGGCGGGATTCTGGCCGTTCTGCGGACCGTTGGCGGGGTTGGAGCCGGCCGGCGCGAACGGGTTGCCGTTGCCGGTGGGCTGCGGGTTGTTGGTGAAGTACGGGTTGCGGTTGCCCTGCTGGCCCTGGGGGGCCTGGTTCTGTGCAGCGGGGGCGCCGAACGGGTAGTTGTTGGCAGCGTTCGGGGTGCCGGCCGACTGGTTCTGGGTGGGAACCGGTCCATACGCGCCGTATTCCGGGGCCGGACGGTAGAGCGGGGCCGTGGGGGCGGTCTGGGATGCCTGAGCGGCGGAATCGTGCGGCAGCGCGGTGGTCGGCGTTGACGGGGCGCTGGAAACCACGGTGCTCTCGCCCTTGGCGGAGGCGTAGTCCGGAATCGGCTCGGTGACGGCGGTCTGTTCGGTCTGCGGCTGGGCAGACGCCTCGTTGATGGCGGGGGCTGCCTGCTCCCCGGCCGGGGCCTGCGCGGCCTCATTGGTATTGCTGCTCTGCGGGGTCTGGTCGACGCCCTGCGGGTTGAATTCGTCAGCCATTGCTGCTCCTTTGTCTACATTCCAATCACGTTCATCGGCGCGCGGCTGCGGATCGTTCACTGCCAAAATCCGTTGGGCTGCGCGCCTCTCGTTCGCTACCTCTGTAGTAAAGGCAGTCAATCTGGAGGTTTTCTGAACGTTGGTTGGGAGTCTTGGAGTAATCATCGCAGAGTCTGATGAGCATCACGCTTACGAGGGGCCGATTCGGGATTTTCCGGAGATCCACCTGCGCTACGAAGGGCTGCCCCACCCTTGCCAAAAAGCCTCATAAGGGCTTGAAACGGCGGATTTCGGGTTGGTTGAGGAGAAGCGAATCCCCTCGCAACGCGGATGGATGTTCCGAACACCGCGCAACCGCCCTTCGTAACCCGGAAAGCCCGAACATCTTCACATTTTCTGGCCCTTCTGCCTAAAGTGAAACGTATGAGCGAACCTACAGCGACAGGCCTTCTTGACCATCCGCGCGGCGCGGAAGCCGGCAAGCCCGGCGATCGCAGCGCCTTCCATTTCGAGACCATCACCCGTCTGCCCTCCTCGTCCGAGGGACTGGGCCGCGACGGCGCACGCTACGGCCGAACCGGCATCATCCACACGCCCCACGGCGACATCAAGACCCCCGCATTCGTGCCGGTGGGCACGCAGGCCGCCATGAAGGCCGTGCTGCCCGAACAGATGAAGGATCTGGGCGCGCAGTGCCTGCTCGCCAACGCCTTCCACCTGTTCGAACGCCCCGGCGAGGACGTGCTGGACGCGGCCGGCGGCCTCGCGCGCTTCATGAACTGGGACGGCCCGACCTTCACCGATTCGGGCGGCTTCCAGGTCATGTCCCTGGGCGTGGGCTTCAAGAAGACGCTGGCGATGGACGTGACCGGCATGAAGTCGGACGACATCATTGCCAAGGGCAAGGAACGCATGGCGTGGGTGGACGAGGACGGCGTGACGTTCAAGTCGCCCCTGAACGGCGATGAGCACCGCTTCTCCGCCGAGATCTCGATGGGCATCCAGCACAAGCTCGGCGCGGACATCATGTTCGCGTTCGACGAGCTCACCACGCTGATGAACACGCGCTCCTACCAGGAGGATTCGGTGGAGCGCACCTTCCGCTGGGCCAAACGATGCGTGGCCGAGCACGAACGGCTGACCGCCGAGCGTCTGGGCAAGCCGTACCAGGCGCTGTACGGCGTGGTGCAGGGCGCGAACTACGAGGACCTGCGCCGTCACGCGGCCGAGCAGATCGCCTCGCTGGACTTCGACGGCGTGGGCATCGGCGGCGCCATCGAGAAGCGCATCATCGGCAACACGTGCGCGTGGATCTGCGACGCGATGCCGGAGAGCCGTCCGCGCCACGTGCTCGGCATCGCCTCCGTGGACGACATCTTCGCGTGCGTGGAGAACGGCGGCGACACGTTCGACTGCGTGGCCCCCGCCCGCTGCGCCCGCAACGGCGCCATCTACACGCGCTCCGGCCGGTACAACATCAAGCGCGCGCAGCACAAGTTCGATTTCGGGCCGCTCGAGGAGGGCTGCGACTGCTACACCTGCCGGCACTACTCGCGCGCGTATGTGGATCATCTGCTGCGCGCCCGCGAGTTCAACGGGTTCACGCTGGCCACCATCCACAACGAGCACTTCTTCGTGAAGCTGCTGGACGACATCCGCGCCTCCATCGACGGCGGCTACTTCGACGAGTTCCGCGACGAAACGCTGGCCCGCTTCTACGGCAACGGCGAGCGCAAGCCGGGGCTGTGATCCTGTAAGCGGCCGCGTATGGCGGCATCGGAATTGACTGAAGACTCCCCTCATCCCGCGCATGCGGCCGGCTGAGGGGAGTCTTCGTATGCCCTCCGCGATATGACCGCATCGCACAAGACGATCAGACTGCGGCATTCCGGACATGTGTTAACGATGCCTTGGAAATACTGGGATTCCGGCGCGACACGCCGAGGATTGTACAATCCGCGATGAGGGTGTAAGTTAGTCGATTGTCTGCGAGTGTGGCGGAATGGTAGACGCGCTGTCTTCAGGTGGCAGTGAGTGTATGCTCGTGGGGGTTCAACTCCCCCCACTCGCACCAGCAAGAAAGGGCTGGAACCGAAAGGTTCCGGCCCTTTTGCTTTTCACCGACTTTGAGCATACCGGCGGCGTCAGCGCGTTGTAACGGCGGCCGGCACGAATCTGCAGTGCTCAGAACGAGGACTGCGCCGAGTCCGCCGCATCCGGCACCAGCAGATACTCGCCTCGTTCGTAGTACTTGGCCGCTGGGTGCACAGGAGACGCATCCGAGCCGGATTGGTCGGCGGCAAGCCCCACCAGACGAACCCGGGTACCGGAAATCAGTAGGGTGACGCGGGCCGCATCCCCTCGATCTCCGACCTTGCTGCCTGCGGGATAGGCGTACACGTCGATGCTGCGATCACCGGAGGCCGGGCGGAACAGCAGCGTCCGCACCGGCCTGGACAGCCACGAGGGCGCCATGCTGTCATTGTTGGAATCCGTATGGTCGTCGCCGCCAACGATTTCGTAGCCTTGCGGCTCGAACAGCGCCGTCTGCACGCCAACCAATCCCTCCGGCATATGCGCCCGATGCCAGAACACCTGCGCCTGTGCAAGAACCCGTGCGATGACGAACGTCACGCCGGCGAGAATCAGCGCTTCGACTTTATGGTCTTCGAAATGGTTGAATATCTCCCGCGTATACGGAATCGCCATGACGATTACGACTGCCACCGTCCAACAGCCGAAGAAAAGCAGCGCCATCGCGATGCCACCCACCGGCTTCATGCCATTCCAAGCCTCACGGCCGACGTCTTCCCGCCCCTCGAACCAGGCGCCCATATCCGCATCCATAACCCGATTATGGCGGGCCGGCGGGCCGGAATCGCGCGAGCTCGGATGAATAGTCGATGAATCGCGCGGCGGGTCGTTCCCGTTCGCGTTCGGCTGCCGGCCTCAGGCCTTGCGCGCGAGCTGCACAGCTGTGCCGGAGGCGGTGACCATGAGCATGGAGCCGTCCGTGCCGAGCACCTCGTAGTCGATGTCGACGCCGACCACCGCATGCGCGCCCATCGCCTCGGCACGCTGCTGCATCTCGGCGATGGCCTCGTTGCGGGCGTTCAGCAGCTCCTCCTCATAACCCTGGCTGCGGCCGCCGAACACGTTGCGGAAGCTCGCGCCGATGTCCCTGAACATGTTCACGCCCGAGACGACCTCGCCGAACACGATGCCCTGATAGTTGGTGATGGTGTATCCGTCGACGGATGGCGTGGTGGTGACGAGAATCATCGTGGGTCTCCTTTGGCTCGCTGGTTCAATCGGTATCCATAACCCATACTGGCTGAACCGCTTGGTATTGGCAAGTGCTCTTCAGTAGCGGCAAACAGCCATACGTTGGCTTTTCTGCATCATTTTCTGCACCATAGGACGGTTTTCTGCCTCATATTGGCGTGATTTGATGCAGAAAACACCGCGAAAGACGGATCTACAGACCAGTCGTATAGCACATATGCTATATTCGTGGCATGAAGACGATTGGGGAACTGCGCGAAGAACGACTGCGCGCACATATCAATCAAGCCAGCGTGGCCGCGATGATGGGGACCACGCAGTCGGCAGTGTCTCGCGCAGAGCGCGACGGCAACCCAACACAGGACTTCCTGCAGCGCTATGAGAACTCGTTACGCAGCATCATCATGGGCGATACAGGTACTGGTCACGGCGCCGCAGTCCAGCCACTCCCGGATCAAAGACCAGCCGGCAATCCGAGCGCTTCTCATGACAGCACACTCGAAATCGTCACATTACGACTGATCATCTCCCAGCTCGTCGAGCGATACGACATCGCGGACATGTACGTTTTCGGCTCCGTGGCGCGCGGTGAGGCACGACCGGATTCCGACGTGGATTTGCTGTATCGGCTCAAACCCGGCGCTTCGCATTCGATGATGACAATGCAACGGCTTACTGACGACTTGGAATCGATGACCGGCCGCAAGGTGTCGCTGACTTCATACGACTCGCTGCTCCGCAACGCGCAACGAAGCCGGGCCAGCCAACGATTCCTCGAACACATCGCCAAAGACATGATTAAGGTGGCCTGACACCCATGAACGACGTCCTACACCAGGCGGGTTACCGGGATAGCACCGCGCCCATAATTCATAGCGACCAGCTCTTCCGTGACCAAACCACCCTTATCCGCCTGCTGGAGCATCTCAACCATGCCATCGAAGACGCGCGAGGCACCCAATCGCCCGATGATCTGTTCGCCGATCGCATGCGCTTCAATTCCGTCGCCATGGAAATGACGCAGGCTCAGGAATGTGCTCGCCGGCTCTCCGGAAGCTGCCGTCAGTCAATGCCGGACTTGCCTTGGGCCGAGCTCCGCGCGCTTCGCAACGTACTGGTTCACGATTACGACGAAATCGACGTTGAATCACTCTATGACACCGTCATGCACGATGCATCGGAGCTGGCGGCACGACTTCGCCCCATCGTAGACGCCATAGATTCCATGTGAACGATTAGCCCCGGTGCGCCGGACCGGGCTTGGGGCGGACCTTGACAGTGAAATAGTCGGCCTCGATTTTCCAGACGGACACGCTCATGAGCTGGGCGTCGGTGAATTCGACGTGCGGCATGTGCGCCTGCTGGGCCATGAGGGCCTGCAGACCACGGCGGCGCTCGTCCAGGCTGTCGACCAGCGAGGCGGCGCCGTTGCCGACGATCGACTTGAACGCCTCGCCCCAGTTGCATGCGGTCCGGCCGGCCACCACCTCGCAGTCGGTCTGCATGGTAAAGGCGACCGGGAGGCGATTGCCGGCGGCTCGAATCGCGTCGAGCTTGCGGCCGCGCGGGGCGGAGTGGAACCAGAGCGTCAGATGGCCAGGCGCACCGGCAGGATCGACGCGATTGCCGGTCGCCGCGGCGGCATTCGTGCCAATCGAATCAGCCAGGTCAGTCAAATCAGTCAAGCCGGTCGAATCAGTCAAGCCGGTCGAATCAGTCGTACCCGCTGAATCAACCGAACCAGCCGGACCATTCACGACAACCACGCCAACCGCACCCGCCGCATCAGCCGAGTACTCATACCCGAAGTTCAGCGGCACGATGGTCAGTCCCTCGGCGTCCGCGTACGCCATCTCCACGACGTCGCAACCGTCGATAATCGCGGCGATCTGCGCGGGATCGGTCACCTCGCGATCGGCGCGGCGCATCGGACGATGCTCGCCAGCGACCGTATGCTCGTCTTCCCGCTTCCTCGGCCGCGGATGCGCCGGATATGCCGAGCCGGTTTCAGCAGCCGGCGGCACGTTCTCCATGCTCATGACTCGTCGCCCTTCGCGGCGTTGGCGGCACCCGTATCGGTGCCATCCACGGCGGGAATCCAGTCGCCGTAACCCTCGGCCTCCATCCGCGAGCGCGGCACAAACCGCAGGGCCGCCGAGTTCATGCAGTAGCGCAGGCCGCCGCGGTCGGCCGGGCCGTCCTCGAACACATGGCCCAGGTGAATCTGCGTCTCCGCCGTGCGCACCTCGATGCGATCGCGGCCGGGAATGCGATGGTCCTCATGCTCGGTCAGCAGCGAATCGGAAAGCGGGCGAGAGAACGCCGGCCAGCCGCAGCCGGAATCGAACTTGTCGCGCGAGGAGAACAGCGGCTCACCACTGACGATGTCCACGTAGATGCCCGGCTCGAACTCCTCGTCGTACTCGTTGACGAACGGACGCTCGGTGGCGGCGTTCTGCGTGACCGCGAACTGCTCCAGCGTCAGGTCCCAGATCCGTTCCACGTATTTCTGGCGGCGCTTCACGTTCGCGATGGCCGCGATCGGCACATGGCAGTAGCCGCCGGGATTGTTGATGAGATAGTCCTGATGATGCGCCTCGGCCGGGTAGAAGTTGCGCAGCGGCTCGACCAGCACAGCAGGACGCTGCGGCTGGCGGTCCACCAGCTGTTCCAACGCGGCGATGTACACGGACTTCTGCGCGTCGTCCGCGTAGAACATGCCGGTGCGGTACTGGCGGCCGGTGTCCTCGCCCTGACGGTCCACGGAGAACGGGTCGATGACCTCCAGGAACAGCAGTGCCAACGTACGCAGGCTCACCTGCGACGGGTCGAACGTGACCTGCACGGTTTCGGCCGCGTCCGTCGCGCCCGAGCAGACCTGCTCGTAGGTGGGCGATTCCACCTTGGACTGCGCGTAGCCGACCGTGGTGTCCGTGACGCCGTCGACGTTCTGGAAGTACCGCTCGAGCCCCCAGAAGCAGCCGCCGGCGAAGTATGCGATCTGTGTTGAAGTACCGTTGTGCTCGCTCATGGAATTCACGTTACTACGAGCCGAACGTCCGCCAGCGGGAACGTTCACCAGCCTGCGTCCATGGGCATATGCTGATGGGTATGACGAATACGGATGACAAGCGCCCACAGCGGAACGGCGGCTCTGCGCCAAAAGCGCCGAAAGCAACGAAGACGGCGAAAGGCACATGGACCAAGGCATCGGGGCCGAAGCAGGCCCGGGCGACCATCATCGGCGCAATCGCGGTGGTTGCGGTCGTACTGGTCGGCATCGGAATCTTCGTGAGCTGGGGACTGGCGGCGATTGCCGCGATCATCATGATTCCGGGCGCGATTTCGCTGGCGATTCTGGCCCATCACCCGGAATCGACCGGCGGGCGCAGTATGCTCGGCATCTCCAACCCGGATACGCTGCTCGACCCGCTGCGCAGGCCGTCCGAGCGCCGGGGCAAGTAAGAGGAAAGCTAAAAGGCTCCATTACACCGAGAGTGACACGAATCCGACGGAACTACCCCTCAGTCGGCTCCGCCGCCAGCTCATCCTGCGATTAATGACGAACTCCTGTCAATCCTGGCTTAACAGAGGGAGCCAGAAACAGCCACTTCCTGCCGCAATCAAGCGCTACTTCCGCGCGGTAACCAAGTAGTTGAGCACCGAACCGGCCACGACCAGCGCCACACCGCACCAGAACGGCAAGGCAAGCGCCAGACCCAGCAGCACGGCGCTGGCCGCGGTGGACAGCACCGGCGTGGCGTAGGAGGCGATGGCCAGCCGCTCCATCGAACCGTGCAGGATGCCGTAGCCCCAGCAGGCATAGCCCCCGCCGATCGACGCGGCGGCCACCAGCACGAACAGCCATGCCAGCGGCCCCGGCATCGTGGCCGGCAGCCCCTCGCCCGAAGTGAAGTGGATGATCCACAGCGCCACCGCCACGCACGGGAAGAACAGCGACGTGCCATCCACGCCCTGCGACCATGCGGGGGTGAACACCGCGTAGATGGACCAGGCGAACGCGCCGAGGAACGCCAGCACGTACGGCAGCGGGTTCTCCGCGATATGCTGCGCGGCCGCATGCCAGTCAAGTCCGGAATTGCCGCCGACGGCCAGGGCCACGCCCGCGGTGGCCACTATCGCGCCGGGCAGCACCTTGAGCACCGCGTGGTGACGATGCGAGACGGCAGCGGTGAGCAGCACCATCATCGTGGGCCACAGGTAATTGACCAGGCTCACCTCCACCGAGGACGCGGCAGTCGAGGCCAGGCCCAGCGAGAGGGAGATGGACGATTCGTAGAACACGAACAGCAGGCCGCCGACGATGAGGTATTTCCGTGGGAATTCGCGCAGCGGCGCCGGGCGCCGGAAGATGAGCAGCAGGATGCCGCCGAACGTGTAGATGAGGGCCGAACCGAGCGTGGCGCCAAAGTCCTCGGCCACGATGCGCACGGTGCCGGCCATGAAGCTCCACAGCACGATGGCCAGCAGACCCACCACCGTGGCTCTGGCGGAGACGACGTGGCCGCCGACGAGGTTGCCGGCCGCGCTGGCCTTGCCGTGCTGGTTCTCCGGTTCCGACGTGTTCGACGCCATCGCTCGTTCACTCCCCTTGCCTCGATGTGACTCCCCTCAGTCCGCTATGCGGCCAGCTCCCCTCAGCGAGGGGAGCCATACACGACGGGCGCGATGCATGGAATCGCTGAGGCTACTCTACCAAGTCACATCTGCTGGGCGTTTTCGAGGAAGGCCTGCTTGAGGTCGGACTCGATCTGGCGCATCTTGACCTGCGCGGCCTCACGGTTGGCCTTGCCCTCCTTCTGGATCTGCACGGTCTCCTTGAGGGTGGCGATGAGCTCGGAGTTGATCTTCTCCAACGTGTCGATCTCCACCACGGAACGCTGGTTGGCCTTCTCGGCGTCCACCGCGCCCTTGTGCAGGGCGGCGGCGTTGCGCTGGAGCAGTTTGTTGGTCACGTCGTCGGCCTTGTTCTGCAGGTCGAGGGCCTTGCGCTGGTTGGACAGGCCCAGCGCGATCACCATCTGGCTCTTCCACACCGGGATGGTGGTGGAGATGGTGGTGTCGATCTTGTCCACGATGGTCTGATCGGCGTTCTGGATGATCTTGATCTGCGGCGCGGTCTGCAGCGTCACCACGGAGATGCGGTCGAGGTCGTCCAGTCGCTTCTCGAAGCGGTCGAGCTTGGACTTGAAGTCCTTGAGGACCTGGGCCTGCATGGCGTCGCCGCTCTTGGCGGCCTCGGCCTCCAGCGCGGGCAGCTGGGTGGCGCGGAAGTCGGCGAGCGCCTTCTTGCCGGCCAGCACGGTCATCTTGAGCTCGCGGTACTGCTGGGCGTTCTGCTGGTACATCGTGTCGTACATGGAGATGTCCGCCACGAGCTTGGCCTGCGCTGCCTCGAGCTTGGTGATGATCTCGTCGATCTGCGCGTCCACCTTCTGGTAGCGGCGGCGCAGCTTGTCGATGGAGACGGCCACTTGGCCGATGATGGGCAGCTTGCGGAAGCCGCCGAGCTCGGCCTCATCGATGGTCACCAGCATGGTGTTGAGCAGTTCGCCGGCCTCGCCGGTGTCCTTGGAGCGGGTGTCGGAGAGGATCTCGTCGGCGAAGGTGGAGGTGGCGCGCTGGGCGTCCTTGCCGTAGCTGGATTCGATGCCGTCGCGCGTGAAGTCGATCTGGCCGGCAAGCTGGTTGACGGTGGCCTGGTCGGCGGCCGGCAGCTTGGCGATCTGCTGGTCCGGGGTCAGGGCCGCGGCGGCCTGCGCTTCGGCGGCGCTGGGCACGAGCTCGCCGCTCGCGGCACCGGCGGTGGCGAGCGACGGACTGGTTACGGGAGATGCGCCCTTGGTGAGGTCCGCGAGGGTGATTTGGTTGGGCATGGTGTGGATCCTTTCGTACATGACATTCGTGCTGACTACCCCTCAGTCTCGCTGTGCGAGCCAGCTCCCCTGACAAGGGGAGCCGAGAAAACCAGCGCCGACAAGGGATGACGGCTACTGCTTAACGCCCTGGAGGGTGGCGATGAGTTTCTGCATGGCGTCGTTGTTGGGCAGTTCGGAGACGGCGGGGATCTGGTCGAGCGTGCCGGGCACCTTGAACCGGCTGATGGAGTCCGTGCCCACGAAGTTGGCCGCGCGGAAGCCGTGACGCTCCCACGCAAGTTTCTGGATTTCCGGCGTCTTGAGCAGGTTCAGCAGTTTCACACCCTTGTCGTCCAGGGCCATCACGGTGTGCGTGCTCCAGACGGTGGGCGTGGGGTAGACGATGGTCACGTCGTCCTTGATCTGCTTGAAGGCGTCCGGCTGGTTCACGGCCAGGTCCAGGATCTGCGATTCGTAGCCCACCATCATCGGCTTGGAACCCACGCCGAGGGTAAGGAACTGGTTGAACGAGTCTTCGGAGGAGGTCTCCATCCAGCCCGATTTGGCGAAGATGTCCGCGATTTTGGAGCCGTCGCGCGTGACCGAATCCACGGTGGCTGGCTGCCCGCCGTTGAGCACCGTGGCGATGAGCGCCGCGTATTCGTTGCCCGAGTTCGACTGGACCGGGTCGGTGGAGTCGATGCGGAATTGTCCGTAGCCTGCCGCGTATCCCACGTCCGCCCAGGTCTTGTTGTTCTCCATCGCGTCCACGGCCTTGGCCATGTCCATGTGGTAGACGCCGTTCTGGTCCTTGGTGATGAGCCCGCCCGCGACCAGCCCGTCCGCCACGGCCTTGTGCGTGTACAGCACGATCGGCGAGTTGAAGACGATGTCGCTCTGCTGGGCCTTGACGCCCTTGGCGTTGCCGTATTCCACGGCCGCGCGCGAGGAGGGGAACAGGTAGTCCATGCCGGAGCGATCGGCGTCCATCATGGCCAGCGAGCCGGCCTTGCGGTAGTCGATGTCGAGTCCCTGCTTGGCGGCTGCGGCCTTGAATTTGGCGTCGTCGAACAGGCCGATCTTCTCGCCGCCGAGGTAGCCGGTCACTTTCACCTGCTCGACCGGCGCGGCGGGCTTGGGCTGGGCCTGCCGCCAGACCAGCGTGCCGCACACCACGGCCACCACCGCGAGCAGGGCGATGAGACCGATGATCTTGGATTTGGAGAGTTTCATGATTGCTGTTGCTCCGTTCTCGGCTCCGACGGCGCCGGGTGGTCCGGCGTGGGGGCCTGCTGGGCGGTCGGGCCTTCAGCCGGCGGCTTGATGGTGCCGTCGGCCTGCGCTACCTGTACGGCGGGAGGTACGCTGCCGGCCGCCGCCGTGTCCGTGTCGTACCCGTCCATGCGGGCCAAACGCTGGATGGCGTCGGAATCGGCCGCGATGCCGAGTGTCTTGGCGCTCACCGCGCGGCTCAGCTCGCCGGCCGCCGTCTGTTCCAGCACCTGCAACGCCTCGGTGGTCTCCTGCCGTGCCTTGGCCACCTGGTCGCGCGCGCCGGAGCTTTCCACGTCCACGTACGAGCGCAGCAGTTTCTCGGTCTGCCCGCCGTACACGGTGATGTAGTGACGCAGGATGGCGTAGGCGGACGTATCCCGCGCCACGTACTTCACCAGGTCCTGCGTGGCCACGATGAAATCGTTCGCTTCCTTCCGCACCACGGGGTCGCGCACCTGCCGCAGCAGCATGCCGATGCCGTTGAGCCGCGTATTGGCGGCGTCGATGGCGTCGGCGGCCTTCTGCCCGTTCGGCAGCGCGGAGACGAGAATCTTGCCGATGCGGCGTTCGGGCTCGGTGAGCGTGGAGGCGGCCACGTAGCCCAGCGCGGCCAGCACCACGGCCACGCCCATGCCCACCACGCCGCCGCCGGCGAGCCAGAAGCCCAGCCCGGCGAGCAGCGCGCCGGCCACGAATCCGCATATCACCTGCAGCACTGTGCGCTCCTTTCCGCGAGTACCGTGCACGCTTCACCGGCCGCGACCATCGATTCACCGGCAGACCGGCCCATCAGTCGAACCATCAGTTGAATCCCTTGACCTGACGGAACACGGCGGCCAGGTCGCCGGAGCGGCCGTCGAACACCTTGGCGTTGCTCAGCGAGGCGAGGGACTTGAGCTGGCTCGGATCGGCGTCGCCGAACATGATGGAGAAGATCGGCAGGTCGCGGCCGTCGCTCTTGTAGTCGCTTTCGAAGGACGACTGGTTGTCCGTTTCCGACCGGCCGTCCGTCATGAGCACGATGGCGGTGGTGTACTTCGAGGCCTCGGATTCGCTGGGCAGTTGCTTGAGGGCCTCGTCAAGGCCGAGGTAGATGTCCGTGCCGCCGCTGGCTTCGGTGGATTCGGCATCGTGCAGCAGTTTGTCGGTATCCTGTCCGGTGGCCTTGATGGGGTTGTGCGCCTCGGATTCGAAGGGGATGAGGATGTTCACGTCGTCGTCCGCGGGCTCGATGTACGCGGCCTTGGCCTTGGCCGGGTCAAGTGCGGCGTTGAGACCCTTGACCACGCCGTCCTTGCCGTCGCCGTACATGGAGCCGGAATAATCCACCACCCACACGGTCCAACTGGGCTTGCGCAAGGCGGTCTGGTAGACGTTAAGCGCGCTGTTGATGACGGATGCGGCGGGCAGAGGGATGGTCTTCAGGGCCGAGCCGTCCGTATTGATGCCCCAGTCCGTACGGAAGGATTCCTTGACCTTGCTGTCCGATGCGTAGGCGAGCACGCCGCCCAGTCCGGTGCGGCGGCCAGCGCGTTCGAACTCCAGCTTGGAGTCCTTGGATGCGAGCGCCTTGGCGAAGGAGTCGAAGGCGTCCTTGAGGTTCTGGCCGCGGTCCACATAGCCGAGCGGGGAATCGGAGATGGCGATGCCGTCCGCCGGGTAGACCGCGAGCAGCGGGTCGTGGCCGTTCTTTTCGAGCGTCTTGTTGGCCTGGATGACCAGCGATTCGTAGTTGACCATCGAATCGAAGCGGTCGGGATTGGCCACCACCATGTCCTTGAGCCAGTCGGAGGAGCCGGAGGAGCGGTCCACGCCGGACAGCAGCGTCTTGACCTGGGTCTTGAGATCGGCGTTCTTGAGGTCGGCGTCGGTGAGCGGCCCGTCGCCGCCGCGCAGGGCGGTCATGAAGGCCAGGTAGGCGGAAGCGCCGGAGTTCGACTGGGTGGCGGAGGTCATCGAGAACTTGAGGTCGCCCTTCTTGACGGCCTCGATGATGTCCGCGGTGCTCACGGGTTTGGTGGTGCCGTTCGAGTCCGCCCATCCCAGGGATACGGCCTTGGATTTGGCGATGCCGAAGACGATGGGCGTGGTGGACGTGCTGGCGGCGTCCTTGACCACGTGCTTGGTGTCTCCCATCGAGATCCACATGGAGGAGGCGGGCCAGACGGCGTCGTAGTCCCGTCCGCCGGCCTTGAGCGCGTTCATGATCTCCAGCGAGCCCATGTAGTGCATGGTGATGGCTACGTTGGAGGCGTCCGCGGCCTTCTGGATGGCGGTGGCGACTTCCTTGTTCTCGGAGCCGGAGGCCACGTTCAGCGTGGCGGTGGGTTTGCCGTCGGCGGGCGTGAAGGTCTGCATGTTGGCGTCGGATGCGGCGTCCGCGTTGCTGTTGCCGCCATCGGGCAGCAGGGAACAGCCGGCAAGCGTCAACGCGCCGGCGGCGATCACGGCAACGACCGCGGCGGCGCGGCGGCGAAGGGAAGACATGATGTCCATGCTTCCATTGTTCTCCCGCCATTTGAAGCGGGCCGGGCCGCAAGATGACCGCACGGTGAACTCTCGATGAAGAGCTACATTCGGTTATGTAGTCTTCAATCAGAAGAGGGCGGATTTGCCGAGCTGGAATATATCTTGGGGACTACCCCTCAGTCACCTGCGGTGACAGCTCCCCTGACAAGGGGAGCCAAGGCACCGGCACGGGGAAGAACAGCGCGAGAACGATACAGCCCCTGACAGGGGAGCCGAGATGCAGCCTCAGTAGGAGGCGCTGGCGATCATCGGATCGTCGTAGAACTTGAGGATCTGCTCAAGGTAGGGGCGGAACGTGCTGTTCGGCATCGAGAAGATCTCATGACGCGATTCGGGGAAGCGCACGATGGTCGCCTCGCCGCCGCCGTCCCTGACCAGTTCGACGAACCGGTTCTGCGGCTTGTTGAGCACCCAGATGTCCCGGCCGGACTGGAACAGCAGGATCGGCGTCTCCACCTCCGAGCAGGCCGAGGGGCTCAACACCGCGCGGTTCATCTTGAGCGCCTGACGCACCCATTCGAAGGCCGCGCAGTAGGTCTGATATTCGGGGTTCTCGCACCGCAGCTTGAAGTACCAGCGTTCGCGGGCCTCGGAGGCGCCTTCGTTGCCCTTCATCGAGAATTCGGGCGTGAAGTCGCCCTGGCCGAACACGCGCTTGTGGCTGAAGCCGAGCTTGCACAGCACGCCCACGAGTACGCGCGCCACGCCCAGCGGCATGCCGGTGGCGGGGGCGATCATCGGGGCGGACAGCACCGCCTTGTCGAACAGGGTGGGGTACTGCTCCAGCACGGCCGCGCCGATGCCGCCGCCCATCGAATGGCAGAACAGGTTCAGGGGCATGCCGGCCGCGTACTGCTGACCGATGGTCTGGGCGAACGCGGCGAGATCGACCACGTAGCGACGCCAGTCGTCGATCCAGACCATGCAGCGGTTCTCCACGTTGCGCGCGGATTTGCCGTGGCCACGATGGTCGAGCACGCACACCGAATAGCCGGCGAGCAGGAAGTACCAGACCAGCTCGTCGTACTTTTCGGCGAACTCGGTGAAACCGTGGCTGATCACGACGGCGCCGCGGAAGGTGGCGGTGGCCCCTTCCTCGCGGATGGCGTCGAATTTGGCGGCGTCGTAGCACAGGTAGTGCAGCTGGCCGGGGTGGCTGCCGTTGTCGCCGATCACGTCACCGACCAGCGGTTCGAGGCCGGCGGCGCGTTCGGCGGTGGCCGGGTCGAACCAGCCTTCGGTGCGGCATTGCTCCAATGCGGGCACCACCATGTCCGTCATGGTCTGGGCATACGTGCGTTCGTCGATCATCGTCACCTGCATGCCCCTTATCTTAGGGCAGAGGGTCCGCGGCGGCCGATTACCGGGCAGATTCGGGTGGCGTGACGGTTGCTTCCGGCCCACGCCGTGGCTATCTATGCCGTCACCCCATGCCCTCCAGCGATTGGTTGGTGATAGAAGTGCAGGGCTTCTAGCACCAAACAATCGCCAAAAGCCCAATTCGCAATCGTTTGATGATAGAAGTGCAGTCCATCTAACACCAAACGATCGCTACATGAGCTTTTTGCGATCGTTTGATGCCAGGAGACTGCGGCTTCTAACATCAAACGATCGCTGCGCGGCCTTCGACGGCCGAATCAACCGGCGTTCGACCGCCCATCAGGCCAGCGCGTCCTTGAGGAAGTCGCGCTGGAGGATGAGCAGGTTCTCGGCCACGGTCTCGTCGTTGGTCATGTGGGTGATGCCGGTGAGTGGCAGGAACGTGTGCGGCCGGCCCGCCGCCATCAGTGCCTGGGAGAGCCGCAGGCTGTGGGCGATGGTGACGTTGTCATCCGCGAATCCGTGGATGAGCATGAGCGGGCGTTCGAGCTTCGGGGCGTCCTGGATGATGCCGTTGTGCGCGTACACCTCGGGGTCGAGGCCCAGATAGCGCTCGGTGTAATGCGTGTCGTACAGCGTCCAGTCGGTGGGCGGGGCGCCGGCGCACGCGGCCTTGAACACGTCCGGCGCGTCCAGCACGGCGAGCGCCGAGAGGAAGCCGCCATACGACCAGCCGATCATGCATACCTTGTCAAGGTCGGGTGCAGGGACAGGTTCCGTCTCGTCCAGCGCGGCGACCGCTTCGGGCAGAGCGCGAACGGCCTCAATCTGATCGGCCAGGGTCACGTCCTTCATGTTCTCGAAGATGGCGCGATCCCACTTCGGCCCGCGACCGGTGGTGCCGCGGCCGTCCGCGGTGACCACCAGGAAGCCCTGGTCGGCCCACCACTGCGCATCCCAGTAGAAGGACTGCGAATCCACGACCTGCTGATGGCCGGGGCCACCGTACGGCTTCATAAGCACCGGCAGTTTCTCGGCGCGCGCGTACGGGCTATTGGCACTCGGCGCGATGATCGCCGCGTAAAGGCGATGCTCGCCGAGGCGCGTGAAGCGAATGTTCGGTGTGAAACCGGGTTCGGCCGCGTAGTTGGCGATGTCCGCGAAGAAGCCGCGGCCGCTCTCAGTCTCCCCGACGACAGCCTCTGGCTCCCCTCCCTGAGGGGAGCTGTCAGCGGAGCTGACTGAGGGGAGTTCCTCCGTCGCAGCTCCCCTCAGTCGTCCTTCGGACGACAGCTCCCCTCGAAGAGGGGAGCCGGAGAAGAACGACGAATCATCGATACCGGCACAAACAGCACCCGGCGTGAAGTAGTGGGTCATGTGCGCGTGGGCGTGTTCCATGTCGCGCCCGGAGACGACCATGCCGCGCGGGCCGGCCGAAGCCGTCCAGACACCGGGGCGCGTGGTGACGGGCACCGCGCCGCCGTCATGCGAACCGTCGTAATCGAACAGCACCACATCGAAGCTGCAGGCGTCATGTTCGCCGCCGGCCGCGGCCCAGACGGACGGCAGTTCGGCCGTATCCGGCTCGCGCTGGACCACGGCCATTACCCCGGCGTCATCCGCGTGCAGCACCTCGCGCACGTTCCAGCCGGCCGGCGTGAACGGGCGGCCGTCCACGGTCAGACGGTTGGTGTCCGCGTCCATATCATTCAGGGCGCAAATCAGACGACCGTCCGGCGTGGTGGCGGGCGTGCCGGCCACCAGGTCAATCCACTGGTCGTTCGCATGCTCCTCCAACACGCGCGTCGCACCAAAGGCGGGTACAAGCATCTCGGCATCGGCACCGACGCCGAAACCTTCCTCGTCAACGTCCTCAGCCTCAACGGCCCTCTGCGCCGCACGCCAGCCTTCGGAGGCCTTGCCGTCCAACGTCTCCGGCTCCTCCGCGGCGGCCACGGCCACCTCAAGCACCTGGTCGCGGGTCTGGCGGCGGTTCTGCACGAGCAACAGCGGGTCGTGGCCCTCGCTCCAATTCACGGCGGCCACGTATTCGTACGCCTCGCGGTCCCAGTCCACATCCGCGTTGGCGGTGATGCCCACGTACCGGTCGTCCGCGTCGAACGCCAAGGAGATCACGGTCAGATACACATCCGCGTTGCGGGTCAGCGCGCGAGGATAGCGTCGGCCGGCAGCGGGAGCCTCCGGATCGGCCGGATCGCTGATGTACCAGATCGGCTCGTCAGTGGTGTCGAAGGATTCGAACATCACATGCTGCGAGTCCGGGGACCACCAGAAGCCGTCGTACCGGTCCATCTCCTCGCCGGCCACGAACTCGGCCAGGCCGATCTTCCAGGTGTTCTCGGCCGGGTTGCCGTCCTCGTCCTCCACGCTCACGCCGTAGATCGCGGTGATGCGGTCGTCCAGCGGGCCGTCCTCATCGTCGCCGTCGGAGCCGGCGAGACCGTCCGGTTCATCGTCAGTGTCCTCGCCGTACAACCCCTCGCTCAGGGCCTCCTCGACGGCGTCCGATTCGACGTCCACGCCGTCGGCCAGCTCGCCGGCCGGGACCTCCGCGATGCCGTCGCCGGACTCGTTGACGACAGTGCCATCGGCCGCCTCGGCCGGCCAATCGCCGATGTCCACCAGCATCAGGTACGAACCGGTGGTGTACAGCACATGGGTGCCGTCAGGGGCGATGCGCGGGTTGAGCACCGGGGCGTACATGTCCGGATCCTCGTCCAGCCATGCACCGGCCAGCTCGCGTGTCCGAGCAACGGGCGTGGTCGTCGCACCGGTCTCGCTCCCATCCGTCCCGTCGAAGTATTCGTCCGGCCAGGTCACGCTGCCATCGGCATCCGCCTCGCCGATCTCGGTCATGAACAGGCGGCCGTTGATGGTGAACACCACGCGATCGCCCGCATCGGACACCGAATAACCCACGATGCCGGCACCACCCTCGCGCGCGCGTTCGCGGCGGGCGCGCTCCTCGGCCGGCACGTCCTCGCTGTCCGCCTTGCCGCCCAGCAGTTCACGCGGGTCGGCGAGTTTGGTCTCGTGATGTTCGCCGTCGGCATCGAACCAGCTCAGCCACAGCGCGGTGACCAGATCCTCGGGGCCGTCGGAGCGCAGGAACAACGCGCGGGAGCCGTCCGCAATCACCTTCGCGGACCGCGGCGCGCCGCAGGTGAACCGCAGCGTGCGGGCCTTGCGGCGGGGGAAATCCTTGATGGCATCGTTGGTATCAGTCGTTTCGCTCATGCCTTACAACCTACGCCGTTGTGCGGAGATGCCGGACGGTCGGAAGCTGGCACTTCGCCGTCGCAAACGGTCGCCGGATGCCCTTCAGTGATGGCAGCGGGCCAAGGGCCGGCACGCCACCTCCGGTGAAATCGCTCAGCGACGGCATCCGGCCATACCTTGGTCCGCAAACGTCGCCAAATCCGTTTTCAGCGACGGCATCCGGCCATACCTTGGTCCGCAAACGTCGCCAAATCCGTTTTCAGCGACGGCGCAAGGCCAAAGCCTGGCTCTCCACCGCCGCCACGGCCCGTCAGTGCAGTCTGATGGCCAACCGCCGGCCCTCTGCCGTCGCTGAGAAGTCCCCGAAGCGATGTGGTGCCGGGTGGTGCGCCGCGCCCATAGGAAGCCCTAATTTTTGTAAATTTTGCACCCATAACCACGCTGGGGGATGGTTTTTTGCCCCAAATTCCCATTGCCGCGTAGGATAGGTGAAGATTAGAAAGGGATGACTATGAGCGTTCTCGACCGTTTTGAAAAAAGCGTGGAGGGTGCAGTCAACGGAGTGTTCGCCAAATTCGGCTCCAAGGATCTGCAGCCTGTCGACCTCTCCAGCGCCTTGGAGCGCGAGATCGACGCCGAGGCCATGCCGGTGGGCCGCGACCGCACCGTGGCCCCGAACGAATACCGCTTCAAGCTCAGCACGCCGGACTTCGACCGCATCGAAGCGTGGGGAAGCGAGACCCTGGCCAATGAGCTGGCGGACAACCTCACCGAGTACGCCAAGAGCCAGCATTACGCTTTCGTGGGCCCGGTGGTCGTGATCTTCGAAGAGGATCTGGACCTGTCCAAGGGCAACTTCAACCTCACTTCCGAATCCGTGCAGGGCAACGCCGTGCCCGTCACCACGGACGCGCAGACCGAGGACAGCCCGGTGCTCGAGGTGAACGGCAACCAGTACCTGCTCACCAAGGACAAGACCGTGATCGGCCGCGGCTCCGGCTGCGACATCGTCATCGACGATCCGGGCATCTCCCGCAAGCACCTGGAGATCGACATCACGGACAACGGCGTGATCGCCCGCGACCTCGGCTCCACGAACGGCACGTACGTGGAGGGCCATCAGGTGCCCGCCGCCACGCTGCTGGACGGCAACACCATCACCATCGGCCGCACGCGCATCCTCTACTGGGCCTCGGCGCAAGCCCAGGAGTAATCGAGCGTACCCGCCCGAAAGTCGGCATCCATGACCGAACTGACATTCGCCCTACTCAAGTACGGATTCCTGATCCTGCTGTGGGTCTTCGTATGGCTGTGCGTGCGTTCCCTGCACCGGGACATCGAGACGTTCAGCCCCCGTCCCTCGCGCGCACGCCGTCGCCGTGAACGCGAGCGTGAGGCCCATAAGGCCAACGCCGAGATCCCGCAGCCGCAGTCCCCCGTACGCGCACACCGCACACCGACCGCCGGGTCGGGGGCGGAGCCTGCCCTCCTGGTGATCATCGACGGACCGCTGGCGGGCAGCTCCGTGCCGCTGAGCGGCTCCGAAATCACGCTGGGACGCGCCGCTTCGAACACCGTGGTCCTGGACGACGAGTTCGTCTCCTCCCACCATGCGCGCGTCTACAAGGATCCCCGCGCCGGCCAGTGGGCCATCGAGGACCTGAACTCCACCAACGGCACGGTCGTGAACCTGCAGCGCATCAACCGTCCGACCATCCTGCCCGCCCGCGTGCCCGTGCGCATCGGCGCCACCACCTTCGAACTGAGGTAGCCGCATGCCCAATTCCGCCGTTTCACAACCGCTCTTCCTGTATTCCACCACCGTGTCCGACGTGGGCACGGTGCGCGCGAACAACCAGGACTCATCCTTCGCGGGCGAGCATCTCATCGCCATCTGCGACGGCATGGGCGGTCACGCCGGCGGCGACACGGCCTCCTCCATCGCCATCCGCTCACTGGCGCACATCGAACAGGACGACACCGGCGGCGACATCGAAACCATCTCCCGCATGATGGAAACCTCCGTCATGGCCGCGCACGACGCGATCGTGGGCAAGGCCAAGCGCGAGCGCAAACTCGCCGGCATGGGCACCACCGTGACCGCGGTGGCCCTCGTGGCCGGATATTGGGTGATCGCGCACATCGGCGATTCGCGCGCCTATCTGCTGCGCGACGGCCATCTGGGCCGCATCACCTGCGACCACAGCTACGTCCAGCACCTCATCGACACCGGCCGCATCACGCCCGCCGAAGCCAAGAACCACCCCCAGCGCAACGTGGTGATGCGCGTGCTCGGCGACTTCGACATCGACCCGCACCCGGACATCTCCATCCGCAAGGCCCACCCGGCCGACCGCTGGCTGCTGTGCTCGGACGGCCTGTGCGGCGTGCTGGAGGACTCCACCATCGAGGAGACCATGACCTCGCTGGCCGATCAGGGCGAGTGCGCCCAACGGCTCGTGCAGATGGCCCTGCGCGCCGGCAGCACGGACAACGTGACCGCCGTGATCGCGGACGCCACACTGGCCCTCGACGCCGACGCCTTCGACCTGCCGCACCAGACGCCGCTCATCGGCGGCGCGGCCAGCCGCAACCTGGAGCCCATCGCGGACATCATCAACGAACCGGTGGCCACCGCGCCCGCCCTGCGCGAGGACGACTCCCCCGCCGCCCGCGCGGCCGCGCTCATCCAGCCGGCCAGCGCCCACGAGGACGCCGACGACGCGCCCGCCACCGAACCCGGCACGGTGCGCGTGGCCCAGCCGTCCACCGTGCGCGAGGAGAACGGCGAACGTGCCAACCCGGACACCGGCGAGATCCCGGTGGTCCTCAAGACCGACGGACGCCTGTCCGCCGACCCCAACGACCCGGAGGTGGCCAAGGCCATCCATGCCGAGCATGTGGAGCAGAAGAAGGCCAAGCGCGTCAAGAAGCGCCGCGGCACCATCGCCGTGGTGATCGGCTGCGTGTTGGCGCTGCTGGCGTTGGCCGGCGCGGCCTGGGGCGGGTACGCCTGGAGCCAGACCCGTTACTACGTGGGCACCAGCAGCGGCAAGGTGACCATCTACCAAGGCATCCCCACCAACGTGTTCGGCCTGGAGCTCTCGCACGCGGTGGAGCGCACGGACATCACCTCCTCCGAGCTGCCGACCACCTGGCGTGACCAACTCAAGCAGGGCATCACGGTGGATTCGCTGGCCGAGGCGCAGTCGCATGTGAACATCATCCGCAGTGAAATGATCAAACTTCAGCAACAGCAGGAGAAGGCGGCCGAGGAGAAGGCCGAGGCCGTGACCAAGAGCGCCGAGAAGGCGCAGGCCAAGGCCGATTCGTCCGATTCGTCTTCATCCGACAAGTCCAATGACTCCGGTTCGTCCGGTGATTCCGGTTCCTCCGATTCGTCCAACCCGGACATCGGCGCGGCGGACGACGCCGCCACGGGGGGTGCGCAATGATCGCAACCCGCCTGCGCCAGATCTCGCTGCTCATCTTCGCGATGGCGGTGAGCGCTCTCGGCCTGGTCCAGATGTTCCAGCGCACCACCGGCGAGTTCCCGCAGCAGTACCTCATCATGCTGGCGGTCGTGGTGGCGCTGTTCTTGGTGCTATGGGGCCTGACCATCCGATTCCAGCCATACGCGAGCCAGTCGATCATCCCCTGCGTGCTGCTGCTGACCAGCACCGGCGTGACGATGATCGCCCGCATCGACCAGAGCATGGGCAAGTCCGTGGGCACGCGCCAGCTGCTCTGGCTGTGCCTGGCGCTGGTACTCGTGGCACCGATCATCATCTTCCTCAGGGACTACCGCGTGCTGCGGCGGTTCTCGTACGTCTCCATGGTGGTGGGCCTGGTACTGCTGCTCTCCCCGATGCTGCCCGTGATCGGCGAGGAGGTCAACGGCGCGCGCATCTGGGTCAAGATCCCCGGTCTCGGCCAGTTCCAGCCCGGCGAGTTCGCCAAGCTGTTCCTGGCGTTCTTCTTCGCCGCCTACCTGTTCGACCACCGCGACCAGCTGGCCGTGGGCGGCAAAAAGGTGCTTGGCCTGCAGCTGCCGCGCATCAAGGACCTGGGCCCGATCATCATCGTGTGGTTCGCCTCGATGGGCGTGCTCATCATGCAGCACGATCTGGGCACCTCGCTCATGTTCTTCGCCATGTTCGTGGCGATGCTCTACGTGGCCACCGGCCGCAAGAGCTGGATCATCATCGGCCTGATCGCCTTCGCGGCAGGCGCCGTGCTCGCCGCGAGCATGTTCAGCCATGTGGGCCAGCGCGTGGACGCCTGGCTGCACCCGTTCAGCGCCGAGGAATACAACAAGGAATACGGCGGCTCGTGGCAGCTGGTCACCGGCATCTTCGGCTTGGCCTCCGGCGGCCTGCTCGGCACCGGCCTGGGCCAGGGACACCCGGCCCTGACCACGTTCGCCAACTCGGACTTCATCTACGCGGCCCTCGGCGAGGAGCTCGGCCTGGTGGGCCTGCTGGCCATCCTGATGATGTACCTGATCATCGTGGCCTCCGGCTTCATCACGTCCATGAAGGTCAAGGACGGCTTCGGCAAGCTGCTGGCCTCCGGCCTGGTGTTCACCATGGCGTTCCAGGTGTTCACCGTGGTGGGCGGCATCACGCTCGTCATCCCGCTGACCGGCCTGACCCTGCCGTATATGGCGGCGGGCGGCTCGAGCCTCATCGCCAACTACATCCTGGCGGCGCTGCTCATCGTGATCTCCAACGCGGCCAACGCACCGGAACCGGAGCTGACCTCGGACACGTTCCAGTACGAGGCGCTGGCGGTGCTGCGAGACAAGGAACTCAAGGCCCGCGCACGCGCCACCGAGGAGATCGTCAAGCCGCGCAGCGCGTCCGCTTCGGCATCCGCGGACGCGACCGGAACCGAAGCCGTGGCGCAGCAGGTGGCCTATGCGGCGCAGGCCGGCCAGGCCGCCGCGGCTACGCGATCGGGGCAATCCGGGCAACCGACACAGCCGGCACCATCGGCATCATTCGCACAGCCGGCCGCCCCGGACACGGCAACGTCCACTCAGGCCCTCGCGCCGACCGCATCGTTCGCCGATATCCCCGCTCCCCCGGCCCCGCACGCAGGCCATGCCTCGCATGCCGCCCACGGAGCCCATGCCGCGCACGCCGCCGAGGACAACCCGTTCTCCGGCTTCCCCGGCTTCGGCAGCCCGGATGGCGCCAACGACCTCGATGACGACGACCCGATCATCGACATCACCCGTCAGGATCCCTCGCGCTTCGACATCCCCGAGCCGTCCACCCGGACCGCTTCCCTACCGCCCATTCCACCCGTCAACGGAGGTGACCGCGTATGAACAAGTATCTGCGCCAGCTCTTCACCGCCGTGGTGGCGCTGTTCGTGGTGCTCGGCCTGTCCTCTACTATCCTCATGGCCGTACGCGCGAACGAGCTCAACAACGATTCGCGCAACGCCCGTTCGCTCTACCACCAGCTCGGTGCCGACCGCGGTGCCATCCTGGCCTCCGACGGCACGGTAATGGCCAAATCCGAGCCGATCAACGACGCCTTCAAGTACCAGCGCGTCTACTCCAACGGCCCGCTGTACGCGCCCGTGACCGGCTTCTTCTCCATCACCCAGACGGCCGACCGCGGCCTTGAGGCCTCCCGCAGCATGCTGCTCAACGGCGAGGCCGACGCACTGATGTGGCAGCGCACCAAGGCGCTGCTCACCGGCGGCTCCAACCAGGGTGCCTCCATCGAGACGTCCATCGACCCGAAGCTGCAGCAGGTGGCCTACGACCAGCTCGGCTCGCGCGACGGCGCGGCCGTGGCCATCGAGGTCAAGTCCGGCCGCATCCTGGCCATGGTAAGCACCCCGAGCTACGACCCGAACCAGCTGGCCACGCACGACACCAAGGCCGCCGCCAAGGCGTATCAGGAACTGTCCGCAGGCCAGGACAGCCCGCTCATCAACCGCGTCACCTCGCAGCTCTATCCGCCCGGGTCCACGTTCAAGACCATCGTGGCCGCCACCGCGCTGGAGACCGGCGACTACGAGCCGGACACGCAGATTCCGGCCGGTTCCTCCTACACGCTGCCCGGCACGGTGACCCAGCTGCCGAACGCCGAATCGCAGGCGGACGGCACCAACGGCCAGATCACACTGCAGAACGCCATCGCATGGTCGTCGAACACCGCATTCGCCCAGCTGGGCGTCAAGCTCGGCTCCGAGAAGGTCTCCGACATGGCCACCAAGCTCGGCTTCGGCAGTACCATCACCATCGACGGCTCGGACGCGACCGGCACCCCGATGACGGCCACCGCATCCACCTTCCCCACCGATCCGACCGACGACAAGCTCGCGCTGGCCTCCATCGGCCAGGGAGACACCACGGCCACGCCGCTGCAGATGGCGATGGTGGCCCAGGCCATCGCCAACGACGGCAAGCTCATGCGCCCCACCCTCGTGGACCGCGTGCGCGCCTCCGACCTGACCGTGCTCTCGCAGACCAAGGCGCAGGTCATGGCGAACGTCTTCAGCAAGGATTCGGCGGACAAGCTCACCCAGATGATGGAGCAGGTGGTCACCCAGGCCAACCCGCAACTGGCCATCGACGGCATCCAGGTGGCCGCCAAGACCGGCACCGCGCAGATCGGCGTGGGCAACACCAGCATCGACGGCTGGGTGATCGGCTTCGCCCCGGCGGACGATCCGCAGATCGCCGTGGCCGTGCTGGTGCACAACACTGACGTATACGGTTCGCTCGCCGCTGGCCCGATCATGCGTGCGATGATTCAGGAGGCGCTGCAGCAATGAGACTGATCGAAGGTCAGCTGATTCACCGACGTTATCGTTTGGATTCCCGCCTCGCACAGGGCGGCATGGGTGAGGTCTGGAAGGGCTACGACATCCAGCTCGGCCGCGAGGTGGCCATCAAGGCCCTGCGTTCGGACGTGACCAATGCCGAGGCCAAGCTGCGCCGACTGCGCGCCGAGGCCCACAATTCCGCGAACCTCGCGCACCCGAACATCGCCGCGCTGTTTGAATACTACGAGCACGACGGCATCGGCTTCCTCATCATGGAGTACGTGCCGAGCAAGTCGCTGGCGGACCTGTTCCATGAGAAGGGAACGATGGACGCCACCGAGCTGCTGCCGATCCTCATCCAGACCGCGCGCGGCCTGTTCGTGGCGCACAGCCACGGGGTGATCCACCGCGACGTCAAACCGGCCAACATCATGGTCTCCGACTCCGGCCAGGTCAAGATCACGGACTTCGGCGTGAGCTACTCCACCGGCCAGGGCCAGATCACCCAGGACGGCATGGTGGTGGGCACCGCCCAGTACATCTCCCCCGAGCAGGCGCAGGGCCAGCAGGCCACGCCCCAGTCGGACATCTACTCGCTGGGCGTGGTGGCCTACGAGGGTCTGGCCGGCCATCGCCCGTTCACCGGCACCACGCCGGTGGACATCGCGGCCGCGCACGTGAACGACCCGGTGCCGCCGCTGCCCGATTCGGTGGACGTGCAGTTGCGCGAGTTCGTCATGTCCATGCTGGCCAAGGACCCGCTGGACCGTCCGAAGGACGCGCTTGTGGTCTCCCGCACGCTGGCTCGCATCGAACGCCGCCTGCTTGACCAGCAGACCGAAATGACCGACCGGACCGCCACGATCGCGTCCGGAGGCCGCCTGCCGCGCAGGGTCACGAGCACGCCGCGCATCGTATTGGAGACCCCGGTCTCAAGGATTGGAAGGAAGAAGCAATGAGCAGCATGCCTACTGCGTTGGCCGGCGGCCGATACCAGCTTGGCCAGCTCATCGGCCGCGGCGGCATGGCCGAGGTCCACGTGGCCCTCGACACCCGTCTGGGCCGCACCGTGGCCATCAAGATCATGCGCGCCGACCTGGCCAACGACGACATCTTCCTGGCCCGCTTCCGCCGTGAAGCGCACGCCGTGGCGCAGATGAACAACCCAAACATCGTCAACATCTACGATTCCGGCGAGGAGACCGTCTCCAGCGAGAACGGCCAGACCGAACTGCTGCCGTACCTGGTCATGGAGTACGTCAAGGGCCAGACCCTGCGCGACATCCTCAAGGTGAACGGCTCCCTGAGCCAGCGCGACGCCGAACAGGTGATGCTCGGCGTGCTCAGCGCCCTCGACTACTCGCACCGCATGGGTGTGATCCACCGCGACATCAAGCCCGGCAACATCATGATCTCCGAGCAGGGCGTGGTCAAGGTCATGGACTTCGGCATCGCGCGCGCACTAGACGATTCCGCGGCCACGATGACCCAGTCGCAGGGCGTGGTGGGCACCGCGCAGTACCTCTCCCCGGAGCAGGCCCGCGGCGAGACCGTGGACATGCGCTCCGACCTGTATTCGGCCGGCTGCGTGCTCTACGAGATGCTCACCGGACGTCCGCCGTTCACCGGCGATTCGGCCGTGGCCATCGCCTATCAGCATGTGTCCGAGGTTGCCACGCCGCCTTCCGCCGTGGTGCCCGGTCTGCCGAAGATGTGGGATTCCATCTGCGCCAAGGCCATGGCCAAGGACCGTCAGAACCGCTATGCCACGGCCGCGGAGTTCCGCAACGACATCCTGACCTTCATGAATGGCGGCGTGCCCGTGGCGGCCGCGTTCAACCCGCTCACGGACATGACCAACGTGCAGGCCCGCAAGAACGCGGAGACCGCCAGCCCCACCGTGCAGATGGACCGCCAGCCCACCACCGCGTACAACCCGGCCACCGGCCAGTTCGAGCAGATCGTCCCGGCCAGCGGCAGTTTCGCCTCGGTGCAGTCGCGCGCCAAGCAGCGTGCGGCGGCTGCCAAGGCCAAGAAGCGCCGGACCATCATCATCAGCACGATCATCGGCATCGTGGCGGTGATCGCCATCGTGTTCGGCCTGGTGTTCGTCCTGCGTGACACGGGTTCGGCCGCGGCCGATACCGTCACCGTGCCCGAATGCACGGCCAACACGTCCAAGGACGGCATCAACGCCAAACTCAAGGCGCTGGGCCTGACCATGGTGGAGAAGCACGACACCGACTCCACCGAACCGGCCGGCACCTGCACCAAGATGAGCCCGGAGGCGGGCTCCAAGGTGGCCAAGGGCTCGGAGGTGGAGGTCTGGTTCTCCGACGGCCCGCAGTCCACGTCCGTGCCGGACGTCAAGGACCTGAGCCAGAGCGAGGCCCGCACCAAGCTGGAGAAGGCCGGTTTCAAGGTCAACAGCTCGGTCAAGAGCGAGCCCAGCGACTCCATCGAGAAGGACAAGGTGACCCGCACCGATCCGGCCGCCGGCTCCTCGCAGCCCAAGGGCACGACCATCACGATCTACGTGTCCACCGGCATGACGGTGGTGCCGAGCAACCTCGTGGGACAGACCAAGGAAGCCGTGGTGGCCGAGTACGGCGACGACTTCACCCTCAACTTCCAGGAGGAGGAGTCGGATACGGTGCCGGCCGGCTCGATCACGCGCGTGAGCCCCGGCTCGGGCGTGGCCATCGAGCAGCACGGCACGATCACGCTGTGGGTGTCCACCGGCAAGCAGCAGGTCACGGTGCCTTCGATCGCCGCGGGCACGTCCTATACGACCGCCAAGCTCATGCTGCAGGCCGAGGGCCTGAACGTCTCGGTCAGCGGCCCCACCGACTCCACGGCCATCGTGGTGAGCATCAATCCGGGTGCCGGCACGCAGGTGGACAAGGGCTCCACGGTGACGATCACCACCACCAGCAGCGGTAGCGGCGGCAACGGCAACAACGGAGGCAGCACCGACAACGGCGGCGGTTCCACCGACGGCGGCGAGACCAAGCCCACCACGCCCACGGAGTGATAGCCGTAAATACGCAGTTGGCTCCCCTCGCTGAGGGGAGCTGTCGAACGAAGTGAGACTGAGGGGAGTCCATCGGGGCATTCCCCAGCCAGCTCCGCTGACAGCTCCCCTCATCGAGGGGAGCCAACTGCGTAATAGGCCCTTACTTCGTCACCTTGGGCTGCAGACCGGCGGACTTGGCCACGGCGTTCTCCTGGCCACAGACCCTGAGCCAGTTGGCGAGCAGACGGTAGCCGTCCTGCGTCATCACCGATTCGGGGTGGAACTGCACCGCGTACATATGCTTGCCCTTGACCTTCAGGCCCTGGATGATGTGGTCGCCCTCGGTCCATGCGGTCACCACGAGCGTGTCCGGCACGGAATCGGGCTCCACGGCAAGCGAATGGTAGCGGGTGGCGGTCATCGGGTTGGCCACGCCCTCGAAGATTTCGTCGTCGATATGTTCCACCTGGCTGGTCTTGCCGTGCATGATGGTGGGCGCATGGTCCACCGTGCAGCCGTAGACCTCGGCGAGCGCCTGCAAGCCAAGGCATACGCCGAACATGGGCGTATCGGTCTCGGCGGCCAGACGGATCATGCCCTCGCTGGCACCGGATTCGGCCGGGGCACCGGGACCGGGGGAGATCAGCACGCCGTCGTAGCCGTCCAACACACCGGGCGTAGAGGGATCGATGGCGTCGTTGCGCACCACGTCAACGGTGGCGCCGAGGGTTTTCAGGTAGCCGACGATCGTATAGACGAACGAATCGTAGTTATCCACCACCAGAATGTGCGCGGAATCAGTCATGCTTGCTCTCCTTGGAAGACGTGTTCTGCAAGCCATACTACTCAGTGCGGGTGCGGCGATGCGGGTTGATTCCAGTAAGGAGGAATTGGCGTGAGGAATCGGCCTGCGGCCGATGCTGTGTTTCCCGCAGACTTCCGCCTGCCTCTTCTCTCCCCCAGTCAGCTTCGCTGACAGCCCCCTCGTCAGAGGGGCCAAGGAACTATGCGATATAGACTTGCCTCCCTCTGGCGAGGGAGATGGCTCGGCGTAAGCCGAGACGGAGGGAGAGCAGCAACGCAGACGAAAGTCTGCGGAAAAACCCAGCATCGGCCGCAGGCCGATTCCCACTACTGCGGAACGGCCACGTAATTGGACATCTGCTGGAGGAAGGGGATGTGCGCGGCGGCCCAGGGGAATCCCCACTGGAACAGCGCGCAGGAGGCCGCGAACAGCAGAATCGCAGCCAGCAGCAGTCGGATCGGCAGCACGCCGGGCTGCAATCGCACCAAAGCGCCATACAGGCTCGCGTCCGGGCGGCGGCGCTCCCCCCGACGAATCGCACGCAGCACCGGCCATTGCCAAGCCACGGCGGCGGCGATGAACAGAATCGCCCATGCCACGAGGGCCCACGCCACCGCACGGTCCAGCGAGCCGATGTGCGAGGCCACGGACGGCGTCTCGTTCACGGCAAATTTCACTGCACCGGACGAGTCGGTGGTGGCCAATTCGGCCGGCACCCCGTCGGACACCTTGGCCCAGTAGGCCAGCTCGCCGTAGCTGATCCAGCGGTGCGTGGGTGTGGAGTATTTCGGCTCGCAGGTGGTCATCGTGATCATGCGTTTGGTGGGTTCGGCGCCGGGGTTCTCGGGGTTGGCCGAGATCACGTACGTATCGGTGGGCAGCACGATCTCGTAGCGCGTGTAGTGGTAGACGTACCAGTAATGCTCGGTACGGATGATGATGGGATCGCCGGTCTGCAGCTTGTCCACGTCGCCGAGCGGCTGTCCGTAGCCATTGCGGTGTCCGGCGAACGCGAAATTGCCCACCTGGCCGGGCAGCTGGCTGTTCTGGTACCGGCCGAGACCGTGGCGGTTGAGCTGTTCGAGAGTGGTGCCCTCCACCAGGTTGCGGTGCCAGCCCGAACCGAACCGGGGGATGTACACTTGGGCGATAAGGTCGCCGTACTGCGGGTTCTCGGGTTCGGCGGGCGGGTCGCCCTCCTGCGACTTGGCGATGGTCGTGGTGCCGCTGCCGTTGCTTCCGGCCGCCGGATCGGACCAGGAGACGGATTGCAGGGTCTCGTTCTGCGTCTGCTCGGATTCCACGCCGGTCCACCACATCTGCCACACGATGTACAGCGCGCAGATCGCGGCCACGGTGATGAGCAGTTCCGCGACGATGCCGAGCGCCTGCCAGAGCGGGCCGCGACGGGTGCCGGACATGCCTGCGTTGCGCGAGCTGCCGGCCCCACCGGTGTGCCTGCCGCGGCTCACTGCGCCGCCTCCTCGTCCTTGACCTTGGACGAATCGACCGTGGCGTACTTGAGCTGCTGGAGCAGGGCCGCGGTGGACGGGAACTGGAGGTCGTCCTTGTTCTCCACCTTGTACCCGATGCCGAACGCGGTGACGTACTGCTTGAGAATGGTGATGGCCTTGGAGTCGTTGAGTGCCTTGCGCATGGCCGAGGCATCGCCGATGGCGGAGATGGTGAACGGCGGCGCGTATTTCTTGCCGTGCAGCGAGAGCACGTTGCCCGAGCAGATCACGGCGGAATTGAACAGCACGCGCTGGTCCATGATCATCATGGCCTGGGCGCCGCCGGCCCACAGCGCGTTGACCACGGACTCCACGTCCTGCTGGTGGATCACGTAGTCGTCGATGTTCGAGGTCGAGCCGTTGTTGTTCACCGCGTTCTCCCACAGCGGCGAATCGTCGAGGGTCACGGTCACGCCCGCACCCTCCAGTTCGGGCAGCATCAGGCTGGAATCGTTGCCACCGGACTGGGATGAGCTTTGCGAGCCGTCGGCGCTGAGGATGTCGGTGAGGCTGTCGATCTGCGAGGTCAGATCCGTGACCTCCTTCTGCAGGCCCGCCACCTCGTCCACGCTGTGTTCGATGAGGTCGGCGGTATCATTGTTCACGGTGGTGGTACGGTTCACGCGCACGTTGGTGCTGAGCAGGAATCCGGTGAGCGCAATGACCACGAACGCCGCGATACCGGCCGCAAGAGAGCGCTTCACGCCATGCTTACCCACGTGTTTGACCATAAATACCCGTCTTTTCCTCGGCGTGTTCGCTGGTTTCGAGTGTAACCACTATTATGACTTTTAGCCTATTGAATGGAGACTATGCTGATGGCTAACGAAGAGCTGCACGAAACCGACTCGAACTACCAGAAGGACTGGCAGGACGAGACTTCCGCCAAGGCCGCTGACGACGCTGCCGCCGCCGAGGACGAGAACTACGGTGTTGATATGGATCAGGTTCAGGCCGTCCTGAACGCCACCGCCGACAAGTCCACGATGACCCCGCAGATGCAGCGCATGATGAGCCGCCAGGAGGAGAACACCAAGCGCGTGGAGGAGACCATCAAGGGCACCAAGTCCAACCCGCGTTGGTTCGTGCCGGTGTTCTGCGCGTTCATGATCATCGGTCTGATCTGGTGCGTGGTGTACTACCTGTCCCCGTCCGGCGCCTGGCCGATTCCGAACATCGGCGCCTGGAACCTGGCGATCGGCTTCGCGTTGATCATGGTGGGCTTCCTGATGACGATGGGTTGGCGCTGAGTCCGTTACCTTCGTCGTCTGATTGACGTAGTTCAAGGCCGGCTTTCCGATTCTTCCGGATCGGGAGCCGGCCTTTTGCGTATCCGTTCCGTGCGGGTGGGCCCGGTATCGGCTGTGCACGCACTGTCCACCAGTTACCCACAGCTATCCACCACTTATCCACGAGTTATCCACACGGTTATCCACCCAATGTGGATGAATTACACGATTGTAGTTTTTCGGGCCAGTTATCCACCGAATGTGGAAAAGGGTGTGGATAACTAGTGGATAAGTGGTGGATAAGGTGCGTTTCATGGTGCATATCCCGTGTATAACCCTGATTTGCGCCGATTTTCCGCCGGTTGGCCGGTGCATGAAAAGCCAGAAAATCGGCATGATACGCAAGTTATCCACAGTTGTGCGAAGAGGACTTATACACCGGGCTGCCCTGATATCCACCGATTCACCAAGTTATCCACAGACTTATACACTTTTCCCCACACCTGTGCACAACTCGATTCCATACCCCGCGGTATCCCTTGCATCGTCGATGTGCATAACTCGGGTGTGGATCGGGGAGGGGACAGGACCTTACAGCAGCCCGGCGTACGGGTTGGCGGTGTTGAGGGCGAGAATCAGCGCGATCACCAGCACGGTGACGCCCCAGCCGTACACCTGCATGCGCCATTTCAGGCTCTTGCCGCGCCACGGCTTCACGCCGGCCACCAGCAGCCAGGTGAGTAGCCCGCCGACCACGAAGCCGCCCACATGGGCCTGCCAGGCCACGCCGCCCACCACGAACGGCAGGGCGAAGTTGACCGCCATCCACACCAGCATCGAGCGGATATCCGCGCCGATGCGCCGGTACACCACCAGCAGGGCGGCGAACAGGCCGAACAGCGCGCCCGAGGCACCGTATGCGGCGTACCGCCATCCCTGACCACCGGGGGCCAGCACGCCCCATGTCATGAGGCCCAGCGCGCCGCCGAGCCCGGAGATCATGTACAGGCCCAGGAACCGCCAGTGGCCCATGAGCCGTTCGAGTTCGGGGCCCACGGAATACAGGGCGATCATGTTGAACAGGATATGCAGAATCGAGTTCGGTGCATGCAGGAACATCGAGGTGACGATGGTCCACGGCTCGCGCACCATCGTGGCCGGGGCCGCCATGCCCTGCACGATCAGCCAGTTCTGCAGCACCGGCGAAAGGAATCCGGCGAGCACCTCCACCAGCCACACCGCCACGCAGGCGATGATCAGCGCCCAGGTGATCACCGGGCCGCCGCGTTCCCATTGGTATCGAATCTGCTGTTTGGTAGGCATACGCATGGGCTCCACTGTATCGGAGCGCATGTCATTCCACCCAATCGACACAAACACCGACTTAGAATAGGGAGCAGAGTCGGTCTGAATGGGCATACCGACCAGACGATCCCTAGGGAAAGGAGCCGTCATGGAGAACAAGTCTTCTAACGGTTGGAAGTTCTTCGCACTGCTGTTCGGCGCGCTGCTCGCAGCGGTGGTGGGTCTGTACATCTACAAGCAGCAGAACCCGGATTACGATCCGTGGGAGGAGCCGTGGGAGAACAGCTCCTCGCCGGTGGACCTGGGTCTGAACAAGGCCGCGGACAAGGGCGATGAGGAGGAGCCCGAAGCCGCCCCGGCCGAAGCCTGATTCCCAGCCGTTATAACGGGGAAGCCCCCGCAACCACATCGGTTGCGGGGGCTTCCTTGTTTACATCAATATGCCATCGGCATCGGCTCCCCTCCCTGAGCGGAGCGAGGCTGAGGGGAGTTCTGACAAGGACTACCCCTCAGTCGCCTTCGGCGCCAGCTCCCCTGACAAGGGGGAGCCGAGGTTATGCTCAGGCGAGCGGAGCGAGTCGACTGACGTGTGTGTCCGCAAGGCGCACCGAGGGAAGGCGTACGAAGGTACGTCGACCGAGGAGCAACGCCGCGGACACTCCGTCAGTCGGCGAGCGGACCGGTGTGCCAGAGTGCGGCGCCGTTAAGCAAACAGTCCGGTGGACTGTTTGTAGGCGACGCCGAGCGACGACAGTCGCGAGGCAGGAACCAGCGCGCATTTGGCGCGCCGGTTCCGAGCCGTCAGGCGAGCGGGCCGGTGTGCCAAATGCGCTCCAAGTAATCCTCCATCGAGCGGTCGGAGCTGAAGTAGCCGGAGTTGGCCACGTTGAGCAGGGCCTTGCGGTTCCACTCGAGCGGGTCGCGGTAGAGCTTCTCGATCTCAGCCTGGATGTCGGCGTAGGCGGAGAAGTCGGCCAGGGTCATGAACCAGTCCTTGGTCAGCCAATCGGCCACGAGCGGGGCGTAGGCGTTGCGGTCGCCGTTGGAGAAGGTGCCGTTGGCGACCAGATCGATGGCCTGCTTCAGGCGAGGATCGGCCTCGTAGTACTTGGCCGGATCGTAACCGTCGGCGTACAGCTTCTCGACCTCATCGACGGTCATGCCGAAGAGGAAGAAGTTCTCGGCGCCGACCTTCTCGCGGATCTCGACGTTCGCGCCGTCCAGGGTGCCCACGGTCAGGGCGCCGTTGAGGGCGAACTTCATGTTGCCGGTGCCGGAGGCTTCCTTGCCGGCCTGGGAGATCTGCTCGTCCAGTTCGGTGGCCGGGATCAGGTTCTGGGCCATCTCGATGTTGTAGTTCGGCAGCATGTGGACGGCCAGCTTGCCCTTGACGTCCGGATCGTTGTTGACGACCTTGGAGACGTTGTTGATGAGCTGGATGGTCATCTTGGCCAGGTAGTAGCCCGGGGCGGCCTTGGCGCCGAAGAACACGGTGCGCGGCAGGATCTCGTCGGCGGAGACGGTGCCGTTCTTGATGGCGGCGTACTTGGAGATGACGGCCAGGATCTTCAGGCTCTGGCGCTTGTACTCGTGCAGACGCTTGACCATCGTGTTGAACATGGTGTTCTCGTCGATGTCGATGCCGTAGCGATCCTTGGCGAAGCCCACGAAGGAGTGCTTGTTGGCGGCCTTGACGGCGGCGAACTTCTTGACGAACTCGTCGTCCTGGGCCAGCGGGACCAGGCCCTGCAGCAGCTCGAGGTCGGAGAGCCACTTGTCGGTGCCCAGGCCCTCGGTGATGAGGTCGGACAGGCCGGGGTTGGCCAGCTTGACGAAGCGACGCGGGGTCACGCCGTTGGTCACGTTGGTGAACTTGTCCGGGTAGGCGTCGGAGAAGTTCTTCAGGGTGACGTCCTTGAGCAGCTGGGAGTGCAGCTCGGCCACGCCGTTGACGTGGGAGCCGCCGTAGGTGGACAGGTAGGCCATGCGGACCGAGTCGCCGGTGTAGATGCGCATGTCCTCGATGGTCTCGTCGGCGACGCCCTTGCCCTTGAGCTCGTCCTCGAACTGCTCGTTGATCTTCTCGATGATCTCGAGGTGACGCGGCAGCAGCTCGCCGATCAGGCTGGCCGGCCAGACCTCGAGGGCCTCCGGCAGCAGGGTGTGGCAGGTGTAGTTGAAGGTCTTCTGGGTCACGGTCCAGGCGGTATCCCAGTCGTAGCCGTACTCATCGATGAGGATGCGCATGAGCTCCGGGATGCCGATCACCGGGTGGGTGTCGTTGAGCTGGAAGGTGATCTTGTCCGGGAAGGTGGTCAGGTCCGGCTTGTCCTGGCCCGGGTAGAAGACGCGGATGGCGTCATGCAGAGAGGCGGACACGAAGAAGTACTGCTGCTCGAGACGCAGCTCCTTGCCGACCTTGGTGGAATCCTCCGGGTAGAGGATCTTGGAGATGTTCTCGGCCTTGACCTGCGGCTTGACGGCCTCCATGTACTCGGAGCGGTTGAAGGCGAGCAGATCGAACTCGTCGTAGCTCTTGGCGGTCCACAGGCGCAGGGTGTTCACGCGCTGGGACTTGTAGCCGGGCACCAGGTAGTCGACCGGCACGGCGCGCACGGACCAGGCCGGCTTCCACACCTTCTTGCCGTCCTCCTCGACGACCTCGCCGCCGAAGGAGACCTTCTGGTCGCGGTTGTAGTCGATGTGGCCCCACGGCTCCTCGTTGCTCAGCCAGTAGTCCGGGGTCTCCACCTGCTTGCCGTTCTCGTCGAACGTCTGCTTGAAGATGCCGTACTTGTACTGGATGCCGTAGCCGAAGGCCGGCACGCCCAGGGAGGCGAGGGAGTCGATGAAGCAGGCGGCGAGACGGCCGAGACCGCCGTTGCCCAGGCCCGGCTCGTACTCGGCGTCGACGATGTCCTTCGGCTGGAAGCCGAGGGCCTCGACGGCCTCGTCGAACTGCTCGGTCAGGCCGGCGTTGAGCAGTGCGTTCTCCAGCTGCTTGCCCATGAGGAACTCGGCGGAGAGGTAGCCCACGGCCTTGGTGTTGCCGTTGACGGTGTCGGCCTGGGTGGTGAACCAGGCGTCCGCGAGGTGGTTGCGCACGGCCTTGGCGGCGGCGACGTACACGTCGGCGGCGGTGGCCTGCTCAGGGGTGACGTTCTGGGTGTACTTGAGTTGCTCGCGAATCTCGTCGGCGAACTGAGCCGCCGTGACAGGAGACTTGGGTGCGGTGATTTCGGTCATTCTGACTTTCCTTCCGGGATAGTTGCCCGACTTCATTATGCCGCGAGATAGGTATCGCCACATAAACGCAGGCATGAACTCTCCGTAACAGCATTGGAAAAGAGCGTTATGCATACGTTCTCATTGAGAGCATAGCACGCCTACGTAGTTTGCGCATCTCCGCGTATGTCATCGATGTCATCGTTTGCAGTACGCGCCCCGCAACCTGCGGAATGCCTCTCGCCGGGGCGCGCGACATTCCGGCATCCGAGACATCCTCCACGATGGCGTCATCGAAGAGCCGCCGCGCGCGCCATCGTGCGAAGATGGGGGCATGGCTGTGATTTTGGAAAGGGACCTGCCTCGCGGCCGCGAGGCGTTCAAGCGTTGGGCCGAGGCCGCACGGGAGGCGGCGAACGCCGTCGGCGGCACCGTCGCCGACATCAGCGACTCCGCCGATTCCGGCGACTCCGGCAGCAGCAGCGCCGCTCGCCTCGCCGTCCGCCCCGAACTGCCACACAACGTATGGGCCATGGCCGTGCGCTACTCACTGTTCCTGCTGGAGCGCCGCGCACCCGGACCGGGCGTGGAGGTGCGCGTGGCGCCATGGGGCGCGGTCAAGATTCTGGACGGCCCGGAATCGGATCCGCACAATCTCACCCCGCCGGACGTCATCGAACTGGACCCGGAGGTCTGGCTGAGGCTGGCCTGCGGTATCACGGATTGGGCGGAGGAGAAGGACGCCGGGCATATCAGCGCTGTCGGCGAACGCGACGACCTGAGCGACCTGCTGCCGCTGGTCTGACGGAGTCGCACGCAACGAAAAAGGCGCCCGCATTAAGCGGACGCCCGAAAAGTATGAAGAACGACGGCTCTATGACCGCCGTCAAATGCCGATCGGCAAGCCCGATCACTGCTTCGGCTTGAGGGCGCTCGGAATCGGGCGCGGCTTCGGCATCGGGATGGGCTTGTGAGGCGCGGCCGGCTTGGCCGTGGTCTTCGGGAACTCGCCGCTGGTCGCCTTCGCGGCGGCCTCGGCGGCCCACTTGGCGTATTCATCAAGATCATCGTCCGCGACCGAAGCGGCCGGTTCGGAAACGGCATCCGCAGCGGACGTCTCATGATCGGCGTCCACATCGTGAGCATACTTGGCTTCGATGTCGGCGAACGGATCGGGAGACCCCACTCCCGGCTCCTGCTCGCTCAGTTCCTTGGCCAGCTCGTCATAATCGGTATCGGTAGTCAGATACTTGAGCTTACGGGCTATTTTCTGCTGCTTGGCTTTCTGACGTCCGCGGCCCATGCGACCCCCTGCGATTACTGTGCTGTTCGATTCATCAACTTATGAGAGTACCACTTGTTTGCGGCTTGTTCGTTGTCGGCTCACACTTTTACCATAAAAAGCGTTTATTTGAGGCTATTTCAAAGGATTTCGCATGACCGATGAGCAGCAATTGACAGCGGCTGGCAATGAGATGAGCGCGAGCTTCCTCGCCGCGAAGAAGCGTTCGGATGAGACGCTCGCCAAGCTCGAAGCCGAGCCGGGCAAGTTCACGATGCTCACCGGCGATCGTCCGACCGGCCGCCTGCACCTGGGCCACTACTTCGGCTCCATCAAGGAGCGCGTGGCCATGCAGAACAAGGGCGTGCACTCCAACATCATCATCGCGGACTATCAGGTGATCACCGACCGCGACACCACCGAGCACATCCAGGAGAACGTGCTGAACCTCGTGCTGGATTACATGGCCGCCGGCATCGACCCGAAGAAGACCATGATCTACGCGCACTCCGCCGTGCCGGCCGAGAACCAGCTGCTGCTGCCGTTCCTCTCCCTCGTGACCGAGGCCGAACTGCACCGCAACCCGACCGTGAAGTCCGAGATGGAGGCCTCCGGCCACGCGCTGACCGGCCTGCTGCTCACCTACCCGGTGCACCAGGCGTGCGACATCCTCTTCTGCAAGGCCAACGTGGTGCCGATCGGCAAGGACAACCTGCCGCACATCGAGATCACACGCACCATCGCCCGCCGCTTCAACGAGCGTTACGCCAAGAAGCACCCGGTGTTCCCGGAGCCGGCCGCCATCCTGTCCGACGCCCCGGAGATTCCGGGCCTCGACGGCCGCAAGATGAGCAAGTCCTACGGCAACTCCATCATGCTGGGCGCCACCGCCGAGGAGACCGCCAAGCTCATCAAGAAGAGCCCGACCGATTCCGAGCGCAAGATCACGTTCGACCCGATCGCCCGCCCGCAGGTCTCCGCGCTGCTGACCACCGCGGGCCTCGTGACCGGCCGCGACCCGAAGGAGATCGCCGAGGAGATCGGCGATGCCGGCGCCGGCGCCCTGAAGGCGTACGTGATCGAGTCCGTGAACAACTTCCTGGCCCCGCACCGCGAGCGCCGCGCCGAGCTGGCCAAGGATATGGATTACATCCGCGACGTGCTGGAAGACGGCAACAAGCGCGCCAACGCCATCGCCGAGGAGACCCTCGACCAGGTGCGCGAGGCCATGGGCATGAAGTACTGAGAGTACTGAGTTTTCGCCCGGTCGTTCGGACCGTACGTGTAAGGCTGTGTTAAACCAAGATTGACATGTCCCTTATTCTCGGCTCCCCTTGTCAGGACATTGCCGTGAAGCAAACAGCGGAGCTGTTTGTAGGCAATGTGCGAGACGACAGTCGAACCAATAAGTTGCGAACGGAGTTCGTCATTAATTGCAGGACGAGCTGTCGGCGAAGCCGACTGAGGGGTAGTCAGACATGGATTCATGTCAATCTTGGTTTAACACAGCCTTTTTGTATGGCCTTTGGTATGGCTCAGTGGACGCGGGTGCCGGCCACGAACGTCATCGTGACGTGGGCGGGCATGGCGCGCATGGCCTCGGGCGTGGTCTGGGCGTACGGGTCGGCGTCCAGGAGCACGACGTCCGCTGGATCGCCGGCTTCGAGGCGATCGCGGCCCACTGCCGTGGATGCGGCCAGCGCGACCTCGACCGGCAGGCACTGCTCGGGCTGGAACGGCTCGCGATCCGAACTTTCCGTGCCGAAGACCGCGGCGGAGATGGCCAGCCACGGATCGAGCGGGGCTACAGGGGCGTCCGAGCCCATGCGCAGTTTCGTCCCCGCGTCGTGGAGCGCGCGGAACGGGTAGGGGATGCCGGCCGGATTGGCCCAGAAGCGGGTGATGACGTCACGGTCGTCCATCGCGTGCTGCGGCTGAATGCTGGCCGTGAGCCCCAGCTGGGCGAATCGCGGGATATCCACGGGCTTGAGCATCTGCGCGTGCTCGATGGAGCCATGCGCATGGGTGGCCTCCGCGGCATTCAGCACGATGGTGTTCGCCTCGTCGCCGATGGCGTGGCAGGCGATGTCGAAGCCGTGCTCGGTGGCGAGCCGCATGTACTGCTCGATCTGCTGCGGCGTGTAGCTCAGGGTTCCGTAGGTGGCGGGTTCGATGCCCGAATACGGGGTGGAGCAGTAGGCGGAGCGCGTGTTGAGCGAGCCGTCCGAAATAAGCTTCATGGCGCCGACGCGGCCCAATCCGTTGCTGCCGGGCAGGGTCTTGCCGGTATGCCACCCGGCGTCGATGGCGTCCTGCATGCGTTCGGGATATACGCCGGCGTCCACCCGCAGCTTGTTGATGCCGGCCGCGAAACGGCCGATCCAGGTGTCGATGTTCTCGGCCATCTCGTAATCGCGGATGCCGACGATGCCTTTTGCCGCGGCATCCTGTTCGGCCTCGCGCAACAGTCGGTCGGTCTCCTCGGCGGCGCCGGGCGCCTTGTCGAACTGGGTGTAGGCGTCGAACCATTCGAGTTCGCCCACAAGCCCGGTGCGTTCGTCCACATGCACGCCCAATCGCCGTGCCGCCGCGGAATTCACCCAGCCGCAGTGCATGTCCGCGCTGGAGAGCGCCACCGGCTGCTCGCCGGTCACCGCATCGATGGCGGCGAGCGTGGGCTGTTCGTCGTCGGACCAGAGGGAGTGGCGGAATCGCATGCCCACCACGAAGGCGTCGGGATCGAGCGTGCCGGCGGCACGGCGCTCATCGAGATGGGCACACAACATGTCCATCGCCTCGGACGCCGAGCGGGCGTTGATCAGGTCCAATCGCCCCAGCGTCTTGGACCATTGCGTGAAATGCGTATGGCAATCCCACAGGCCGGGAATGGCCCAGAGACCGTCGGCGTCGATGGTGGTTTCGGCGGCCGATGCATCGACCGGCACAGACGGCCTCCCATCAGCCGAACCGGCCGGACTGACGGACGCGACCTTTCCGTCCTTCAGAACGATATCGACACGGGCTTCGGAGCCGGGGACACCGGCATTGGCAATGCGCACCAAGCTATTCATACCTGCCATCATGCCACCGCCAAGTCGACGGAAGGCCCGCCGCGCTCACTTCTCGCCGCGGACCTCGGCCTCCATGGCCTCCATCGGCTCGTCCACCAGCACGGAGCCGGAGGGCAGGGAGCCGGGCAGCGGATCGTCCATGTAGTGGTCGAACTCGTAGAGCATGCGTTCGTTCGGCGCCTCGGTGAGGAGCGAGACCACCACGATGAACAGCAGCGAGATGAGGAACGCCGACAGCAGCTCGTAGATGGCGAAGATGCCGCCCAGCGGCTTCATGACGTTGTGCCAGATGAGCACCGTGGCCGTACCGGAGAGCATGCCGGCCACCGCACCGGCCTTGTTGGCGCGGCGCCAGTAGAGCGCGCACAGCATGAGCGGGCCGAACGAGGCGCCCAGGCCGGCCCATGCGTAGGAGACCACCTGGAAGATGGAGGAGTTCTGGTCGTAGGCCACAAGGCAGCCGAAGATGAACATCACCACGAGGGTCACGCGGGCCACGATCATGACCTGGCGGTCGGTGGCCTTCCGGTGGAACAGGCCGCGGAAGATGTTCTCGCCCATGGCGGAGGCGCCGATGATCATGTACGAGGAGCTGGAGCTCATCGAGGCGGCGAAGATGCCGGAGACCACCACACCGCACATGAAGCTCGGCAGCAGGGTCTGGGCCAGCACGATGAAGATGGTTTCGGCGTCCGTGGCGGTCAGTAGCTCGGTGGGCATCATGGCGCGGCCCACCAGACCGATGCACACGGCGCTGGCCAGCGAGAGCACGCACCACAGGGTGGCGATGATGCGGGACTTGCGCACCTCCTCCACGCTGCGGATGGAGAGGAAGCGCACGAGCACCTGCGGCATGCCGAAGTATCCCAGACCCCACGCCAGCATGGAGACGATGGTGATGATGCCGTACTCGGACGGCTCGCCGAACACCGCACGGCCGGCCTCGACCAGCTGGCGGCCGGTCTCGGGGTCGAGCTGCGGGGAGGCCACCTGCGTGCCGGACAGGTATCCGGGGATGGACTGGAGGAACGCCACGGTGTTCTCGATGCCGCCCGCATTGGCCACGGTGCCGATGAACACCACGGCGAGCGCGAAGAACATGAGCAGGCCTTGGATGAAGTCGGTCATGACCACGGACAGGTAGCCGCCCACCACGGTGTAGACGAACACCACCAGCGCGCCGAGGATCATCATGAGGTGGTAGTCGAAGCCGAAAAGCGCGGCGAACAGCTTGCCCACGGTCACGAAGCAGCTGCCCACGTACACGCTGAAGAACACGAGGATGATGATGGCGGCGATGGTGGAGATCACGCCCTTGGTGTCATGGAAACGCTTGGCGAAGAAGTCCGGGATGGTGATGGAGTCGCCGGCCACCACCGAGTAGCGGCGCAGGCGCCGGGCCACGATCTTCCAGTTGAGGTAGGTGCCGATGGCCAGGCCCAGTGCGGTCCACATCGGGTCGGCGGCACCGGTGAAGTAGGCCAGGCCGGGCAGGCCCATGAGCAGCCAGCCGGACATGTCCGAGGCCTCGGCGGACAGGGCGGTGAGCCACGGTCCCACGCCGCGGCCGCCTGCGAAGTACTCCTTGGAGGAGGAGTTGGACCGCTTGGAATACACGAATCCGATGGACAGCATGGCCGCGAAGTAGATGACCATGGCCAGCAGAATCCAGAAATCGTTCGCCACGCTAACCGCCTTACGTCAATGGGATGGCTCCGCCCGCCGCACTTTGGATTCCTGTATACGGGAACCGTCAGTGCAGTGTCGGCTGACTGCAGGTAGTCAGGGGGACAGGTCATGGGGATAGCCGCCGTCATGACCCGATCGAAGAGCCTTCAGAAATCTTCCTTTGTGGCCGACCTTTCCGGAACGCAAGGACAAAGCGGCGCAAATGGAACGATTATGTCTCAGAGTGTGGCTGCGTGGCGCGGTGTGGCGCCGGAAACGACGCCACACGCAACGTCAGATGTCGTAGCGCCAGGACTTGTCCGTGATCACGCGGGCCATGGCCAGGCCGATCGGCAGGCAGATGATGACCATGAACGCCTTGAACGCCCAGTCGAGCGCGGTCAGCGTATCGAACGAACCCAGGTGGAACATGGCCTGGTACATATACAGACCGGGCACCATGATCACGATGGACGGCACGGTCAGGCAGATGCGCGGGTAGCCGAAGTGCGGCGCAAGCCAGCCCTTGCGCACGGACGAGCGCCATGCGGTGGCGAGCAGGCCCGCGAGCAGCGCGCCGATGAACGCGCCGGCTTCGGCGGGCACGCCGTGGTCGACGATCTCCAGTCGCAACGTATCGGTGATGGCGCCGATGGTCGCGGCGACGAGGCACATGCGCTGCGGCGAGTTGAACATGATGGAGAAGCCCCAGACCCCGAGGAACGCGAACACGAAGCGCAGCGCGCCGTTCACCCACACGTTGAGGCCGAGCGGCTCGAATCCGGTGGGGTTGAGGTGCACGATCGAGGCCACCATCCAGCCGGCGAGCGTGGCCATGAGCACGATGCACAGGAAGTACGCCAATCGCTGGATGCCGGAGGGGAAGTCGATCTTGGCCATGTCCAGACCGCTGGTGATGAGCGGGAAGCCGGGGATGACGAACAGCATGGCGCCGATGTAGGCGGTGTCGTGTTGCAGGGCTATCGGATCGAACAGGCCGATGAGTCGCAGCGTGCCGGTGCAGGCGAGCGCCGCCAGGGCAACGCACACGAAGGTGACGAAGAACTGGTTGAGATGCCGCTTGAACAGAAGGCGGCGCAGCCAGTGGCCAAGGCCGGCGCCCACGAACGCGCCGACCATGTCGTACGGACCGCCGCCGAGCAGGAACACGAAGGATGCACAGGCGATGGCGGAGGCCAAGCCCGCGAAGGCCGGCGAGTACAGGGGCTTGCGGTGCTCGATCATGTCGAGGCGCTGATGGGCCTGTCGCACGGTGATGCCGCGGCCCCCGTTGCCATTCGCGCCGGAGGCGTTGTCGAGATGGTCGAAGTGTTCGGCGTACTCCTTCGGCGGCTTGCGGTTTGCGGCCTTGGTGGCCTTCGTCGCCTTGGGGCCGCGAAGGCGCGACGGCTTGTCGGAGGATTCGGCGGCGTGGTCGGGGAAGTCCGATTCCATCGCGTCCGAAGCCGGTGTGCGCCGTGTCTCGGCCGCCTGTTCCGCCGTCTGTTCGGCCTCGCGGGCCTGCTCGTCGGCGGCGCGGGCTGCGAGCGACTGGGCCATCGCGGACTGCGACCAATCGGTCTCGTGCACATGCAGCTGGTGGGCGCGCGGGTCGCCGGGATCGACGTGGCGGCTCGCGTCCTCAAGGGCGTCGAGCACGGCGTCCTGCCCAGGGCGGGAGGAGGCCTTCTCCTCCTTTTCCTCCTTGCGCAGCTGCTTGGAAAGATCGGCGGAGACCTGCGAGGCGTCCTTCGCGTCGAGGTGCTGCATCAGGCCCTGGGAGACCTCGGGCTGCACGTGGTACATCGACTCCTCGCCCAGGTTCACGGAGAACCAGTCGGCGAAGTGCTCCAGCAGCCAGATGCGTTCGGTGTTGACGCCGGTGCTCGGCAGGTCGATGACCTCGGTGATGCGGTCCTTGCCGTCCGTGCAGGCGGCCTCGATGTCCGTGAGGTTCACGTCGGCGCGCACGTGCACGCCGAGCGGGTAGGCGATGCGGTGCATCATCTCGCGCACGCGGAACGATCCGGTGCCGGCGGACAGGTCCAGCAGGCCGACGCGCACGATCACGCTGGCCTTGGCCGCGATGCCGGCCTCGGCGATGGGCTTGTCCCAGTCGCGCTCGATATCCTCCATGTCCAGCGGAATGGAGTGGGTATGGAAGTGCGAGACGGCGATGGCGCCGTGCTCCTTATGGTCCTCTTGATGTTGGCTCTCACTCACGTTCTCCATTACTACCGCGCGCAATCGACCGGAAAACGGCGAAAAATGGACTTCGTAACGTAAGTGGTGATTGGGCGGCGATACACTGTAGCGCGTAAACAACCACGTTGGATACAGGCTGTGGGCTCGCAACGACCGGCCTCAACAACCGCGGAGGAGCCGCGGGCGACCGGCAGACCGAGCAACCTGATATTCAGCAAAGGAGGTTATATGGCAACATCCGAAGAACAGATCACTCCGGCTGACGCTGCCATCGTCACCACCGGGACCGGACGAAAGGGCCCGGAGGAGCATGATCTTCCCGCAAAGCTCAAGTACGACATGGATCTGTGCCTGCGGATCCTGCGCGACGTGCTGGGCGAATACAACCCCGAACTGCTCTCCACGTTCGACACCGTGCGCAACTACGCGGTGGAGGCCAGCGCCGAGCACTTCGGCGGCATGACGGACCCGAACCCCGGACATGACGGACTGAAGGCCGCCGTTGAGGTCATCGACAACATGACCCTGCACGACGCCCAGCTGCTCGCCCGCGCGTTCGCCACCTACTTCCATCTGGCGAACCTGTCCGAGGAGAACTACCGCGTTTCCGTCCTTCACCAGCGCGAGAACGAGGTGACCGAGGACAGCGCCGTTGATCCGATCAACGAGCTCACCGTGGCCTACCACCAGCTCATCAACGAGATGGGTCCGGCCAAGGCCAAGGAACTGCTCGATCGCCTGGAGTTCCACCCCGTCTTCACCGCCCACCCCACCGAGGCCCGTCGTAAGGCCGTGGAGGGCAAGATCCGCCGCATCTCCGAACTGCTCACCGTGCACAACAGCCTGGGCGGCTCGGATCGCAAGGAGAACTGCCGTCGTCTCTACAACGAGATCGACGCCCTGTTCCGCACCTCCCCGATCGCGCTGAAGAAGCCGACCCCGGTCGAGGAAGCGGACACGATTCTCGATATCTTCGACAACACGCTCTTCCACACCATCCCCCAGGTCTACCGTCGCTTCGACGACTGGGTCCTGGGCGACAAGGCCGGTCTGGTCGAGCCCGTCTGCCCCGCGTTCTTCCATCCGGGCAGCTGGATCGGCTCCGACCGAGACGGCAACCCGAACGTCACCGCCAAGGTGAGCCGTCAGGTGGCGCGCAAGTTCTCCGACCACGTGCTGGCCGCCCTTGAGGAGGCCACGCGCACCGTGGGCCGCAACCTCACGATGGAGGCCGAGACCACGCCGCCGAGCGCCGATCTCAAGGTGCTGTGGAGCCACCAGAAGGAGATGAGCGAGCGACTGACCGACAAGGCCGCCCTGATCTCCACCAAGGAGCTGCACCGTGCCGTGATGCTGGTGATCGCCGATCGCCTGCACTACACCATCGAGCGTGACGCCGACCTGATGTACCACACCTGCGACGACTTCATCGCCGATCTGAAGACCGTGCAGAAGTCCCTGGCCGATGCGGGCGCCAAGCGTTCCGCCTACGGCCCGCTGCAGGACCTCATCTGGCAGGCCGAGACCTTCGGCTTCCACATGGTGGAGATGGAGTTCCGCCAGCACTCCGTGGTGCACTCCCGCGCCCTCGCGGACATCCGCGAGCACGGCCTGCACGGCGAGCGCGGCGAACTGCAGCCGATGACGCACGAGGTGCTCGACACCTTCCGCGCCCTCGGTTCCATCCAGAAGCGCAACGGTCAGAAGGCCGCCCGCCGCTACATCATCTCCTTCACCAAGAGCGCCCAGAACATCAAGGACGTCTACGAGCTCAACCGTCTGGCCTTCGCCCATCCGGAGGACGTGCCGGTCATCGACGTGATCCCGCTGTTCGAGCAGCTTGAGGATCTGCAGAACTCGGTGGACGTGCTCGAGGAAATGATCAAGATCCCCGAGGTTCAGGCTCGACTGAAGGCCACCGGCAACAAGCTCGAGGTCATGCTCGGCTACTCCGACTCCTCGAAGGACGCCGGCCCGACCTCCGCCACGCTGGCCCTGCACTCCGCCCAGGAGCGCATCGCCAAGTGGGCCGAATCGCACAACATCGACCTGACCCTGTTCCATGGCCGCGGCGGCGCCGTCGGTCGTGGCGGCGGCCCGGCCAACCGTGCGGTGCTTGCCCAGCCGGTCGGTTCCGTCAAGTGCCGCTTCAAGCTCACCGAGCAGGGTGAGGTCATCTTCGCCCGCTACGGCAACCCGGTGCTCGCCATCCGCCACGTGGAATCCGTGGCCGCGGCGACCCTGCTGCAGTCCGCTCCGAGCGTGGAGAAGACCAACACCGAGATGACCGAGAAGTACGCCGGCATGGCGCACGCGCTGGACGAGGCCGCTCACGAGCGCTTCCTCGACCTGCTGCACACGCCGGACTTCGCCCAGTGGTTCTCCACCGTGACGCCGCTGACCGAGATCGGTCTGCTGCCGATCGGTTCCCGCCCGGCGAAGCGTGGTCTTGGCGCCAAGTCCCTGGACGACCTGCGCACGATTCCGTGGATCTTCTCCTGGGCTCAGGCACGCATCAACCTGGCCGCCTGGTACGGCCTGGGCACGGCGTGCGAGAAGTTCGGCGACCTCAAGACCCTGCGCGAGGCGTATGAGGAATGGCCGCTGTTCTCCACCTTCATCGACAACATCGAGATGTCCATCGCCAAGACGGACGAGCGCATCGCCAAGATGTACCTCGCCCTGGGCGACCGTGAGGATCTCAACGAGAAGGTGCTGAGCGAGATGGAGCTCACCCGCAAGTGGGTGCTCGACATCGTCGGCGACAAGTGGCCGCTACAGCACCGTCACGTGCTCGGCCAAGCCATCCGCATCCGCTCCCCGTACGTGGATGCGCTGTCGCTCACCCAGGTGCTCGCCCTCAAGTCGCTGCGCAAGAAGGTGGACAAGGAAGAACTCAGCCAAAGCCAGCAGGCCGGGTTCATCTACCTCATCCTCTGCACCGTTTCGGGCGTCGCCGCCGGCCTGCAGAACACGGGCTGACGTTTGCGTCTGGGGCTTTGCAGCTAGTGCTGCAAAGCCCCAGGTGGTGAAGTCCGGTGGACTTCACCACCGCAAACGTAGCAAGGTTTTTGCGCAGTAGCTTTGCGCGCGCAAAAACCATCGCAGCACAGTAGTCCAGCAATTACGGACGGGCTACGCCCGCGATTCCTGATTCGGCTGTCGCCTCATATTTCGCCTACGGACAGTCCACCGGACTGTCCGCTTGACGGCTTAACCCCGCGACCTAGCGGGGTTCCTTTTTCTCAAGACAATGAGCCCTGTTGCGCGATGATGTTCAACATCCGCGCAACAGGGCTCATTCGGTTCAACCGACATCACACTCCCCGGACCTGCAGCTCATCGACACCACGCTGGTCCCCCGCCAGTCGTGCGGCTGTCTGAAGTACTGAGGCCAGTTCCTTGGCCGCATCGAGTCACCCGGAAATCCCCTCAGCGGTCTTTTCGCGCTAGAAAGGCCTATCTTCTGGCACGAAACGACCGCCAAGAAGGTAATTAGCGTCCCTTTCGTACCAGAAAGACACTGCTTCTAGCATCAAAAGACCTCTAAATGCCCATTTTGCGGTCGTTTCATGCTAGAAGTATTGTCCTTCTGACATGAAACGACCGCTATAAGGTCAATTTGAGATCGTTTGCCGCTAGAACCATCGTCTTCCTAGCATGAAACGATCACTAAATAGGCATTTTGAGGCGGTTTTGTGCTAGGAACGACGCTCTTCTAGCACAAAACCGCCGCTGAGCCGTCGAACCCTACCGCGCGGTCGATTCGCGCTCGATGAGCTTGTACCCCACACTCACGGTTTGGGGGTAATACTGCTCGTCCGGGTGCTCGATGCGCCGCATGAGCAGCGTCAGGGCGGTGTTCGCCATGCCCTTGAAATCGGTGGCCACGGTGGTCAGCGTCGGCACGGTGTAAGCACCCTGGCTCAGGCCGTCGAAACCGATGACCAGCACATCCTCGGGCACATGCACGCCGCCGTCCGCAAGGCCTCGCAGCAGGCCGATGGCGATGCCATCGTTGAGGCAGTAGAAACCGTCGTATTTCTTGGCTCTGCGCCATTTCTTGGCCAACGCGCGGCCGGCCTCGATGCCGCCGTCGATGGACCATGCGCAGCGGATGAAATCGCGTTTGTCGTCGAATTCCAGTCCGGCCGCGCGGATTTCGGCGGTGGCCGATTGCATGCGGATATCACGCGAGCCGGGGATGATGTTCGGGTTGTGCGGGTCGCGGTTGTCGCCCACGATGCCGATGCGTGTGCAGCCGCGCTCCAGCAGGTGCCGGATCGCCGCGCGCGAGCCTTCGGCGCTGGGCGCGTTCACCGTGTCGATGGGCAGGCTGGCGTCGTAGTTCTCCAGCATGACCGAGGGGTGCTGGCGCAGGATGTCCACCGCACGCGGCGCGTTGATGGCGATGATGCCGTCGGAGAACGTATAGGACAGGTCGTTGTCGTCGGTCAGGTAGCGCGAAAGCTCGATGAGCATGTGCGAGCCGCGCTTGTGCACCTCCTCGGCGACCGCCATGGCCAGGTGCGAGAAGTAGTCGCCCTCGATGCCGGAGGTGAGGAAGGTGATGGTGTCGCTGCGGCCGGATCGCAGCGACCTGCCGGACAGATTGGTCTTGTATCCGAGCTTCTTGGCAGCGTCGCGCACGCGCTGCATGGTCTCCGGCTTGACGTAGTCCTTGCCGCGCAGCGCGGCCGAGGCGGTGGTGGCGGTCACGCCGGCGAGCTCGCCCACGTCCTTCAGCGTCACCATGGAATATCACGCTCCCTGCATGAGATATGCGATTCATGCGATGTCGATGGGCGGCCCATACTTGGGAATCCGCCATACTTAACGATGAGAATTATACAGTCCGCCGGTTTCGCCGACGCGCCGCCCATCGAGGCGGAAGGCCGCGATCCCGCAACTATTGCGAAGGGCGGGAATCCATGAATCGGATTCCCGCCCCAGGCAGCGAAAGAGAGAAAGAAAAAGGAAAGGAGTTGCGCCGCAGGTCAGGGGAGGTTGGTCGGATCCGACCCGACCTGCGGCACGTTGGTGTCAGCTGTTCAGTTAAGCGATGTCGGTTTGTGCCAGTCGATCACCTCTCAGCCCTTGTGGGAAGCGTTGATCACGTTGTTGTGGCCCCAGCACTGCTCGTACGGCATGCCGGCCAGATCCTCGACGACCTTGCGGGTCTCGTCGGTGACGTCGGCCATGGAGCCGCCGTTGCGCAGGCGGGCGGACTCGCCGACGAGGATGTCGTGGGTCTTCTCGTTGAGGTGCATGCGGTAGGTCAGCAGGATGCCGACGAGGGCGAGCACGACCACGGTGCCGCAGTACATGTAGAGCAGCACGTTGACCACGAGCGGGGACTGGGTCTTGACGTCGGCACCGGACTGGAAGCCGACGGCCTGCAGGATGACGCCCACGAGGATGGTCACCACGGTGTTGACGATGACCTCAAGGGTGGACTGGATGCCGGCGTACTGGCCCTCGCGGCGCTTGCCGGTGACGAGCTCGTCGACGTCCGGGACGAAGGACTGCACGTAGGTCTGGGCGTTCACGATGCCGGAGTTGCCGAGGGTGAACAGGGTGATCAGGATGGTGAACACCAGGGTGACGGTGGCCTTCGGCATGGAGCCGTGGGTCAGGCCCAGGATGAAGATGCCGACAAACAGCACGATGGTGAACCAGGAGCCCAGACGGTAGGCGCGCATGCCGCCGATCTTGGTGATGATCGTGGCCCAGATGACCACGCAGACCATGCCGAACAGGAAGCTGAAGCCGGTGGAGAGGGAGACCTCGGCCGGGGTCAGGAGCAGCACGAACATGATGAAGTAGGCGTTGATCTGGCCGCGGACGGTACGGAAGGTCATCTGGGACAGGAAGATGCCGAGGTAGTTGCGGAAGGTCTTGATGCGCAGCACGGACAGGAAGTTCCAGAACACGGAGACCAGGCGGCCGAAGAAGCCGACCTTCTCGGCGTCGCCCTTGTCGGCGGAGGAGATATCGGTGGTCTCGTCGTACGGACGCTCCTTGATGCACAGGGCGCCGATCACGAGCAGGACGGTGCCGAGCACGGCGTAGATCATGGCGATCTTGAAGTACGGCTGCCAGCTGTCGGCACCCCAGATCTTGAACAGGTAGGCGTTGAACATGGACAGCGCGAAGCCGCCGACGCCGCCACCGATCTGCTGGACGGCCACGAGCTGGGCGCGATCCTTGGAATCATCGGTCATCTCGGAGGGCAGCGAGTAGACCACGGTGTTGATGCCCGGGTACACGCCGTAGTAGATGACGTTGATGAGCAGGTAGAACCACACCGGCATGTTCGGGACCCACAGCAGCACGTAGAAGATGAGGTTCAGCGGTGCGGCGATGAGCAGCGTGCCCTTACGACGGCCGACCTTGCGGCCGAACGAGGTGGAGTACATACGATCGGAGATGTAGCCCCAGACCGGAGTGATGAAGCCGCCGATGGCCTTGCCGACGGCGAGCATCGTGGTGACGATGCCAATGGAGATGGCGAGCGGCTGGGTGTAGTAGATCATCTGCCAAGTCATCACCATGGTGGTCATGGTGAAGGACAGCGGCAGCAGCGCGTAGGTGAGCTTCGTCACCCAAGAGAGCTTGCGGCCCGCTGCGGACGATGCCGAGTTGGACATTGGATTTCTCCTGTTCTCCTTTGAAACCGACACGACGAACTACGGCGCAGGGCCATAGACCTTGGAGCTGCTTGGGATTGCCGGACTGCTGCGTCCGGTGTCCGATTCGCCTACCCAGAAACCTTATCGTTGAGATTTCTGGGCTCGATTTCATTTCTTGATATTTGCGAAACTAACCATATCACAAATCTCATCGATGAGATTATTTTGCGATTCTGGCGTGTCGTAGGAGGGCAGAAAAGGCGGTTTTGCCTGATATACCAGGCTTGAAACGGCATAAAAATAGGCTCCCCTCAGAGAGGGGAGCCGGAGCCATGGCGCAATCAGCCTTTATGGCTCACGTTGATGACATTGTTGTGGCCCCAGCAGCGCTCGTAGGGCATGCCGGTGAGGCTTTCGACCAGCGTGCGCGTCTCGGGCGTCGCGTCGTCCATGGAGCCGCCGGAGCGCAGGCGGTCGATCTCGGCGAGCAGCAGCTCATGGTTCTCGCGGTTGAGCCTCAGACGGAACGTGAAGACGATGCCCACGATGCATATCACGATCGGCACGAACGAGAACAGGCACGCCAACGCGAGCACGGTCTGCGGCGGCTGCGACTGCGCACCCTCCACGAACCCGGTCGCCTCCAGCACCAGGCCGATCACGATGGTCTCGGCGGAGGAGAAGATGTCGTCGATGGTCGAATTGATGGCGGCGTACTGGCCCTCGCGGCGCTTCGAGGTGATGATCTCATCCACGTCCGGAATGAACGTGTACGTGTACTGCGTGGCGTTCACCACGCCGGTGATGCCGAAGTTCATGAACAGGCCAAGGCCGATGTACAGCACGGCGCGGGTGCCGGTCGGTATGTGACTCGCGGCCATCGCCAGCATGAACATCGCCAGGAACACGAAGATCACCTCGATGCCGCCCAGACGATAGGCACGCGGGCCTCCGATCTTCGCGGTGATCCACATGAAGAAGCCGACGCACGCGATGCCGAACAGCAGATTGACGCCGGTGGCCAGCGAGACGGTCTGCGGGTCGAGCAGCAGCACGAAGATCACGAAATACGTGTTGAGCGTGCCGCGCACCGTGCGGAACATCTCCTCCGAAAGGTACAGGCCGAGGTAGTTGCGGAATTCCCTGACCTTCAACACCGAGAGGAAGTTCCACACCACCGAGACGAGCCGCCTGCCCGCGCCGACACGCGCACCGGTGCCGCCGGACTCCTCCGCGTCCGCGTCCGAGACGTCGGTGGATGCGCTGAACGGGCGCTCCTGGATCGACAGGAAGCCGAGCATGAGCACGGCGGTGCCCATGATGCCGTACAGCAGCGCCATGTTGAAGTACGACTCCCAGTTGTCCTTGCCCCAAATGGTGAACAGGTAGACGTTGAGCACCGAGAGGAAAGTGCCGCCGATGGCGCCGGCGATCTGGTTGACGCCCACCAGTTGCGCGCGCTGCGTGGGGTTCTCGGTCATCTCGCTGGGCAGGCCGTACTGCACGGTGGTGATGCCGGCGAAGAACGCCCAGTACAGCAGGTTCGCGAAGAAGTAGACGGCGATCGGCAGGTTCGGGATCCACAGCAGCAGGTAGAAGACGAAGTTCGCGGGAATCGCGAAGATCAGGATGGAGCGGCGGCGGCCGAAGCGGCGGCCGAGCGCGTTGCGGTACATGCGGTCGGAGATGTAGCCCCAGACCGGGCCGATGACCGAGGCCACGATCTTGCCGGTGGCGATGAGCACCGCGGTGACGGCCATCGACACGTTCAGGAACGTGGTGAAGTAGAACATCTGCCATGTCACGATCATGGTCTGCATGACGTAGGACAGGGAGAAGGTGGCGTACCCGAGCTTGGCCTTCCACGACAGGGCGGCGTCCACCGCCTCGGACGCCACGTTGGCGCGCTTGATTCGGTTGCCGTTCCCTTGCGACATCTTCGTCCTTTCCTCGGCCTGCGCCGGCCGATGCCGGAGGCGCGCGGCAGCACGCCCGTCCGACGGCATATCTCATGATGATGGTTCACGGCCTGTCAGCGTCGTCGCGACACGCCGTTCGTTCGTTCTGATTCAGAACTCTATCATCGTTAAGATTTACGCGCCATATACGGCGTTTTGAATCCCCGTAAAAACAAGCGTTATTCGTAATCTCATCGTTGAGATGCTATGCTGGTCATCGTCAAGGACGAACAGCCCCGGCCTCCCAAACAACGAGAGAGGCGGGGCAACCGCATTCCCGACGTCGGGAATGCCCAACAGTCGCACCCCACCACACAACCCCACATCATCAAAAGCCACGGAGGTCTTTACGATGACAACACCCAACCGCCCGGAAGCCGGCAGCAACGCCGGCCTGACCGCACGCAACAACAACTTCGACCAAGGCTGGCGGTTCTTCCGCGGCACCCCGAACGGCGCCGAACGTCCCGAATACGACGACTCCGACTGGCGTGAGGTGACCCTCCCCCACGACTACGGCGTCGAGGGCCGCTTCTCCCGCAACGCCCGTGCCACCGTGGGCTACCTCAAGGTGGGCGAGGGCTGGTACCGCAAGACCTTCACCGCCCCCGAATCGCTCGCAGGCAAGTACGTGACCCTCGACTTCGACGGCGCCATGGACCGCGCCGAGGTCTGGCTCAACGGCGAGAAGGTGGCCGAGCATCACTACGGCTACACGAACTTCGCCATCGACCTGACCGGCAAGATCAAGCCCGGCGAGACCAACGTGCTCACCGTGCGCACCGTCAACGAGGAGCCGAGCTCCCGCTGGTACGCCGGCGCCGGTCTCTACCGCGACGTGACCCTTACCGTGGCCGAGCCGGTGCATGTGGCCCGCTTCGGCACGCAGATCACCACCCCGAGCCTGGAGCAGGACGTCAAGGACGGCCACGCCAACGTGCTCGTCTCCACCATCGTGGCCAACGGCACCGCCACCGACCAGGCCATCGAGCTGCGCCAGGAGATCCTCGACGCCAACGGCGCGGTCGTGGCCGCCGGCGAGGACGGCGTGACCGTGCCGGCCGGCACCCCGGACACCACCGAGGCCGCCGCCGCATACGATGCCGCCGAGGCCCCGAACCGCTTCGAGACCATGCTGTCCGTGACCGACCCGCACCTGTGGAGCACCGCCGACCCCTACCAGTACACGCTGCGCACCACCGTGCTCGTGGACGGCAAGGCCGTGGACGTCACCGAGACCCTCTTCGGCCTGCGCTGGATCACCCTCGACCCGAAGCTCGGCCTGTTTCTTAACGGTGTGAACATGCGCGCCCTGGGCATGTGCATGCACCATGACCTAGGTTCGCTGGGCGCCGCCACCTACCGCCGCGCCGTGGTCCGTCAGCTGGAGATCCTGCGCGACGCCGGCGTGAACGCCATCCGCACCTCGCACAACCCCTGCTCCAAGGTGTGGGCCGAGGAGTGCAGCCGCATGGGCTTCCTGCTGCTCGAGGAGCTCACGGACATGTGGACCGCCCCGAAGAACCGCAACGACTACTCCAACTACTTCGCCCAGGACTACCCCGAGGACCTGGCCGCCATGATCCTGCGCGACCGCAACGAGCCGGCCGTGTTCATGTGGGGCATGGGCAACGAGGTGGCCTGGCAGGAGAAGGAGATCCCGATCGCCGAGGATCTGACCCGTCGCTGCCACCTGCTCGACCCGACCCGCCCGAACTCCGTGAACGACGCCTCCTACCTGTCCAAGGGCATCGACGGCATCGGCAACAAGATCCACGAGAAGATGGACGTGCGCGGCTACTCCTACATCAACCGCGACCAGATGGAGAAGGTGCACGAGAAGCACCCGAACGACGTGATCCTCAACTCCGAGTCCGGCAACTGCACGCCGTGCCGCGGCTTCTACGTGCATCCGACGATCCTGACGGACGAGTGGCAGCTGCGCGGCCGCGACTACCCGTTCGCCAAGGGCCGCCGGCCGTGGAAGGAGGACACCTACGAGATCTCCGACTACAACGTCACCACGAACCGTGGCTACCCGCTCGACATCGCGTTCGACCGTCTCGTGAACCTGCCGTTCAACGTCGGCGAGTTCGCGTGGACCGGCTTCGACTACATCGGCGAGCCGGCCCCGTACATCTCCAACTTCTACTGGAACAAGCCGGACATGCCCGAGTCCGACGGCACCGTGCTGGCACCGTTGCGCTCCTACTACGGCATGGTCGACACGGCCGGCTTCCCGAAGAACCCGTGGTGGCTCTACAAGGCGTTGTGGACCGACCCGGACGACGCCCCGATGGTGCATCTGCTGCCGCACTGGAACTGGGATGAGGGCGAATCCGTGGCCGTCTGGGCGTACACCAACGCCGCCTCCGCCGAGCTGTTCCTCAACGGCCGCTCGCTGGGCAGGCGCGAGTTCGAATCGCACCAGGCCACCTTCCACCTCAACAACAAGTACGCGGACAAGCCGTTTGAGTACCGCTACCAGAAGGACGGCAACGAGCCCAAGCAGCTGACCCTGCAGTGGGAGGTGCCGTTCGAGCCGGGCACGGTCGAGGTCGTCGCCTACGACAAGGCCGGCAAGGAGGTGGCCCGCGACTCCATCACCACCGCGGGCGCCCCGGCCGGCATCAGGCTGATTCCGGACCGTCACGTCATCGATGGCGACGGCCATGACCTGAGCTTCATCGAGGCGGACGTGATCGATGACGCCGGCGTGATCGTGCCGCGCGCCAACGACGAGCTGACGTTCCACGTGGAACATGGCCACCTGCTCGGCACCGACAACGGCTACCAGGCCAACACCGAACCGCTGCAGTCCCCCGTGCACTCCGCCTACTCCGGCAAGGTGCTCGCCATCGTGGCCTCGGACGGCTCCGGCAAGCCGATCCGCGTGACCGCCACCGCCAAGGGCCTGCGCTCGGACACCGTGAACGTGTTCGTGACCGACGTGTCTCGGAACGCCGGACTACCCCTCAGTCCGACTTTGTCGGCCAGCTCCCCTGACAAGGGGAGCCAGGAGCACAGGGTGCTCGAGGTGCGCGACGCAGCCGTGCGCGTCCGTGCCGGTGAGACCCCGGTGCTGCCGCAGACGGTGACCGCCCTGCTCGCGGACAACACCAGCGCCGAGGTGCCGGTGGAATGGAACACGGCCGATCTGCTGGACGCCGTGGCCGACGCCGAAGGCAAGTCCGGCGCACAGTCGTTCACCGTCGCCGGCGAGGCCGCTGGCCTTCCGGTCACCGTCACCGTCACCGTGGCCCACCCGGTCTCCGTACGCCCGGTCTCCCTGGCCTCCGCCGCCGGAACCGTGCCCGCGCTGCCCGCCCGCGTCATGGTCATCTTCGATGACGGCAGCAGCGTGGACGCGCCGGCCGCCTGGACCACCGATGGCGAAGCCGCCTCCTGGACCCCGGGCACCGTCACGGTGAACGGCACCGTCGAAGGCTACGGCCTGCCCGTAACCGCCAGCGTGCGCGTGGCCGATCCGGCCGATGTCAAGGACGCCGAATCCCTCGCCCATGACACCACCGAATTGGCCCGCGTGACGGTGGACGGCAAGGCCGTCTCCTTCGACAGCGAGAACCGCGCCGTGCTGCACCGCGCCTACACCGCGGGCGCCCCCGAGATCGCCGTCGAGACCAAGGACAACGCGGTGGCCTACGTGGTGCCGCCGCTGCACTACCCGTACGGCTCGTACGTGATCCGCGTGGTCTCCGAGGACGGCGAACAGCATGCCGCCTACGCGCTCGACCTGGACGTGCCGCCGGCACCGGTGGCCGAAGTCACCGTGATTCCGCCCGCCTTCACCATGGGCGAGGACGAGACCACACGCCTCATCGTGACCGCCACGGACGAGACCGGCGCCGCCATCGACCTGGGTGAGGGCAGCGAGGCCGTCGTGACGTTCGCCTCCGGCGACGAGTCCGTGGCCGGCGTGGCCGACGACGGCACCGTCACCGGCCGTCTGTCCGGCAGCTCGAACGTGACCGTCACCGTGACGTACGGCGGCGTGGCCAAGACCAGCGCACCGGCCATCGTGACCGTCTCCGAGGGCGCGGAGCCGAAGCGGCCGACCGGCGTCGCGGCGCCCACCGTGCGCACCGTCGCCGGCGAGACGCCCGAACTGCCCGCCGCCGTGACCGTGAGCTTCGACCACGGCGTGGACGCGCCGCTGCCGGTCGAGTGGGACGCCGTGCCCGCCGAGGCCTACGCCCAGGCCGGCGAGGTGAGCGTGCAGGGTCATGTCGCCCGCTTCGATCTGGACGTGACCGCCACCGTGCATGTGGTCAAGGTGCTGGCCGTGCAGTCCGTCTCCCTGGCCACCATCACCGGCATCGAGCCGCTGGTGAGCGAGAGCGCGCCGGAAGTGACCGTCTACTGGTCCGACGGCGCCAAGGAGCAGCGCGCGGTGACCTGGGACAAGCCCGAGGCCTCCCTGTACCGCAACGCTGGCACGTTCACGCTGCTCGGCGCGGTGGACGGACTGGAGGAGAAGGCCATCGCCCATGTGCGCGTGACCGACGACTACGTGCAGAACCGCGACCTGTTCTCCTACCGCAACGACGTGTACCCGCAGGTGCGTGCCTCTTACACCAACCCGGATCCGAAGGCCCAGGAGGATGCCTCCCTGCTCATGGACGGCATCGTGTCCTACACGCCGCGCGTGGGCTACAACCTGAAGAACCGCTGGTCCACCACCGGCGACCCGTCACGCACCGCATGGCTGGAGTACCGCTTCGGCTACGGCGAGGAGACGCCGTTCATGCTCAACTCCTTCACCGTCTACTACTGCCTTGACGGCGAGAACGTGGCGCTGCCTGAGTCCGTGGCCGTGGAGTACCTGGAGTCCGACGGTTCCTGGCAGCCGGTGCGTGGCCTGTCCGCGACCTCGCATCCGGTCGAGCAGACCAACGATGCGGCCTGGGTGTACGCGACGGTCGGCGACAAGCCCGGCTCCTCGATGAGCTCGAAGGGCGACGAGACCACGTACTCCTTCGACATGGTGCGCACGTCCCGCATCAGGATCACGTTCACGTCCGCCGAGGGCAAGGTCGTGGCCATCACCGAGGTGCGCGGCGACGCCCGCATCCCCGCCCAGCATAGCGAGGCCGTGATCGGCGGCCTGTTGGTGGATGGCAAGGAGGTCGCCGGCTTCGACCCTGCGGTCGAGAGCTACAAGACGGCGGCACCTGCCGGCGAGACGCCTGAGATCCAGGCGCTGCCCGGCGAGGGCAACGCCGCCGTGACCGTGGTGAACACCGCGGCCGCGAACGGCGAGGCCCAGGTGATCGTTACCTCCGAGGATGGCGTCACCACCCGCACCTACCACGTCGCGATCGTCCCGGAACAGTGAAAGGCCAGGTGATGCCCATCCGATGAATCCGTGAGTTTCCTAGCCTGATCAATGTCAAAGGCCGGCCGGTTCCCGTCAAGAGAACCGGCCGGCCTTTTCCGTCAACAACAACGATTCCATCGCCTCGACTCCGATTGCCGGGAAACCGGCGGCGGCGAGGCGAGGCGACGTGCGGTTCGGCTATGCGCCCAGCAGGTCGAGCATCTGGGGGATGTTCTTCTTGCCGAATTCGACGGTCTGGGCGCCGTCGGCCTTGTCGATGACGATGCAGGGCACGCTCATCGCGCCGTACTGGTCCCTGAGCTCCGGGAAGTGCGAGACGTCGTACGCCTCGGCACGCACGGCCGGGTTGAGCGAGGCGATGCGCTGGGCGGAGAGCACGGTTTCGGGGCACATCGTGCAGGTCAGTGAGACCAGAACCGTCACGTTCACCGGCTCCTTGATGGCCGCGATGCGTTCCTTGAGGTCGTCGCCGAGCGGCTGGCCGGGGCCGGCCGCGTTGTAGAGACCCAGCACGAACGAGTTGAACTCGTGGCCGGAGGGCACGCCATGGAAGGCGAGTCCGGTGAAGGTCAGCTTGCCGTCATCGCCGTCAGCCGGCAGACAGATGCGCACGGCCGGACGGGCCAACGGCAGCACACCAGACGGATCGAACTCGGCGCGACCGGAATCGTCAAGGGAACCGTAGACAGGCAGGGCGGTGCCGTCCGGCAACGTGACCTCAAGCGGTTCGCCGACGACCAGCGAGGCCGGCGCGGTTTCACCGTCGATGGCGGTGACGAGACCCGCGGCGTCCACGGCCACGGAGTTCAGCTTGCCGCCGGACAGAGAGACCATCTCCCCCACGAATCCCTGCAATTCCGTGGAAAGCGGGGTGTTGTCAAGCTCCAGGACCAAGGTCGCCGGACGGCTCATGCGGCCGAACACCACGCCGAGCTGCTGCTTGATGGCGGCGGAGAACAGTTCGCCGGGCTTCCTGGCGGTCTTGGCGGCGGCCGCGGCATCGGCGCTGCGCTTGGCCGGCGCGGGGGCGGGCGAGGTGCCGGCGTTCGCGGCGGAGGCCGCCTTGGAAGCGGCCGCGGCTTCGGCCTGCTCGTAGGCGGAAGTATTGGGGCGCGGCGGCACCAGACCGGTCTTCTCGCTCAGCTGCTTGGCGTAACGTTCCAGTTCCACTGCGGCGATGGCGCCGTCGGCGGTGGCGGTGACCACCTGGCGCAGGTTCTTGACGCGCAGGTCGCCGGCCGCGTACACGCCGGGCACGGAGGTTTCGAGGTAACCGTGCGTGACCACGTAGCCGTGGTCGTCGAGCTCGACCACACCGCGCACCAGGTCGGTGGCGGGCACGTATCCGGCGAACACGAAGACGCCGAACGTGCCGTTGTCGGCCGGCTTCCAGGTCGTTATCTCGCCGGTTTCGACGTTGCGGACCGTGGCTTCCCTGAGGCCGCCCTGGCCTGCGGTGACGCCGTCAAGAACCGTGTTGTAGCGCACCTCGATTTTCGGGTTGTTCTTGGCCTCGGCGGCCACGGAGGCATCGCAGGTGAAGTCGGGCTCGCGCACGAGAATCGTGACCTTGCTGGCGTACTTGGTCAGGAACACGGACTCCTCGGCCGCGGCGAATCCGCCGCCGACCACGAGGACCTCCTTGCCGGTGAAGAACTCGCCGTCGCAGGTGGCGCAGTAAGCCACGCCGCGGCCGGCGTATTCGGCCTCGCCCGTGAAGCCGAGCTTGCGCGGGGAGGCGCCGGTGGCGATGAGGATGCCGAAGGTCCTGAGATCGCCGCGGGAGGTGTGCACGGTCTTGACGTCGCCCTCGACGTCAAGACCGGTGGCCTCGGCGGAGAGGAACTCGGCACCGAAGTCCTGAGCCTGCTGGCGCATGGTCTGGGTGAGCGCGCGGCCGGTGGTGCGGCCGACGCCCGGATAGTTCACGACTTCGTTGGTGATGGTGATCTGGCCGCCGAAATCGTCCTTTTCGAGGATGAGCACGCGGTAGCGGGCGCGGGCGAGGTACAGGCCCGCCGTGAGTCCCGCCGGGCCGCCGCCGATGACGACGACGTCGTAGAGGTTGTCTTGAGTTTCGGTCATGAAAGCTCCTTGGTACGTATAAAAGCGGCTCCCCTCGCTGAGGGGAGCCAGAAAAACAAACCGTTCGTTAACGACTCAGCGCTATGCCACAATCACAGCTGGCCGACGAGGTCGAGGCTGGGCTCGATGGTCTCCTCGCCCGGGGTCCAGTTGGCGGGGCAGACCTGGTCGCCGTGCTCGTAGACGAACTGAGAGGCCTGCACGCGGCGCAGCAACTCGTCGGCGTTGCGGCCCACGTTGGAGCTGGTGACCTCGTAGGCCACGACCTTGCCCTCGGGGTTGATGATGAAGTCGCCGCGTTCGGCCATGCCGTCGGCCTCGTTGTAGGTGTCGAGGTCGCGGGCCAGCAGGGCGGTCGGGTCGGCGAGCATCGGGTACTGGATCTTGGCGATCTTCTCGCTGGCGTCGTGCCAGGCCTTGTGCACGAAGTGGGTGTCGCAAGACACGGAGTAGATCTCGCAGCCGATCTTCTTGAATTCCTCGTACTTGTTGGCGAGGTCCTCAAGCTCGGTGGGGCACACGAACGTGAAATCGGCCGGGTAGAAGAAGAACACGGACCAGTGGCCGAGCACGTCCTCCTTGGTCACCTCATGGAATTCGTTGTTCTGGAAGGCCTGCACCTTGAAATCGGTCAGCTCGTGCTGCAGAAGAGTCATCATCGGTCCTTTCATGACGTCAGAAACGTTGCCATCTCCCATCGTAACGTCGCCGGGTCGTGACGGGCCGGCTGTTCCCTATGAGCCTTATCACAGCAGGTTTTGCGGGCTCGCTGTCCATATATGCGGTACTTTTCCCCAGAATCAGCAGCGACTTTGGGGAAAAGTACCGATGACGGCGGCCCAGTGGCACTTTTCCCCACGGTCGCCCTTGATTTTGGGGAAAAGTACCGCTGAGTCGGACTTATCGGCACGTTTTTCCAAAGTCGCCGCCGATTCTGGGGAAAAGTACCGCTTCCTCCCACAGCCAAGCCGATACCACCGCCCCGGCTAGTATGGAACACAGCAGAACCATCGAAACATGGAGGTGTCATGGCTCAAGAGTTCACCCAGGAAACCACCGCAAACGCCACGTGGAGCCGCATGTTGCAGGGCAACCGGCGTTTCTCCGAGGGCAAGGCGGAGCACCCGTGGCAGGACAAGGAGACCCGGCACATGCTCACCGACGGACAGAACCCGGATGCCGCGGTGTTTTCCTGCTCCGACTCGCGCGTGCCTCCCGAGATCATCTTCGATCAGGGCCTGGGCGATCTGTTCACCGTGCGCACCGCCGGCCAGATGATCGACGACGCGGTCATCGCCTCGCTGGAGTATGCGGTCAAGAAGCTGCATGTGAGCCTGATCTGCGTGCTCGGCCATGGCCGTTGCGGCGCGCTGGAGACCGCCGAACGCGAGTTCGACGCCATGCTGGAGTCGATCACCGCCGAGGCGGAAGGCTCGCTGGAGGCCGCGGACATCCTGGACAATCTGGACGAGCAGCTGGCCCAGTCCGATTCCATCGTCCTGCGTCAGGCCGGCATGTCCGTCTGGCAGGCCCGCGAGGCCGAACTCGACTGCCTGGACGACATCGAGCGCGTGCATGTGGCACGCACCATCGAATCGCTGGTGGACCGTTCCGAGGTGATCCAGCAGGCCCTGGCGAATGAAAAGCTCATGATCGTGGGCGCGCGGTACCAGCTCGATTCCGGCAAGGTCGAGGTGCTGAGCTTCTAGCTCTTGCCTCGGCTCCCCTCCGAGAGGACATTGCCGTGAAGCGAACAGTCCAGTGGACTGTCCGCAGGCAATGTGCGAGACGACAGTCGAGCCAGCAGAACGCGAACGAAGTTCGTCCTTAATTGCAGGAAAGCCAGGATAAGGCCCGACGCCTTGCATCACACCAATAATGCGGGGATGATAAGGGTTGTCAGAGAGAAGACAACCGGAAGAAGTCGGACCCATGCCACCTGCTCTTACCGTCTATTACGGCTCGACCAAATACGTCGTCAGCCCGGAACGCACCACCATCATCGGCCGCTCGCCCGATTGCGACCTGGTGATCCGCAATCCGTACGTCTCGCACCATCACGCCCGCATCACCTGGACCGAGGACGGCTGGCTGTTGGCGGACATGGGCAGCGCGAACGGCCTGACCATCCAGGGCATGCACACCAATTCCGTGCTACTGACCTCGACCGTCACCGTGGCGTTGGCGCGCGATGCCGTCATCACCTGCGTGGTGGGCGATCAGGCCCCGCAGTCGCGGCCGTTGCCGGCACATGCGCCGGCAACCCCAACGCGCCCCAACACATCGGTTCAAGAAAACATGCCATCAGGCGCACGACCGACCGCCGCACAATCGGACGCACAGCCTCAGTCTTCACGGCAACGACAGCAGCAGAGGCCCGTAGCCTCGCCCGCAATCCCCCAGCAGACCACTGAGGCGGCGGCACAACGGCAGCCGGGCGGAACCCGCAGGCCATCGGAAACAGCTCACGCAATTCCCGCGGTCCCCGCACGTCCGGCTCCCGCCACCGGCACAACGATCGCAACCCCTCAAGCACCTGCCATTCCAGTCAAACCGACGGCCCCATCAGCCCAAAATCCGAACCCACTGCCGCCGCGCGCCACGGCCCCCACGAACCCACCGGTAGCACCAGCGCTCCCCCATCAGACCGTCACGACCCCGACCGAACCCGGCAATGGAGTCACCGTACTGTCCGACGCACATCGTCCAACCTCCGTAAAGCCGACATCCGCACCTGACGTCCCGGTCTCCCCCATCGCCGCACGACCGACCACAACGCACGTAACCGGCACTGCACCGGCGAACCAGCCGCAATCGCAACCGAATCAGTCAACTCAACCGACACGTCCCGTCTCCCCCGCACCGAAATCGGCCACCGCCACCGTGCTGGCGGGCAGCACGCAGGCGGCGCACCTGGAGTCGCAGCTGACCTCGCACCGCGTGACCGGCTCGTTCGACCCGACCAAGGACAAGGAGGGCACGCTCGGCCGCGACGAATCCTGCCAGATCCGCATCAACGACTTCCTCGTCTCCCGCAGACACTGCTCGCTGGCGTCCACACCGAACGGCATCCTCCTGACCGACCTCGACTCGGCCAACGGCACGTACGTCAACGGCCGCCGCGTGGCCAAGATCTGGCTTGAGGAGGGCGATCTGGTCACCGTGGGCAACACGGACCTCATCGTGCACGAGGGCGTGCTATGCGACCGCGAGCCGCTGACCAGCACGGACGCGGTGATCGCCGAGAACGTAGGCCTGACCGTGGGCAAGGGCACACGACTGCTCAAAGGCATCAACGCCGTGTTCGCCAAGGGCACGCTGACCGCCGTGATCGGCCCGTCCGGCGCGGGCAAGACCACGTTCACGTCCATCGTGGCGGGCCTGAGCTCCCCCACCGAGGGCCACGTGCTGTTCGACGGCTACGACGTGCAGCAGAACATCGAACTACTGCGCAGCCGCATCGGTTTCGTGCCGCAGGACGACGTGGTGCACCGCAAACTCACCGTGGATGCGGCGCTCGAATACGCCGCCAAACTGCGTCTGCCCGGCTCCACCAAGGCCGAGCGCGCCGAAATCATCAATCACGTGCTGGAGGAACTGGAGCTCACCGGCCGGCGCGGCAATCGCGTGGACCAGCTCTCCGGCGGCCAGCGCAAGCGCGTCTCCACGGCCATCGAACTGCTCACCAGCCCGGAACTGCTCATCCTCGACGAGCCGACCTCCGGTCTCGACCCGGCGCTGGACCTGACGGTGATGACCATGCTGCGTCAGCTCGCGGACGCGGGCCGCGTGGTAATCGTGGTGACCCATTCGCTGGCATACATCAACAAGCTGTGCGATAACGTGCTCATGCTCGCCCCCGGCGGCAAACCGGCGTTCTTCGGATCCGTCGCCGAGATGCAGCAGGCCTTCCACGGCCAGGAGTGGGCGGACATCTTCAATGCCGTGACCGCCAATCCCGACCGCGTCTACTCCATCACCGATTCGCGGCAACGGGCGATGGCGGCCAAACAGACCGTCCGCCCGCACGGCGACCATGAGAAGCCTGCCAAGCCGTTCCGCATCAAGCAGACGGTGACGCTGGTGGCCCGTCAGCTGCATTTGATCGCGGCCGACCCCGGTCTGCTCATCTTCCTGGTGCTGTTGCCCCTGTTCCTGGGACTGCTTTCGCTCGTGGTGCCCGGCTCGCACGGCCTGGGCGAGCCCGATTTCAAGGACGCCGCCACCGAACCGAACCAGCTGCTCTCGCTCATCATCCTGGGCGCCTGCTTCATGGGCTCGGCCCTGTCCGTGAGGGACATCGTCTCCGAGAGGGCCATCTACGACCGCGAGCGCGCGGTGGGCCTCTCCCCCACGTCGTACACGTGCTCGAAGCTCATCGTCATGGGTCTGCAGACGCTGCTGCAGGCCGCACTGCTGGTGACGGCCGTGAGCCTGGGCAAGCCGCACCCGGATCAGGGCGTGCTCACCGACTCGGGTATTCCCGAACTGGTGCTGGTGGTGTGGCTCACCGCGTGGGCCTCGGCCATGCTGGGCGAGGTGGGTTCGGCGCTGGTCAAGTCCGGCGAGCAGACCATGCCGCTTCTGGTGATTCTGGTGATGGCCCAGCTCGTGTTCTCCGGCGGCATGATCCCGGTGACCGGGCGCGACGGACTCGACCAGCTGAGCATGGTGTTCCCGGGCCGCTGGGGCTTCTCCGCGGCCGCTTCGGACATCGACTTGAACGGCCTGCTGTACGGCCCCACCAAGGTGCCGACGTTCAAGAAGGACGACCTGTGGGAGCACACCGCGGACCAGTTCTGGTTCGACCTGGGCATCCTCGTGCTGATGGTGGTGGTGTTCACCGTGGTGCTGCGCGTGTGCGTGAGCAACGCGGCGGCCAAAATGCGCCGGCGGTAGCGACGGCTCACGGTAATTACCGGCGATGATGCCGATGGGCAACGGAACGCGGGGATGCCGGAAACAGCAGCGCGGTGGATTGCACACGAATCGCGTAATCCACCGCGCTGCCGCGGGTATTGACTCCCCACTCCCCTAGAGTTGGCGGTATGTCACTTGGTTTGAACATCCTCCTGATCTTCGTGTTCCTGGTCATCGGCTCCGTGTTCTCCGGCACCGAGCTGGCACTGGTCTCCCTGCGAGGCTCGCAGATCGAGCAGATGGAGCAGGAGGACGCCCGCGGCGCGAAGGTGGCCAAGATCGCGCGCGACCCGAACACCTTCCTGTCCACCGTGCAGATCGGCGTGACGCTCTCCGGCTTCCTGTCCGCATCGTTCGGCGCCTCCTCGATCGCCCCCTACCTGATTCCCACGGTGGAGAGCTGGGGCGTGCCCACCGGCATCGCCGGCGGACTGGTGAACATCATCCTGACGCTCATCATCTCCTACTGCTCCATCGTGATTTCGGAGATGGTGCCCAAGCGCATCGCCATGCAGCGCACCGAGCAAATCGCGCGCGCCGTGGTGCCGGCCATCGACGTGTTCGCCACCGTTTGCCGCCCGATCATCTGGCTCATCGGCAAGAACACGAACGGCATCGTGCGCCTCTTGGGCTTCGACCCGCAGCAGACCGAATCCGAGGTATCCGACGACGAGCTGCGCGTGCTGGTGAGCTCCAATACGAACCTGTCGAAGGACGAGCGCACGATTCTGGACGACGTGTTCGACGCCTCCGAGACCATCGTGGCCGAGGTGATGCGCCCGCGCGCCGACGTGGTGTTCATTGAGGGCGACCAGCCCATCGCCGATGCCGCCGCGTTCGTGCGCGACCAGCCGTACTCCCGCTACCCGGTGACCGGCAAGGATTTCGACGACGTGATCGGCTTCGTGCATGTGCGCGACCTGCTGGACGTGCGCGACCCGAACGCCAAGACCGTGCGCGACGTGACACGCGAGGGCATCTCGCTGCCCGGCACGTCCAAGCTGCTGCCGTCCCTGGAGATGCTGCGCAAGCGCGGCATCCATCTGGCCGTGGTCATCGACGAGTACGGCGGCACAGACGGCATCGTGACGCTTGAGGACATGACCGAGGAGCTCGTGGGCGATATCCGCGATGAGTACGACCTGCCCACCGAGAAGGGCGGCGAGCGCACCACCCGCACCGCGTTCGTCAACGGCGTGGCCACCATCGAGGCCAGCATGACCATCGAGGACTTCGCCGACCTGACCGGCATCGAACTGGAGGACGGCCCGTACGAGACCGTGGCCGGCTACTTCCTGGCCCACACCGGCAAGATGGGCGCGACGGGCGACGTGCTGCATTCAGACGACGGCTACGACATGGTCGTCACCAAGGTCGACGGCCGCCGCATCGAGACTATTGAGGTAAGAAAAGCGGGCGCTCCCGACCACGCGCCGGTCGCCGAGGCATAAATCCCTTGGCTCCCCTTGTCGGCGGAGCTGACTGAGGGGTAGTCCCGAATAGCACCACTTTCGGTAAAGCCTCGTCAACAAGTTCTACGTGATTCTTCCCACGTTCGCTCCGGGCCTGTGCGAATGGCGGAACACCTAAACTGGAATGACTGTTCCCAAACATGAAAGGAAGAAACATCATGACACTTGCATTCGTGGTTCCCGGTCTCGATGAGGCGACCAGCGAGAAAGCCATCGCCATCCTGCAGAACCGCCTGAGCCAGGAGCAGGAGGCCGCCCTAGTCTTGAAGCACGCGCACTGGAACGTGACCGGACCGAACTTCATCGCCGTGCACGAGATGCTCGACCCCGAGGTCGAATCCGTGCTGGCCCAGGCGGACGAGACCGCCGAGCGCATCGCCACGCTGGGAGGCACCCCGGACGGCCGCGCGGACGCCATCGTCCGCAACCGCACGTGGAAGCCGTTCGACGTGGACGGCCGCGCCGGCACCGAGGAGTACCTCAAGGCCCTCATCGAGTACTACGACGCCTTCATCGCCGACGACCGCAAGGCCGTGGCCGAACTGGACGAGCTGGACTTCGTGAGCTCCAACATCATCCAGGACCACGTCCAGCAGCTCGAAAAGTTCCAGTGGTTCATGCGCAGCCATCTGGCGTGAGATAGCCGCACAGTAGAGCTCATATACAGATTCTGGCTCCCCTCTTTGAGGGGAGCTGTCGTCGTAGACGACTGAGGGGAGTTTTTCAGAACTGTGACGTTTACTCCCCTCAGTCAGCTTCGCTGACAGCTCCCCTCAGAGAGGGGAGCCAGATTACGCCTGCATTCGCGCGGTATCAGCCCTCGATGATGAGGACGCCCCAGGCGGGGATGCCGACCTCGTCGCCGACGGCCACCGAAGTACCGGCCAGCAAATCGGCACCCGCGATCGGCGCCTTGAACTGCACGGCCTTGCCGGAGTAGTTCAGGAAGTAGGTCACGGACTTGCCGGCCTCGTTCACGCCACGGCGCACGCGCACCGGGGTGCCCGCGAAGTCGTCGGTGGACCAATCCACCACGCCGGCGCGGCGGGCGGCCTCCAGCAGCACGGGCTTGATCTCGTCGGTGGAGGTCATCGTGCCGACCCATTCGGCGGAGCCCTTGCCGAACCCGTGGCGCGTGATCGCCGCATACCCGGCCTGTCCCCACACGGATTCGCCGTAGTCGGCCAGCACCTCCGTGCCTTCGGCCGGCTTGAGCAGCTCCAGGAAGTGCTGCGGCCGCACGGCCTCAGTGCCGTCCAGGGCGCCCTTGAAGGCCACCTCCACGTCGGTCATGTCGTTGGTGAACTGGTTGTAGCTCACGCCGAACACGTCGGTGAGGTTGTGCGGCTGACGGTCGTGGTAGACCTTCACGTTGTCGTCCGTCACGAACGACTTGAACGTGGCGAGCACGTTACCGCCGCGCTCCACGTAGGCGCGCACGCGGCCGATCAGGCCCTCGTCCGCCACGTACAGGGCCGGGGTGATGAGCAGCCTGTACTGCTCCAGCACGTCGAGCGGCGCGGTGTACGGCACGAAGTCGGCCTCGATGTTGAGGTCGAAGAGCGCGTCGTACAGCCAGCGCATCACGTCGTTGTACGTGGTCAGGCCGGAGACGCCCTCGTCGTACGGGTTCGGGTCCGGGAAGCCGGTCTCGATGGTGAATCGGGTGAGCGCGGTCAGGGCCTTGTTGCTCATCATGATGGCGACCTTGTTGCGCTTCTTCAGGTTCACCAGGTGCGAGCCCACGCGCTCGATCTCGCCGCCGAAGACGCCGGCCTCCTCATAGGTGGGGTTCGGCTCGAAATCGTGGCTCAGCAGGCCCTTCCAGTACGTCTCGAAGGAGTTGTGGATGGAGTGCCAGTGCCAGTACATCACCGAATCGGCGCCGTTGGCCAGGTGCGAGTAGGCCTGCAGACGCAGCTGGCCGGGGTAGGGGAGCCAGCCGTTCTGGCCCTGCGCCTGGGTCTCGATGAGCAGCCAGTTCTCGCCGCCCTTGAAGGAGCGGGTCAGGTCGCCGCCCATGCCGATCTCACGGCCGGTCAGGTGCGATTCGCCCGGATGGTAGATGTCCACGCCGGCGATGTCCAGGTGCTTGGAGGTCTCGTAGTCGTCCGCCCACGGCTGCAGGCCGTAGGAGTAGCCGCGCCATTCGAGGTCGTAGTTGTGCGTGACGAACTGTCCGGGGCGGGCGTACTCGCGCACGATGTCCGCCTGCCAGCCGATGTAGTCGGTCACGAGCTTGCGGCGGAAGGTGTCGAATTCGGAGCTGAGCGAGCCGTTGATCGTGCCGGTGGCGCCGGTCACGTCCGGGAAGTCGTCCCAGGAGTTGATGCGGTTGGACCAGTAGTCGAGGCCGTAGGCGAGGTTCATGGCGTCGAGATCGTCGTGGAACTTCGCGCGCAGGTGCTTGACGAACAGCTTCTGCACGTTGTTGGACACCACGTCGTAGTACTTGCACTCGTTGTCCACCTGGTAGCCGATGACGGCCTTGTGGCCGGCCACGTGCGCGATGAGCTTGCGGATGGCGCGTTCGGCGTAGAACAGGAACGAGGCGTCGGTGATGTTCATGATCTGGCGGCCGCCGTAGATGGCCTTGCCCTTGTGGGTGGTCTCCAGCACGTCCGGGTACATGTTGGACAGCCAGGACGGGAAGGCGTACGTGGGGGTGCCGATGATCACGTCGATGCCGGCCGCGGCCATGGCGTCGAGCACGCGGTCGATGTGGGAGAAGTCGAACACGCCGGGCTGCGGTTCCATCGTGCTCCAGGTGGATTCGGCGATGCGCACGGTATTGATGTGCGCGGCCTTCATCAGCGCGATGTCCTTGTCGAGGCGGTCCTCGGGCATGTACTCGTCGTAGTAGGCGGCACCGAAGAGGATATGGTCGAGTGTCTTGCTCATGGCGTTTTCCTTTGCGTCCGGGCCCTTAGCGGACCTTCTTGATCGTCATGACCAGCACGGCGCCGATCAGGGCGATGACGGACAGGCACGGCAGGATTGGCATGTACTGGCCGCCGAGGATGTTGAACAGGACGGCGCCGACCACCGGGGCGAGGATCTGGGCGCCCGTGTTGGCGAAGTTGAGGATGCCGAGGTCCTTGGCGGCGTTCTCCGGGTTGGGCAGCACCTCGATGTTGAGGGCCTGGTCCACGGAGAAGAAGATGCCCGCGCCGATGCCGGCGACCACGCCGTACCAGACCATGGAAACCGGCTCGCGGTAGATGAACGGGATGATGGTGCCGATGGCGGTGAGCACGGCGGAGAAGGCCACGAGCTTCTTGCGGGTCTTGAGGAAGTCGGAGACCGGGCCGGACAGCGGCGCGAAGATGATGGCGGTGATCATGGTGGCCACGCCCATGGCGGAGATGTACTTGCCGGCGGTGGACTGGTCGGCGCCCATGCCGGAGGTCAGGTAGAAGACCTGGTACACGGAGAAGCCGGTGACGGCGATGTTGATCATCATCTTGCCGAACAGGGCCTTGTACAGGTCGGAGGCACCCTTGGTCGGGAACTTGAAGGTGTCGGCGAAGACCTTGGCGTCGAAGCTCTTCTTGGGCATGCCGAGGCTGGACTTCTCACGCATGAGGACCGCGGCCACCGGGCCGGAGAGCAGCATCATGACGGCGAGCGCGTAGTAGCCGGTGTTGACCAGGCCGGGGTTGGCGTCGGACATGAAGAAGCCGCCGATGACCGGACCGCCGTACTGGCCGATGATGTAGCCGATGGCGTACACGGAAGAGATCAGGCCGCGGTGCTTGGGGGCGGTGCGGTCGGCGATCACGGCGATGAGCGGGGCCACGATCATGTTGATGAAGGTCTGGATGAGGCACCACAGCACGGTGAAGATCCACAGGTGCGCGCGGTCCTGGACCAGGCCGAGGCCCACCATGACGGCCGCGGTGAGCAGGGAGCCAGCGAGGATCCACGGGGTGCGGCGGCCGAGGCGGGAACGGGTGATGTCGGTCAGGGCACCGATGATGATCGTGGTGATGGTGGAGACGATGGCGCCCAGCGTGCCCAGCATGGCGAGGTAGTTGTTGACCTCGGCGCCGGCGCCGCCCATGATGGCGGCCAGCTTGGCCGGGTTGAGCACGGAGTTGAGGCCCATGAACGGGGCCAACCACAGCAGAGCGCCGACTCCGGTGGCGATGCCGATGATGATGGGGGCCTTGGGCTGCTCCTCGTCGGTGACGTGGCCGCTCCACACTGCTGCGGTCTGTTCGTTAGTGGACATCCTGCGTCCTTTCGATTGTCTTTTGTTGCGTTATACCACTGCGATGTCGATATTGACTCAGCGTTGAGTCAATATGGCGTCCCTGCTTGCCTCAACGTTGTGCCACCTACGATACACCTGTTTGAGTAATCGTTGAGTCAAAATGGACTTCGGCGTGTCGCACGCTGTCGGTTCGTTACGGAATCGTGCCCGAATCCTTGAAGATTCCGGCGTCCGACGGGCCGGATGCCTACAATGGCAGGGTTCGCATGGCTTGGTTCCTTGGTTCGTCCGCCGACAGCCGGGGCTCATCCGGTTCAGGATGGACGGCCACCGGCGCGGACAGGACGGCCCACCCGTCCGGCCCGCGCCGGCGACACGGGCGACACGTCGGCCGACAGCCCGGCGGACTCGTTCGGAGCAATCGCAGGCCCGTCCCGGACCCGCGCCGCCGACGAGCCCGAACCGGACCCCACGCCCGGAGCGGGCGGAACCATAGCGTTGCAGTGGAAGAAAGTAGTGCTGGAGGATCATGGCCAAACGTGTCACGCTCGCCGAAGTCGCGGCCCACGCGCAGGTCTCGCCGAAGACGGTCTCGGACGTGATCCACGACCGCGGACGCATGCGCCCGGAGACCCGCGAGCGCATCATCGCCAGCATGCGCGAACTCGGCTACCACGCCAACGCCGCGGCCCGTACCCTGCGTACCGGCATGAGCCACACCATCGGCCTGGCACTGCCGAATTTCGCGCAGCCGTTCAACGGCAATTTCGCGGACACGCTCACCCAATACGCCAAGACCAAGGGCTATCGCGTCATCATCGCCACCTACTACGGGCTGGACGGCGGGCTTCCCGCGCTGATCGAGGAGACCTACAGCATCGGCGCGGATGGCTGGGTGTTCCTGTCCGATTCGCCGATTCCCGAGCAGCATAACTATCTGAAGCAGTCGTATCCGGTGGTGCTCACCGGCGACTACCTGGCGCACGACGCGGTGGACACGGTCATGTTCCCCAACCTGGAGGGCGCGCGGCATGCCACCGCATGGCTGCTGAATCACGGCGCCCGGCACGTCGGATTCATAGGAGCACCCGAACAGCTGACGGGCCGGGGAGGGGACCCCACGGCGTACACCGACATCGCCGCGGCCAGCGAAGGCAACGCGCCATTGCGTTTCAAGGGCTATGTCACGGCCATGCAGGAGTCCGGCACGCCCATCGACCCGACGTTGGTAGGCATTTGCCGACGACTCGACCGCGAGGACGGCGAGACCGCCGCCGAGGCCATCATCCGTTCCGGTGCGCCGTTCGACGCGCTGTGCTGCGCGAACGACGCCGTGGCCCTAGGCGCCATGTCCGCACTGGCCAACCACCACATCTCCATCCCCGAAGACGTGCAGGTCATCGGCTTCGACAACACCCCGGACGCGCGGTTCGCCAGCCCGAAGCTCACCACCATCAACCCGCATATCGAGCAGTACGCGCAGCTCTCCATCGACCTGCTCATCGCCCGCATCGAGGGTTCCGATGCGGCGCCGGGCACCTACACCACCACGTTCGACCTCGTGCAGCGCGAGACCACGCGGTAACGGGCGTCCGTAGCCGTACGGGAGCCACTGCGCGGCCGCGCAACGTGGGTCATTCTTGGACCAATCCGCAGTCGGCGAGGCCGTGATTGTGGTGCATGCCCTCCATGGCGCACCCCCATATGCCCGTCAATCGATTGACATGATTGCTGGGAACAAATCCACTTGCCCCGGCAGCCCATTCCGGCCGATTTTCGCATACCGGGGCAAAATGCTCTCGCGCAATACGGATTCGCCGCAGACCGCATTTGCCAGAAACCGCGGAATTCCGCCAATCTTCAATCCGCGACTTCGTTGTCGATCCAACCACTCTTGCCCCGGCAATCAAAAAACACGCAAAATCGCATATCGGGACACGAAAAATTGCCCCGGTGTGCATGTCAATCGGTTGACATGCACACCGGGGCAAATACCGAAACGATAATGGTGGCAACCAACCCGGCGTCCGGACACTCTTTCCCGCACAACCGGAGGAGACGCCCGCAATCCGTCAGAACTGCCACCGCACGGACCGGTTCGGAGCCAAGATCGGCAGCAATCGTAGCCGGCAGCACACCGGGCCTCGTTCCTTCAGCCCAAATGCGCATTCAGCGGCCACTCAGTGCGTGGCGATCTCGTCCACCTTGGTCACGTGGCCGCCGAACTGGGCGCGCAGGGCGGTCACCACGCGCAGGATGTCGTCGGCGCCGCCGCGGGAGGTCTGGCGCTGCCACAGGGCGGCCGCGGTGGTGGGCACCGGCACGCCGAGCTCCAGGGCCGCCTCGACCATCCACTTGGCCTCACCGGACTCGTTGGCCACGGCCGGCACGCTCTTGAGCTCCGGATCGTCCTTGGTGGCGTTGTCGAGCAGGTCAAGCAGCCAGCTGGCCACCACGGAACCGGTACGCCAGGAGGTCATGGTCTCGGCCGGGTTGGTGACGTATTCGCTGCGCAGCATGGTGGCGAAGCCCTCGCCGAACGCCTGCATCATGCCGTATTCGATGCCGTTGTGCACCATCTTGGCGAAGTGGCCGCCGCCCACCGGGCCGGCGTGCACCAGACCGTACTCGCCTTCCGGCTTGAGGCTTTGGAAGATCGGCAGGACGGTCTCGTAGTCCTTGTCCGAGCCGCCGATCATCAGCGCGTAGCCGCGCTCGGCACCCCACACGCCGCCGGAGACGCCGCAGTCCAGGAAGCCGATGCCCTTCTCCGCCAGGGCGGCCGCATGCTCGCGGTCCTCGGTGTACTTGGAGTTGCCGCCGTCGACCACGATGTCGCCCGGTTCCAGCAGCTCGCCGAGTCGCTCCACGGTGGAGTCGGTGGGGGCGCCGGCCGGCACCATGACCCACACCACGCGCGGGGCGTCGAGCGCCGCCACCAGGGCCTCCAGCGAGTCCACGTCGCGGCCGGAGTCGGGGTTCATGTCGAAGCCCACGATCGTATGTCCGTCCTCGCGCAGGCGCTTGACCATGTTGCCGCCCATTCGGCCGAGGCCGATCATTCCCATCTGCATTTCGTTGCCTTCTTTCAAATTTCGCAAGTTCGTTGGGTCTATGTCGTCAGGTCTACAGGTCTTCGAAAGTCACAGGTTCAGCGCACCGGCCACGGCCATGGCCTCCTGGTCCGGGTCGGCCAGGCCGATATGCACGTTGACGTGCACCTCGTCGTCGCCCGGCTCCTCGAGGATGTCGAACTGGCTCTTGAGCATGCTCGGCTTCATGAAGTGGCCCTCGCGGTGGGAGAGGCGGTCCATCACCTCGTCGAAGGTGCCCTGCATGTAGACGAACACCACGCCCGGGCGGTGCAGCTTGTCGCGGTAGACCTTCTTCAGGGCGGAGCAGGTCACCACGGCGGCCTCGCCGGCGGCCACGCGCTCGTCGATCCAGGAGGCGAGGGTGTCGAGCCACGGCCAGCGGTCCTCGTCGGTCAGCGGGATGCCGGCGGCCATCTTGTCGATGTTGGCCTGCGGGTGGAAATCGTCGGCCTCGGCGTACTTCAGGCCGTAGCGCTCGGTCAGGTGGGTGGCGACGGTGCTCTTGCCGCAGCCGCACACGCCCATGAGCACGATAATCGGCTTAGTAGTGGCGAAGTAGTCCGCGGGGATGGTGTTGGCGGTGATGATGTCGGTGTGTTCGGCGGTCGCGATGGTCATGGAAGTCTCTTTTCAGCGGTGATGAGGAAGTGGATTACGAACGATTGGTAAGGGAGTAGGGCCGGTGCCGTCGGCGGAAAGGAAGGAAGGAAACCAGGCGGCACCGGTCGGGTTTGTGGAATCGCGGGGATTGCGGGACTCGGCTAGACCAGCGGCACGAAGATGCTGCAGAGCATGACGAGGGCGAGCACCACCACGGACAGCAGGCATTCGAGCACGGTCCAGGTCTTGAAGGTCTCGCCGACCTCCAGGCCGAAGTACTCCTTGATGAGCCAGAAACCGGCGTCGTTGACGTGGGAGAGGAACACGGAGCCCGCGCCGATGGCGATCACCAGCAGGGCGATGGCCGGTGCGGTGACGCCCATCTGGTCCACGACCGGGCCGAGGATGCCGGCGGTGGTGATGATGGCCACGGTGGCGGAGCCGGTGGCCACGCGGACGAACGCGGCGATGATCCAGGCGAGCAGGAAGATGGAGATGGAGGAGCTTTCCACGAACTTGCCGATGATCTCGCCGATGCCGGTGTCCACGAGCACGCCCTTGTAGCCGCCGCCGGCGCCGACGATGAGCAGGATGCCGGCGATCGGGGGCAGGGCGGCCTTGAGGGAGTCGTTGACGGCCTTCCAGGTCATGTGGGTGGTGCGGCCGAGCACGATCATCGCGAAGATCACGGCGGTGGCCAAAGCGATGGCGGGCTTGCCGAAGAAGGCGAACACCTGGGCGTACAGGGCGCTGGAGTTGGCCTGGTCGGGGGCGGCGATTTCGAAGATGGCGTTGCCGAGCATGAGGATGGCCGGCACGAGGATGCACAGCACGGACAGGGCGAACGGCGGCTTGCTGGTCACGGGGTTGCCGTCGGCGTCGACGCGGCCCTTGCCGGTGTCGAAGTTGGCGGGGGCGCCGACCGGCACCCACTGGGCGGCGAACTTGGAGAACAGCGGGCCCACGAGCGCGGCGGTGATCACGGCGATGGGCAGGCCGAACATCATGGTGATGCCCACGGAACCGTTCTTGAAGCAGCTCAGGGCGGCGAGCGGGCCGGGCTGCGGCGGCATGCAGGCGTGCATCACGGACAGGCCGGCGAGGGTGGGGATGGCCACGCGCATGAGCGGGAGCTTGGAGCGGCGGGTGATGAGGATGATCACCGGCACGAGCACCACGAGGCCGACCTCGAAGAACATCGGCAGGCCGATGAGGGCGCCGATCAGGGCCATGGTCCACGGGATCATCTTGGTGGAGGTCTTGGCGAGCAGCGTGTCGACGATGCTGTCCGCGGCGCCGGTGTCCATGAGCACGCGGCCGAGCATGGCGCCCAGGCCCACGAGGATGCCCACGGAGGCCATCGTGGAGCCGAAGGTGGTGGAGAAGCTCTCGACGGTGGCCACCGGGCCGTAGCCGGAGCCGATGCCGACCACCAGCGAGGAGAGCAGCAGCGAGACGAACGGGTGCAGTTTGGCCACGGTGACCAGCAGAATCAGCACCACGATGCTGGCCACCACACTGATGCCGAGCTGGGTGCTATTGAGCTGGACGGCCTGCGCGGTTTCGGCCAGAACGAGTGTATTCATAATCCATCTCTTCTTTGAGTCGTTGTATTTGGATGACGTTTCATTGTCATCTCATACATTTTGTATGTTGACATCCAATATAAAACCGTTTTATGGATTACGCAATACGTGTTACGTTCGGCGTGTTGAATATGTATGCCATATTCGTCGGCGCGTGGGATACTTGCGTTATGACTTCCGAACGCTCCATTGATTCCGATACGACGGGTGCCGCCGACGTGAGTTTTGCCACCGGTGACGCCGGTAATGACACCGTTGCCGCGACCGGCATCAAGGCCGGCGCTGACGATGCGGGCAGCAAGGCCGCCGGCGCCGCCCAGACCATCGTCACCCCGGAAATGTCGCTGCACGACCGACTGCTGGACGAGTGGGGCATGGCCGTGGTCGGCGGCACGGTCGCGGCGGGGGAGCGGCTGCCCGAGCCGGACATGGGCGGCGACGCGACGCCATCACGTACGGTGACGCGCGAAGTGACGCGCGTGCTGGAATCGATGGGACTGGTCAGCGTCAAACGCAAGGCAGGCGCCACGGCCAATCCGATTGAATCATGGAACATTCTGGATCCGCAGGTGATCCGTTGGCGGTTGCGCGGCCCGCATCGCATCGCGGCACTGCATGAGCTGTCTCAGCTGCGCGCGGCCGTGGAGCCCGCGGCGGCACGATTGGCGGCTTCCAACGCCACGCCCGAGCACTGGGCCACGCTGACCGAGGCGGCCATCGGCATGGTGGCGCATTCCGACCACGCCGACGAATCCGAGTATCTGGAGGCGGACATCCTCTTCCACCGCACGCTGCTGGAGGCGTCCGGCAATCTGATGTTCGCGGCCCTGGGGGAGGTGATCGCCTCCACGCTGACCGGCCGCACGCAGCACGAGCTCATGCCCAAGACGGCCGACCAGACCGCATTGAACTGGCACACCGAGGTCGCGGCCCTAATCCGCAAGGGCGACGGCGCGGCGGCCGAGGCCACCATGCGGCGCATCGTGGACGAATCCGACCAGGCCATCAGCCACATCGCCGGCGACCGGCGGTAACAGGGCGGGTAGCCGGGCTACAGCACCACGCGGCGATTGAGTTCGAGGCGCAGTTGCCGCCAATTCGGCAGATAGGCGCTCATGCGGCGCTGGAATCCGGCGCCATGGCCGCGCTCCCACAGGTGCGTCATCTCATGCACCAGCACGTACTCCAGGAATCGCGGTTCCATGAGCCCCAGTTGCAGGTTCAGCCGGATGCGGCCGGTGGCCGGCGTGCACGAGCCCCAGCGCGAGGTCATGACGCGCAACGTGATATGCGTGGGCGCCCGGCCGATCACCGGACCCCATTTGGCCAGCAATCCCGGCAGTTGCGCGTTGATGCCGGCTGCGGCACGGGCCTTGCGTTCGTCGCTCCAGATCGCGGTGCGGTCGAAGGTGGGCGGGGTTGCTCCGGCGTCGTTCGCACGACCATCACCTGCGGGCCTGCCGTTGTTTGATTCGCGATTCCCGCCAACGCCGGGACGGGCGGGACGCCCGCCATGCCCGTCACGCGGAAGGGCACCGCCGTCCAGTCCGCTCATATCCAGCGACCGTCTGCGCGCCTCGGCCATCTTCCGCACGTGCATGTCGATCCACGAACGACGACCCCGCACGAAGTCGATGATGGTGCGATCGGACATGCGCCGGGGTGCGGAGATCACGATTTCGCCGTTCGGCGGCTTGATGCGCAGATACATGTTCTTGATGGGTTTGCGTACCACCTGTACTTCAAGCCCGTCGATATTCATGCGGTCATTGTGCAATCGTCGCGCGACACCGCAATGCCATCGGACCAATGATGCAACCATTCGCACCCTTTCTGCGCGATCCGATTCTCAGGGAGATTGCCGGTAAAACCAGTTGCGTGAAGTCGCACAACCGACAATCCACGCATCACACGAATCAACCACCGACAGCCTGCAAACGGCCATCTGCGCACCTCACCGCAGGCACCCGATGCCGACGCCGACTTTGCCGCCCGCAAGCAGGAACCGCTTCATATTGCGTTGCAGCGACGTGTGCTCGGGGAGCTCGGCAATCGGCGCATCACACCGCCGGAACACCCACTCACGCCAGTCCGGCGCGTCCGGATGGGTCTCGCGGATGTCGAATCGACGCTGGAAGGCGAGGATACGCGAGCTTTCGGGCAGCAGTCGTTCGAGCGCGGGGGAGAGCAGCCACGATTCGCACCAGTACGGCAGGCCCGACCAATCGGGGAAGAATTGGGCGAGAAACTCACGCGATTCGTCGACGGACCGGTCGCATTGGGCGGGGTCGAGCGACGCATCGGACGGGATGTGCACGTTGATGACGCGCGGCAAACCCGCAATCAACGGCACATCGGCAGTGTCGTAGGCCAACTCGAATTCCAGCGACCCGAGCCGGAACAGTCGTGCGCTCAGCTCACGGTACGTCCAGAAGTCACGGTCGAACCCGTACCGCCCGTAACTGGTCCGATGTTCGCCGACGAACCGCGCGAAGCAGCCCATGGTGGCATCGAATATGTCGTCGGGAATGCCCATGCGGCGGTATGCGGGGTATGTGTACCGGCCGGCTGCGTAGAGCATCCAGTAGAGCATGCGCAGGCCGTTTGGGTCGCCGCCGGCGAGCTCGGCTTTGAGCGTTTCCCATGATTCGACTCGTCGCCGGGAATCGGCAAGCCCGCGCACGGCTTCCATGCCGCTTTCCGATAGCGCCTCGCCGGACTCGTCGATGCGCCGCAGTTCGGCGACCACCGGTTCGGCCAAGCCGATGCGCGCGGCCACCTCCAGTACCGTCAGAACCGCCGAGGAACTATCGCGATTATCCAATCCGCCCATCTTCGCCCCTTCGCCCGCCTTCGCCGTTCAGGACCAATCACCAATCATCTTGGTTCTATCATCGCCCGTACGCGAATTGCGCGCGACGCGCTCAGCACCCCCGGAACAGACGAAGCATTGTCATTCAATGCGACACGCCGAAGCGCCCACCTCGTTGACACCTGCACGTTCGGTGGTATTGTAATCACTTGTGCGCTTTTGAAGTGCATGGATCGGGCCCATAGCTCAGCTGGTTAGAGCGCATCCCTGATAAGGATGAGGTCGGAGGTTCAAGTCCTCCTGGGCCCACAGAAAATAACAGCGGCTTCATGCCGCTATTTTTTTCCCACGGGGCATTAGCGCAGCTGGTAGCGCATCTGCTTTGCAAGCAGAGGGTCACCGGTTCGAATCCGGTATGCTCCACCACCAAAACCCTTGGAATCAACCCGATTCCAAGGGTTTTTTCGTTTGCAATAAAAACGTCCGGCATTTTTCAACACCGGACGTTCAATCTATAAGCGAGGCCAAGGAAGCCTCAACAGTTCGGCCCATCGGAGCGAAAGTCAGTGGCGCCGCCTAGAAGATTGCCCCGAAGTTGACGCGGCCTTGCCGTTACGGCACAGCATACCAGCCTCCATCGAACCTCACCCGTAAACTGAACGGACCCGACCGGACACTGTTGACGCGGGTTCCGGGAAGGTGAGGTCACACCAGTCGGCGCGGCCTCAATCTATAAGTCAACAAGGAGGTTTTCATGGACGAAGACAACGGCCATGACGACCGTCCGAGACGACAGGACCGGCAGTATCGAGAAGGGCTGATGACAGGACTGCTGATCGCCCTGGCCAACCAAGTTGGGCAGCGAGCATCCACAGTCATTATCATCACCGTACTCATAGTGCTTGGTCTGAGTCTCAGGCGAGGCCGCTGACCTTATTCAGCGGAAACGGCCGGATTCCAAAGGTTTAAACCAGCGGGCTCCGGCCCCTCGTTTATTACCCCTCTCACTTGCCTGAATTCTACGGAACACACCACGTTGACACTGCGTCAAAATGCGCGCTACAATAAGCCGCGAGAGAAATTGACGCTCCGTCAACACCGTGCGCATGGCAGCGTATGACGCCTCGGCCCAGCGCCAATGGCCCACGAACGGCCCGGCACCGACGAGGGTGACGGGCGTACAGCCACAAAGGAAAGGACAGCAATGCTGTTTCAGGTCTACGGCGACAATGCCGTGTATCAATGGATCGGATGGATTCTCGTCTTCTGCTGCCTCATCGGCGCCAACGAGCTGGCCCGCCGCACCAAGACGGGCGGCGTCATCGCCTTCCTCATCGTGCCGGCCATCCTGACCGTCTACTTCATCACCATCTACACGGCCGCCGCCATGGGTGCCGATTGGGCCTTGAACAACCCCACCTACGTGCACATGACCTCGTGGTTCCACTACGCCAAGCTGTACGCGGCCACCATCGGCTGCATCGGCTTCATGGCCCTCAAGTACAAGTGGGGTTCCATCGGCAAATCGCAATGGTTCAAGTGCTTCCCGTTCGTGATCGTGGCCATCAACATCCTCATCGCCGTGGTCTCCGACTTCGAATCCGCCATCCGCGGCTGGGGCACCACCTGGATCTCCACCGAAGGCGTGACCCTGTACGGCGGCTGGCACAACGTGTTCAACGGCGTGGCCGGCATCCTCAACATCTTCTGCATGACCGGCTGGTTCGGCATCTACGCCTCCAAGAAGAAGGACGACATGCTCTGGCCGGACATGACCTGGGTGTTCATCGTGGCCTACGATCTGTGGAACTTCTGCTACACCTACAACTGCCTGCCCACGCACTCCTGGTACTGCGGCCTGGCGCTGCTGCTGGCCCCGACCGTGGCCAACTTCTTCTGGAACAAGGGCGGCTGGATCCAGAACCGCGCGTTCACGCTGGCCATCTGGTGCATGTTCGCGCAGGTCTTCCCGATGTTCCAGGACTACTCCGTGTTCTCCACCCAGTCCGTGAACAACCCGAATGTGAACCTCGTGGTCTCGCTGATCGCCCTCGTGGCCAACGTGCTGGCGCTCGGCTACATCCTCGTCCGCGCCAAGAAGCAGGGCGTCAACCCGTGGTTGCAGGAGATCTTCAAGGGCACCCACGACTACGAGCAGGCTATCGCCCGCGCGGCGTGATGCCCTCACGACTGTCGTCGTTCGGCGCTGCCTACAGGAACCCCACCGGGTTTCCCGGTCACGCCGCGTGAGCAAATCGTCGCCCACGCGGCGCGATCGGTCTGCAGTCACCGTCGTTCGACAGCGGAGCCGACAAAACCGGCGCTATGTTTGCGGCCCGACCAAGGCCCCGCAAACATAGCGCCTTTTTACATCCCCAAACCGGCGTTATGTTTGCGCGCCCTTCGTCGACGCGCAAACATAACGCCGGTTATTCATCCATGCCCAGCCGCACTCCCATCCGTATCCGTCCGATTGGCCGAGTGCGCCGGCGCATACGTCACGCCATGACCGTCACCGGATGGTACGACACGCTGTGCCGCCCGGTGACAGGGTTCCAAACCCGTTCGGCGAAGGCCCGCAGACGCGCCACGCCCTCACGTAGCTCATCGGCGTCGCCCGCATACGAGAGCCGCACGAAACCGCGCCCCTCCTCACCGAACGCCTCGCCCGGCACCACGGCCACCCGCTCCTCTTCCAGCAGACGCCGCGAGAACTCGTCCGAATCAAGCCCCGTGAGCCTCACGTCCACGAAGGCGTAGAACGCGCCTTGCGGCCGGATGAGACGCAGCACCGGGCAATCGGCAAGCCCGTCGAGCACGATCCGCCGCTTGGCGCGATAGTCCTCGCGCATCGCGGCAACGTGGTCCTGCGGCCCGGTCAGCGCAGCCACGCCGGCGTATTGCGACAACGAATTGACCGAGGAATGCATGAGCTCGGCGATTTTACCGGTCTGTTCGATGACCGACGCGGGCGCCAGCAGGTAGCCGATGCGCCAGCCGGTCATCGCGTACGTCTTCGACAGGCTTTCCACCACGATCGTGCGTTCCTTCATACCGGGCACCGCGGCGATCGACGGCGCCACCGCACCGCCAGCATCACCATTGCCGTCGAACACAAACGGGTGGTACACCTCGTCCGCAATCGCCCAGATGCCGTGCCGTTTGCACACGTCGGCGATACGCGCCATCTCGGCCGCCGACGTCACCGCGCCGGTCGGGTTGCCGGGGGAGTTGATGATCACCGCACGGGTCCGCGGGGTGATCGCCGCCTCGATGTCCGCCGCATTGACCCGCATGCCGTTCTCGGGGCGCAGCGCCACCGTGACCGGCCGGCCGCCCACCAGCATCACCTCCGCATCGTACGAGGTGAAGAACGGCGAGGGAATGATCACCTCATCACCCGGACTCACCACGGCCGCCAACGCCAGATACAGGCCGATCGTGGCACCATCCACGGCTTGGATCTCGCATTCGGGATCATAGGAAAGTCCCTTCACGCGAGCGGAATAGTCCGCCACCGCACGGCGATACTCGGGAATGCCGAGCACGTTCGTGTAGCGCGTCCGCCCGTCGCGCGCGGCGGTGCAGGCGGCCTCGACGATATGCAGGGCCGCGGTGGCGCTCGGCTCGCCCACGGTCAGGGAAATAGCGTCCGAAACCCGCTCCACACGGTCGAACACATCGCGGATTCCGGAGCGCGGGATATCGAGCGCCGCGGGGGAGAGAGGCATCGCCGGTGAAATCATCATGGCCCGCGACGCCGGGACCGACGGCATCGCAGAATCGGGCGACGCGGACGAGGGTGCCATAGTCCCGGACTTCACAGCCTGCGCAACGACGGAATACTGCCGCATGTCCAATCCTCCATTCGCCCGGCATCGAACACCTCGCACAGCCGGTCCATGCCGACGGCGATACGCCAATGCAATCAACACCATCCACACAGGAATAATTACATTCACAAAAACCTTTTGATGGAATTATTGCATATAATAACAACCATAGATGTAAACATTACGTTTCTGGATACACTCGGTCGGAATAATACCCACCAATACCAGCACCCGCAGGATATTCTCCGACCTCAGCCATCCGGGCGGACGGCAGCGGGTACAGTGGCTCGAAGAGGCGGCGGAACCAGAAACGAACCGCACGGGAAACGGAGGCAGCATGACCGGCATCGACGACACTGACCAGTGCATCCTCACCATGCTCGAGGCCGACGGCCGCGCCACGCTCGCGCAGTTGGCGCAGGCGACCGGACTGTCCGTCTCGGCGGCGCAGTCGCGGGTGCAGAAACTGGAGAAGCGCGGGGTCATCAAGGGATACAAGGCCATCGTCGATCAGGAACAGCGCGGCCTGCCAATCAGCGCGTTCGTCAGCGTGACGCCGCTCGACTATTCCGCCGAATCCTCGATTCCGGACAAACTCAGGGACATCGAGGGCATCGTCTCCTGCTATTCGGTGGCCGGCGCGCCCAGCTTCGTGCTGGTGGTGCGCGTGGCCTCGCCGGGCGCGCTGGAGGAGCTGCTCAACCTCATCCATCGCACGGTGCCGGTCAGCACCGAAACCACGGTGATTCTGCAAACCTACTTCGCGCACTGAGAGCGGACGGCACGCGCGCGAATTCCCGTAATCCGAGCGAGACTCTTGGCAGGCACCCCCTTGGGACCTACAATGAAAGCGCCTTATTTGATAGTCCAACCCAAGGGGGAGTTTCACTATGCTTACCAATGAGTACGTCAAGCGCGTCTACGATCAGGTCCAGAAGCGCGATGGCGACCAGCCGGAGTTCCTGCAGGCCGTGTACGAGGTGCTCGACACCCTGCAGCCGGTCATCGCCAAGCACCCTGAATACGAGGCGAACGGCGTGCTCGAACGTCTGGTGGAGCCGGAGCGCGTGATCAAGTTCCGCGTGGCCTGGGTGGACGACGCCGGCAAGGTGCAGGTCAACCGCGGCTACCGCATCCAGTTCAACTCCGCCATCGGCCCGTACAAGGGCGGCCTGCGCTTCCACCCGACCGTCAACGAGGGCGTCATCAAGTTCCTCGGCTTCGAGCAGATTCTCAAGAACTCCCTGACCACGCTGCCGATGGGCGGCGGCAAGGGCGGCTCCGACTTCAACCCGAAGGGCAAGTCCGACGCCGAGGTCATGCGCTTCTGCCAGGCCTTCATGACCGAGCTGTGTCGTCACATCGGCCAGTTCACCGACGTTCCGGCCGGCGACATCAACGTGGGCGGCCGTGAGATCGGCTACCTGTTCGGCCAGTACAAGCGCATCCGCGACGAGTACTCCGGCGTGCTCACCGGCAAGGGCCTGGAGTTCGGCGGCTCGCTCGCCCGCACCGAGGCCACCGGTTACGGCCTGTGCTACTACACCCAGGAGGCCCTGCGCGTTCTGAAGAACGATTCCTTCGCCGGCAAGACCGTGGTGATCTCCGGCTCCGGCAACGTGGCCATCTACGCCACCGAGAAGGCCCAGCAGCTGGGCGCCAAGGTGGTCACCGCCTCCGATTCCAACGGCTACGTCTACGATCCGGACGGCATCAAGCTGGATGTGGTCAAGCAGATCAAGGAGGTCGAGCGCGGCCGCATCAAGGAGTACGCCGAGCGCGTGCCGGGTGCCGAGTACCACGAGGGCTGCGCCGGCGTGTGGACCGTGCCGTGTGACATCGCCCTGCCGTGCGCCACCCAGAACGAGATCAACGAGGAGTCCGCCAAGGCCCTGGTCGCCAACGGCTGCAAGGTGGTGTGCGAGGGCGCCAACATGCCGTCCACCCCGGAGGCCATCGAGGTCTACAAGTCCAACGGCCTGCTGTACGGCCCGGCCAAGGCCGCAAACGCCGGCGGCGTGGCCGTCTCCGGCCTGGAGATGAGCCAGAACAGCTACCGTCTGTCCTGGACCTTCGAGGAGACCGACGCCAAGCTCAAGTCCATCATGGAGTCCATCGTGGCCGCTTCCCTGGCCGCCGCCAAGGAATACGGCGAGGAGGGCGACCTGATGGCCGGTGCGAACATCGCCGGCTTCGTCAAGGTGGCCAACGCGATGGTCGCCCAAGGCGTGCTGTGATCTGACTTTTGGCTCCTTCGGTGAAGGGAGCTGACACGCGAAGCGTGACTGAGGGGAGTATCTCAGCTCGGTATAGCTCCCCTCAGTCGGCTATCGCCGCCAGCTCCCCTCAGAGAGGGGAGCCAAAAACTATGACACCCTGACAACTACATAAGACTTGCCCGCTGGCGCGAGGGGCCCACAAGGCCCGCCGCGGGCGCTTACACGTCCGGCGTGTGGGGCGAATCCTCTCTGCTCCATGCGTCGGACTTTTTGTTCTGACACGCCTGCCGCCCCGCCGCCAGCATCACGCCAGCATCATGGCAGCAGATCCCACGGGGCGCGGCGGACCACCAGTTCGAAGAGGAACAGTGCCGCGAAGCCGTACAGCGCATACCGAAGCGTCAGCCCGCCAAAGGCGATGCCCGCGATCAGCGCAAACGTCATCGCGCCCAACACCGCCGTGCGCAGCACGTAGAACGCCGCACGCCATCCACCGCGCCGATCCCTGGTCTCCACGGTCATATGCGTGTACATGCCGCCGAGCGTCTGCCCGCGATGGCACACCGGAATCAGCAGTTGGAATATCAGGAACGCCAGCAGCCCCACCGCAGGCGCCACGAAGTTCAGCCAATCCACACCAACCGTCACACGCCCGCCGAACAGCGTGAAATCGCCGTTCTGCAACGGTTCGGCCACCTTGTAGAACAGCAGCACCACGCCGAACGTAATCGGGAAGTACACCAGCACCACGAAAATCATGTCGATCGCGAACGCCACGGCCCGGTGCAGCGCGCCCGGCTTCCGATTCACGTCGCCGCGCCCCGGCGTCGAGGCCGTCGGCACCCATCGGCCGAACGCCACGGCCAGCCAGCAGCCGACCAACGCACCCAGCGCGTTCGTGATCAGATCGTCCACATCGAACTGACGGTAGGCGCACGGATACAGTCCCCAGAAACCGGTGAGCTGCGAGGTCTCGATGAGCAGGGAGACCACGAATCCGGAGGCCAGCACCGCCCACCATCGCCAGCGCAACCATCGGGCGACGACGAAGCCGAGCGGCACGAACAGCACCACGTTCATCACGAGTTGCAGCACGCCGGTCATGCCGGAGTACCGCACGTCCTCGATGAAGCGCAGCGGGTCGAGCTGCGGGGCGTACTGGCCGGCCGTGGCCTCGCAGAAGGACTCCGGCTCGTCCGGCATCGGGTAGAGCGTGAACGCCACGAGACCCAGCACGTACAGCACGGTCAGGTAGTCGGCCGCCGCCGACAGCAGACGCAGGCGATGGTGACGGTGGTAATGCACCGCCAGAATCGGCAGGGTCAGCACCGCCGAGACGATGGGCCACAGCACGCCCGCGATGATGAACGACATGGAGAAGTAACTCAGATACCGCAGCATGACTCCACCCTATCGCGCGGGACGATGCGGGAATATCGGACAAAACTCCGTATTGTCCCGCAAAGGTGCGGGACAATACGCCCATTCGTCACTTCATAACCGCATCGTCCCGCATCATCGCAGCACAAAAACCCTGGAAATACGCCATTTTGCATGGCGGCTGCCCCGACACCGGCACTAACAGCTGCGGGACGATGCGCCGAAAACCAAGAAAACGGCGCATCGTCCCGCACGGAAGGCTTCAGAGCCCCCGCTCAAGAGCCCTCAAGCAGTGAAGTCAGATGAGCTCCAACGTCACGTCGAGCTTGAGCGGGCGGTCGGAGGGCAGCTGGAACTCGGGATGCACGGGCGCGCCCCAGGTGTCGTCGCCGCCGATGCCCATCTGGGCAGCCAGCAGGCGCAGGAAGGTGTGGCGCACGGGCGGCAGTTCGTCGGCGTGCGTGGCCTCCTCGATCATCAGGGAGCTGTAGGGCAGCAGACTCATCGCGAACGGTTCGCCAGAGCCCAACCCCAGATCCGCCCCCGAGCCAACGCCTGCACCGGCCGTCACGCGCATGCCATGTCCGGTCGCATCGGTGATCTCCGCCCAGCGCACGCCCTCGTGGTTGCCGGTCTCCTGTGGCACCAGGTACGGCGCGAAGTCCTGCTTTGCGGTGCGCGAGAAGATGCCCAGCTTGGCGCCGTGCAGGCGGTCGGCGTACGTCTCCTCAGGGCCGAGGCCGTAGAAGCGCAGACGGTCGTACTGGGCCGGCAGCATCCATTCGATGCCGAACGCGGGCAGCGTGGCCGCGTCAGCCTCGCCGGGGTATTCGGCGGTCAGGTGCACGCGCAGGGCCGTATCGACCTCGTAGGTCACCGTGACGGGCGTGTGCGCGGCGTCCGCCAGCTCGTAGCGGTAGACCGCACGCAGGCCGGCGTCATTACGCTCGATGGACGTGCCGGTCACACGGGCGTAGCGGCCGGCGGCGAACCACTGGGCGCGCTCGAATCCGGAGCCGTAACCTCGGTCGTTGTCCACCAGGGCGCGGAACGTCGTGAGGTTCGGGCGGCGGATGACCATCTCGCGGCCGTCGCGCACGAACGAGACCATGCCGCCGGCGGTCTTGGAGAGCAGCACCTCGCCGTAATCGGTGTGGATGCCGGCGTTGAAGCCGTCCTCGGCGGTGATCGCCAGCGGCCAGAAGCTACCGTCAGCGTCGGCGGAATCACCGTCGCCGGCCGCAGCGCCATCGTCGAACGACACGGTGGCCACGTACTGACCGAACGCCAGCTCGTAGCCGGCCGGCGCCCAGTCGGTGGCCGCGTCAAGCCGCTGGTCGACCTCGTAGGTCACCTCGAACCGTCCGACGAGCGGCACCAGGTCGGTCACGCGCGGGAAGGCGATGGGCAGGCGCTGCGTCTCGCCGGCGGGCACGTCGAAGCGGTAGTCGGCATGCCAGCGCTCCACGCCGTTCACCAGCACGCGCGCGGTGAAGCGGAAGCCAGCGGTGGAGATGAACAGGTTGTCATTGGTGATGGTCACGCCGCTTTCATCCGGCACGAGGCGAACGTTGGCATACAGCTGCTTGACCTCCTGGGCCTTGGGAGTGACGCTGCGGTCCGCGAAGACGATGCCGTTGCCGCTGAATTCGTAGTCGGTGGGGCGGTCCCCGAAGTCGCCGCCGTATGCGAGCCGTTCGGTGCCGTCCGGGAGACGCTGGAAGAGGGCCTGGTCCACGTAATCCCAGATGAAGCCGCCCTGGTACTTGGGGTATTGCTCCAGCGCGGTGTACAGGTGCAGGCCGCCGGTGGAGTTGCCCATCGAGTGCGAATATTCGCAGGAGATGTACGGCTTCTGGTCCTCGCCGAACAGGTACAGCTGCTTGATCTCGTCCGGCTTGGCGTACATACGGCTCATGATGTCCGTGACGTCGCTGTACTCGGGGTCGTTGAATACGCTCTCATAATGCACCGGGCGGGCGGGGTCCGTGGCGTGCACGAAGTCGCGCATGGTACGGAACACGTCGCCACCGAATGACTCGTTGCCCAGCGACCAGATGACCACGCTCGGATGGTTCCAGTCGCGGCGCATCATGCTGTTGAGACGGTCCACGCAGGCGGCGCGCCATTCGTCGCGGCTGCCGGGCACGGCGGTCTCCGGGTGGAACGAACCGTCGCCGTAGGTCCAGGTGCCGTGGGTCTCGAGGTTGGTCTCGTCGATCATGTAGATGCCGTATTCGTCGCACAGCTCGTACCAGCGGGACTGGTTGGGGTAGTGGCAGGTGCGCACGGCGTTGATGTTGAGGCGCTTGAACTCGCGGATGTCCTGCAGCATCACGTCCTCGGTGAGGGCGCGGCCGACGCGGGCGTCGAATTCATGGCGGTTGACGCCCTTGAATACGATGCGCTTGCCGTTGAGCTTCATGAGCCCGTCCTCGATGGCGAAGTGACGGAAGCCCACGCGCTGCGGCACGGTTTCGATGACGCGACCGTCCGCGTCCAGCGCGGTGACGGTGAGCGTGTAAAGGGTCGGCTCCTCGGCGCTCCACGGGTCGACGTGGCCAACGTTCGCATGCCAGGTCAGGGCGGTGGAGGAGGTGCCGTTTGCGCCAACGTTGGCAGTCGGTTCGCCGGCTTCGGGGGCGATGATTTCGGTCGTCCCATCATCGTCGGCAGGAACGTCACCGGACACCGCAACCCCAGCGGCACGCGACTCACGCCAGACCTCGGTGCCGGCCGCATCCGTCAGCACCGCCTCGAACGATGCCGCGCCGGCCGCATTGCGCACGAAGGCGTCCACGGACAGCTCGCCCTCGCCGCTGACGTGGTCGTAGTCCGCGGTGACGCGCAGGTCCTCGACGTGCACTGCCGGCTGGGCGGTGAGCTCCACGGAGCGGAACAGGCCGTGCATGCGCCAGAAGTCCTGGTCCTCCAGCCAGCTGGCGGAGGCGAACTCGAAGACGGCCACCGCGAGCAGGTTCTCGCCGGTGGTGAGCAGCGGGGTCACGTCGAATTCGCTGGGCGTGTAGGAATCCTCGGAGTAGCCCACGAACGTGCCGTTGAGCCATACGGCGATGGCCGTGGAGGCGCCGTGGAAGGTCAGTGTAACCGTGCGCCCGGCCTCGATCGCCTCGGCCACTTTCGGGCTCGGCGTGAAGGTGCGGCGGTAGAGGGCCACATGGTTGTGCTCCGGGATGTCCGGGGCCTGCGGTGACTCATGGCCGGACCACGGGTACTGCTGGTTGACGTACTGGTGCTTGAGTAGGCCCTTGACCTCCAGGCAGGAGGGTACGTCGATCTGGTCGAAGTCGTCGTCCGGGAAGCCGGGGCGCGCGAAATCGGCGTCAGCCACCTCCTCGGCGCCGTCCTCCACATCGGCCAGGTCGGCCCAGTCGGCCAGATCGGTGACGGTCACGCGCCAGGTACCGTCGAGGCTCTGCTTCAGATCCATCGATTCGCCTGCGGCCGGCGCGTGGTCGTAGAACCGGTGGCTGGAGTGCGCGGCGAGCCGGTTGACGGCGAACACGCGCGGGTCGGCGATCCAGGCCGGATCGAAGCGTTCGGCGGTCGGCACTGCGGGGGCCGCGGCCGCACCGGACTTGCGGCCCGCGGCACCACCGGCGTCGCCCGCGCCGGCAGAACCGGCGGCATCGGGCATCTCAGGAACGTTGCCCAGGCCAGTCACATCAGTCATCAAAACCTCACCTTTCCTTGTCCGCCCGCGGCACGGCACCGTGCCGGAGCATACGATTCGCCTGCCCTACGATAACCGATGACCAGGGCGGGCGGCATCCACGTCATCTCCCAGTGTATCCGCTGTGTAACCGGTCACACAAACGAAGGTGGGCGTGTGTCGCAAACGCCAGTTCCCCGCAAAACGCCAGAATCGCGAATACGATGAGGAGCATGACCAAGGCAGGTAAGAAAGCGACCATCCGCGACGTTGCGCGACTGGCGGGCGTGTCCTACGGCACCGTCTCCCGATACCTCAACGGCAGCGCGCACGTATCCCCGGCGGCCGCCGAGCGCATCGCCCAGGCCATCAAGGACGCCCGGTACACGCCGAACCAGGCGGCCCGTTCCCTAGCCCAGCAGCGCACGCAGACCATCGCCCTGGTGATTCAGGTCGAATCGAACGAGACGCTCATCCAGTCCAGTGTGGCCCGCGCGATGATCGGCGCGAACCAGACCATCGGCGACGCAGGCTATCAGATGGTCACGCTCATCGCCAACACGGACGCCTCCACCAGCCGTATCGCGCAACTGGTCAACAGCGACTTCGCGGACGGCTACATGCTGTTCTCCCTGAGCGAGGACGACGTGCTGGCCGACGCTTTCCTCACCACGGACCGTCCGGTGGTGATTTCGGAGGTCAGCAACCGCAGCGTTCTGCCGTTCCCCGCCGTCGACTTCGCCAACGAGGACGGGCAACGCGACATCACGCGCCATCTCATCGAGGCCGGATGCACGCGGCTCGCGTACGTGTGCGGCCCCGGCTATTCGCCGACCGCCACGAACCGTTTCAAGGGTTTCCGTGAGGCGATGGGGGAGCGGTTCGACGAACGCCTCGTGTACTTCTCGGACGACTGGGAGATGACCAGCGGCGAGATGGCCACGGCCGATTTCCAGCCGATGCTGGCCGAGTTGGATGGCATCGTGTGCGCCAATGACGACATCGCCTTCGGCGTCATCAACCAGCTGAATCGGTTCGGCTACCGGGTGCCGGAGGACATCGCCGTGACTGGGTTCGACGATTCGCCGATCGCCGTGCTCTCGCGGCCGAAGATCACCACGGTGCGGCAGGATTCGCAGCTGCATGGCCGCGCGATGGCCGAACTGGTGCTTTCGATGATGCACGGCGCGCAGGTCGAGCCCGATTACGTACGACTGCTGACCACGACCATCGTGGACCGTCAGTCGGCGTGATGGGGCGTAAGGAACCAAGCCGCACGCATACGAAAAACTCCCCTCGCTGAGAGGAGCCGGGACATCCGCATCGAAGCTTGTTTTGTATAGTTGGTGCTCAGTAAAGGGGTTTCTATGGTCACCATGAAGGATGTCGGGCGCGAGGCCGGAGTCTCGGCCATGACCGTCTCGAACGTGCTGCGCGGCAACGACAACGTCGCCCCGGAGACGGCGAAGCGCGTGCGCGAGGCCGCCGACCGGCTGCACTACCGTCTCAACACCACCAGCCTGTCCGCACGCAGCCTGCGCGTCTCCACCAGCCGCCGGGGCCGCACGTTCGGCACCATCGGACTGGCCATCTTCGAGCTCGACCGGCCGTACCCCTCCCAGCTCGCCTCGCTGATCTCGCAGGCGGCGGAGAAGCGCGGCTACCAGACGGTGGTGCAGGAGACCCGCATCAACGCGGAGAACGAACGCTCCATCATCGAGCGGGTGTCCAACCAGTTCTGTGACGGGCTGATCTTCAGCTCCAGCCGACTGTCCGCCGCGGAGATCGAGCAGCTGTCCAATCACCGGCCGACCGTGCTGCTGGACGACGACCGCCCGCAGCATGACATCGACACGATCCTCACGCCGAGCGAGCTTGGCGCGCAGGCGGCCATCGAGTATCTGTGGGCCGGCGGCAAGCGGCATATCGGCATCGTGGGAGGCCTGGGGGAGGGGTCGGACGAGCATGAGACCGCCGATTCGTACGACACCCGCCGTCGCCGCCTGATGGGCTGCAGGAAGGCCTTCGAGAAGCTGGGCGTGGACTGGTGGGAAGTGCCGATCATCCCCACGCCCTGGAACGACGTGGAGGCCCGTCAAGCCGTCAAACAGTATGCCGATGTGATCCGTTCCTGCGACGCGCTGTTCTGCATGACCGATACCACCGCGTTCGGCGTGATCCGCGGACTGAAGGACCTGGGGCTGAGCGTGCCCGAGGACATCGCCGTCATGGGATTCGACGGCATCGAGATGGGCGCCACGATGGTGCCGTCGCTGACCACGGTGGCGGTGGACATCCCCATGGTCGCGCAGAAGGCCGTGGACATGCTCATCGAGCGCATCGACGACGAATCAGACCGCGAGCGCCAGCGTATCGTGGCTGACTTCCACATCGAACGACGCGAATCCGCGTGACGGAACCGGCCCTACGGGCCGATGCTGTGTTTTCCGCAGGCTCACGCCTGCTCCGCTTCTCTCCCTCAGTCCGCCTGCGGCGTCCAGCTCCCTCGTCAGAGGGAGCCAAGAACTACACCGTATAAGGTCTTGCCTCCCTCTGACGAGGGAGCTGGCATCGGCGAAGCCGATGACGGAGGGAGAGAAGCCAAGCAGGCGCGAGCCTGCGGAAACGCCGCATCGACCGCAGGCCGATTCCTCTACCGCCTCACCAACACAACAAAAAAGCGGCCCGCATAGGCCGCTTTTTCAATGCTTGACGAAAAGTCCGTATCAGTCGTCGCCGAGCGTGAGGTGCACGCCGCCGACCAGGGTGCTGACCACGTTGTAGATCAGCGCCACGATGGTGGTGAGCAGCGTGATGATCACCACTTCGACGATCGAGAAGATGGTCACGGCGGACACCACGGTGGGCAGGGACAGCACGTTGCCCAGGTTGAAGGAATCGGCATCCAGGCCGGTGGAGGAGACGATCTGCGTGATCTGGCCGAACACACCGACGGCGTCCAGCAGCAGCCAGACGATGGTGGCGGCGACCACCTGGATGATGGCGCCGGCGATCGACAGCAGGAACGAGACCTTGGCCACGGACCAAGCGTCCACGCGGGTCAGGGACAGGCTCATGCGGCGTGCGCGCGGCGCGGCGCGGCGCACGGCCGGACGGACCGGGGTGGTGCCGGACGGCGGCAGCGTGGATTCCTCCGGGTCGCTGGAAACGGAGCGGGCCACACGCGGTGCAGCATGCTCGTTGGTGGGCTGGATCGCTGCGGGCTCGTCGTTTTCGAGATTCTCGCTCATCGTTTCTCCTTCAAGGGCTTAATCGGTAGCCTCGTTGTTAGCGAGGCTACCAGTGTTTCAGGACTCCGCTCGCGCCTCGTCCGCGTTGTTTTTTCGTCTTATTTCGGCTCCCCCACAGAGGGAAGCCAAAACGGTCACTCCTCGGTAGGAGCCTCGGTGGCAGCGGACTCCGTGGCGCCGGCAGCAGCGGTCTCAGCAGCCTCCGCAGTCTCCTCGGCGTCCTCCTCGTCCTTCTCCTCGTTGCGGGCGATGGACAGGATCTCGTCGCCCTTGTCCGGCTTGGCGAAGGTCACGCCCTGCGTGGCGCGTCCGGTGCGCTTGACCTCGTCCACGTTGGAGCGGATCACCTTGCCGGACTTCATGATGGCCATGACCTGATCGTCCTCGGAGACCACGAGCGCGCCCACCAGCGAGCCGCGGCCCTCGACCAGCTGCACGGCCTTGACGCCGTAGCCGTTACGGCCCTGCAGGCGGTATTCCGAGATCGCGGTGCGCTTGGCGAAGCCCTCGTTGGTCACGACGAACAGGTCCTTGTCGGAGTCGGCCGGGACCACGTCCATGGCCAGCAGCTCGTCGCCGTCACGGAACTTCATGCCCTGCACGCCGGCGGTCTGGCGGCCCATCGGGCGCAGCTGATCGTCGTCCGCCTCGAACTTCAGGCTCATGCCGAGCTTGGAGACCAGGATGATGTCGTCCTCGGCGTTGCACAGCGCGGCGCCGATGAGCTCGTCGGCGTTCTCGCCGTTCTCGTCCGCCATGAGTCGCACGGCGATCAGGCCGCCCTGACGCGGCGAATCGTATTCGGCCAGCGGCGTCTTCTTGACCTTGCCCGAACGGGTGGCGAGCACCAGGTACTTGGCCACCTCGTAGTTCGGGATGGACAGCACGGTCTGGATGGCCTCGTCCGGCGCGAACTGCAGCAGGTTGGCCACATGCTGGCCCTTGGAGTCGCGAGAGCCCTCAGGCAGCTCGTACGCCTTGATGCGGTACACGCGGCCCTTGTTGGTGAAGAACAACAGCCAGTTGTGCGTGGAGGTCAGGAAGAAGTGGTCCACCACGTCGTCCTCGCGCAGCTTGGTGCCCTTGATGCCCTTGCCGCCGCGGTGCTGGGCGCGGTATTCGTCCGCCTTGGTGCGCTTGATGAAGCCGGAGTGCGTGACGGTGACCACCACGTTCTCCTCGGCGATCAGGTCCTCGACGTTCATCTCGCCGGAGAACGGCAGGATCTTGGTGCGACGGTCGTCGCCGTACTTGGCCACGATCTCGTCAAGCTCGTCGCCGATGATCTTGCGCTGGCGCTCCGGCTTGGCGAGGATGTCGATGTAGTCGGCGATCTTGCGCTGCAGCTCCTCGTGCTCGGCCACGATCTTGTCGCGGTTCATGCGGGTCAGCGTGCGCAGCTGCATGGCCAGGATGGCGTCCGCCTGCACCTGGTCGATGTCGAGCAGGTGCATCAGGCCCGTGCGGGCCGCGTCCGTGTCCTCGGAGGCGCGGATGAGGGCGATGACCTCGTCCAGCATGTCGAGGGCCTTGAGGTAGCCCTGCAGGATGTGGTCGCGCTCCTCGGCCTCGCGCTTCAGGTAGGCGGTGCGGCGGGCGATCACGTCGAGCTGGTGGCCCACCCAGTGGCGGATGAAGGCGTCCAGCGAGAGCGTGCGCGGCACGCCGTCCACGAGGGCCAGCATGTTGGCGCCGAACGTCTGCTGCAGCTGGGAGTGCTTGTACAGGTTGTTGAGGACCACCTTCGGCACGGCGTCGCGCTTGAGCACGAGCACGAGGCGCTGGCCGGTGCGGCCGGAGGTCTCGTCGCGCATGTCCGCGATGCCCTGGATCTTGCCGTCGCGCACAGCCTCGCGGATGGAGACCACGAGACGGTCCGGGTTGACCTGGTAGGGCAGCTCGGTGACGACCAGGCACATGCGGCCGTTGATCTCCTCGGTGTTCACCACGGCACGCATGGTGATCAGGCCTCGGCCGGTGCGGTAGGCCTGCTCGATGCCCTTGTGGCCCAGGATGGTGGCGCCGGTGGGGAAGTCGGGGCCCTTGATGCGCTGGATCAGGGCCTCCAGCAGTTCCTCGCGGCTCGCGTCCGGGTGGTCGAGCGCCCAGTGGACGCCGTCCGCCACCTCGCGCATGTTGTGCGGCGGGATGTTGGTGGCCATACCCACGGCGATGCCGGACGAGCCGTTGACCAGCAGGTTCGGGAAGCGCGCGGGCAGCACGGTGGGCTCCTGGGTCTTGCCGTCGTAGTTCGGCAGGAAGTCGACCGTCTCCTTGTCGATGTCACGCACCATCTCCATCGACAGCGGCGCCATACGGCATTCGGTGTAACGCATGGCGGCGGCCGGGTCGTCGCCGGGGGAGCCGAAGTTGCCCTGGCCGTCCACGAGCATGTAGCGCATCGACCACGACTGGGCCATGCGCACGAGGGTGTCGTAGATGGCGGAGTCGCCGTGCGGGTGGTACTTACCCATGACGTCGCCCACCACGCGCGAGCACTTGTTGTAGCCGCGGTCGGGACGGTAGCCGCCGTCGTACATCGCGTAGATCACGCGGCGGTGCACGGGCTTCAGGCCGTCACGCACGTCCGGCAGGGCGCGGTCCACGATCACGCTCATCGCGTAGGCGAGGTAGGACTCGCGCATCTCCTGCTGCAGGTCCTTGCGCTGGATGCGTTCGCCGGCCAGCAGGCCGTAGTCGGTGGTGTCCGCCTCCTGCGGGCTCAACGGCTCCATCGAACCGTCCGGCGTGAACTGCTCATCGCCGTTGTCGCCGCCGGCGGGATTGGCGCCACCCGGCATGGTGTTGTTTTCGTCTGCCACTTAAGTTCCTTTTTCCGTCCTGCGGCTCCCCTCTCTGAGGGGAGCCAATCATCAATCACGCATCGATCCAGCTGACGTTCTTGGCGTTGCGCTGGATGAAGAGTCGGCGGGGCTCCACCTCGTCGCCCATGAGCATCGAGAAGGTCTCGTCCGCGGCCGCGGCGTCCTCGATGTGCACCTGCTTCAGGATGCGGTGCTCGGGGTCCATGGTGGTCTCCCACAGCTCCTGGTAGCTCATCTCGCCCAGACCCTTGTAGCGCTGGATGCCCTCGCCCTTGGGCAGCTGGCGGCCCTTGGCCTTGCCCTCGGCGAGCACGCGGTCGCGCTCGGCGTCGGTGTACACGAAGTCGTGCGGTCCCTTGGTCCACTTGAGGCGGTACAGCGGCGGCATGGCCACGTACACGTAGCCCGCGGTGATCATCGGGCGCATGTAGCGGAAGAACAGCGTGAGGTTCAGCGTGGCGATGTGCGCGCCGTCCACATCGGCATCGGCCATGATGATGACCTTGTGGTAGCGCACCTTGGAGATGTCGAAGTCCTCGCCGTAGCCGCCACCCACGGCGGTGATCAGCGATTCGATGGTGTCCGACTTCATCATGCGGTCCAGGCTGGCGCGCTCGGTGTTGAGGATCTTGCCTCGAAGCGGCAGGATGGCCTGCGTGATCGGGTTGCGGCCCTGGATGGCGGAGCCGCCTGCGGAGTCGCCCTCCACGATGAACAGCTCGCACTCCTCCGGATTCGAGGACTGGCAGTCCTTGAGCTTGTCCGGCATGCCGGCGGACTCGAAGATGGACTTGCGGCGCGTGTTCTCGCGGGCCTTCTTGGCGGCCAGACGGGCGCGGGAGGCCTCGATGGCCTTCTGGATGATGTTCTTGGCCTCGGCCGGGTGGGCGTCGAACCAGTCGCCGAGCTTGTCGGTCATCACGCGCTGCACGAAGGTCTTGGCCTCGGAGTTGCCGAGCTTGGTCTTGGTCTGGCCCTCGAACTGCGGGTTGGTGAGCTTCACGGAGATCACGGCGGTCAGGCCCTCACGCACGTCGTCGCCGGAGAGGTTCTCGTCCTTGTCCTTGAGGATGCCCTTCTCGCGCGCGTAACGGTTGACCAGGCTGGTCAGCGCGGCGCGGAAGCCCTCCTCGTGGGTGCCGCCCTCGGTGGTGGAGATGGTGTTGGCGAAGGTGTGCACCGACTCGGAGTAGGCGGTGGTCCACTGCATGGCCAGTTCGGCGGAGATGCCGAGCTTGAGGTCCTCGGCCTCGAAGCTGATGACCTCGTCCTCCACCGGGGTGGTCTTGCGCACCTTGACCAGGTAGTCCACGTAGTCCTTGATGCCGTTGGCGTACTGGTAGGTGACGGTCTGGTTGGTCTCGCCGGCGTCCGGAACGCCGTCGCCGGTGACCTCGTCGCCGGCCTGGTCGGGCTCGCGCAGGTCGGTCAGGCTGATCTTGAGGCCCTTGTTGAGGAAGGCCATCTGCTGGAAGCGGGAGCGCAGCGTCTCGAAGTCGTAGACGGTGGTCTCGAAGATCTTCGGGTCCGGCCAGAACGTCACGGACGTGCCGGTGGACTCGCCTTCGGCCATCGGCTCGCCCTGCTTGAGGCGGGCAGTGGGGTGCTGGTCGATGTACGTCTGGGTCCAGTGGAAGCCCTGGCGGCGCACCTCGATGTCCACGCGGGTGGACAGGGCGTTGACCACGGAGATGCCCACGCCGTGCAGGCCGCCGGAGACGGCGTATCCGCCGCCGCCGAACTTGCCGCCGGCATGCAGCTTGGTCATCACGGTCTCCACGCCGGACACGCCCTCGCCGGGCACCTCGTCCACGGGGATGCCACGGCCGTCGTCCACCACGCGGATACCGTTGTCCGGCAGGATGGTGACTTCGATGTGGCTGGCGTATCCGGCCAGGGCCTCGTCCACGGAGTTGTCCACGATCTCATAGACCAGGTGGTGCAGGCCGCGCGGGCCGGTGGAGCCGATGTACATGCCCGGACGGATGCGCACCGCCTCAAGGCCTTCCAGCACGCGCAGATCGGATGCTTCGTAGTGCTCGGGAGCCATGGATTCGTCGAGCTCGCCTTCGGTCAGCTCCGCATTGTTGATATGCTCGTCAGCCGCCTTCAGCTGTTCCTCTTTGCTGGTTTCGTCTGCCAACAGGCTTCCTTCCGTAACTTCAAGGTCAGCTCGCAAACGAAGGTCATTTGCAAGGGTGATATGGCTTAGGAGGCTCGTAAAGGGCTCTTCCAGCCGTTTGACCATACTGCATGTGATTTTACTCGTCTAACACGACGAGCGCCATAGCGAGGCCTCTGAAGCATTTTTCAAGGATTCACGGCTCCATCGGGCCGGGAAGCCGCCCTCCCATCGCCGAATGGTCGCCGTTCAACCCCGCCCCACGATCCGCCCCCCGCTGACGGGGAAGCCAAAGGAAGGATCGGCTATTTGCGACGGGCCCATTTGCGGGTGTATCCGGCGGCGGGGCCGGTCACGCGGATCTCGTTGATGGTCAGTCCCTTGAGGTTGCGGCGGATGGTTTCGGTCAGCTGGGGGATGAGGTAGGTCAGCTGTGTGGCCCAGACGGTGGATTCGGCGCGGATGGTCAGGATGCCGTCACGGAAGTCGGCTACGGCGGAATGCTGGGCGATCGCCGGGCCCACCACCTGGTCCCAGTGGTTGCGCAGCTGGGCGAGCTTGAGGTTCGAGGCCCAGACGCCGCTGCCGGCGATGGTGGTCATGACCGATCCCAGTTCGGCCGGGTCGCGGCCGGGCTTGCCGAAGTTCTCCAGCGACTCCTCCTCGCGCCGGCGACGGTCCTTGAGCAGCGCCCCGCGCCGGGAGAGCCGCTCGAACACCTCGGCGGGCAGTTTTGCGGCATCCAGATGCAGCGCCTCGGCGATCGGCGGTCTCATGCCGCATCCTTCCCGACGGTCTTCTCATCGACCGCCGATGAGTCCGCAACGTCACCGGCTCGTCCCGGCTCCATATCGGCGCCCCGACCGGCCTTCGGAGAGTCATCCACCGCGGGCTCGGCCGCCGCGGAACTCGACGCCGGGGATGCATCGGCTTCGGCGGCAGGCCTGTCGCTCTCACCCACGACACACCCCTCTTCTCCCCACTCGGAGCTCGCATTTTGCTTTTCTCGCAAACCGGACAATAATTCCGAAACCAACCGTTCGTTGGGATCCGGTTCGACCAGGGCCGCAACGTCGATGAGATGCGCGTCCCGGTGTGCGGGAACATCGCCTTCGGCGGCCACGGTGACGAGCACCTGGTCCTGCTTGCCGGCGAAATCGAGGATCTGCCGGCGACGGTTGTCGTCCAACTGGGCGAACACATCATCGAGGATCACGATGGGCTTGACACCCAACCGTTCGCGCACCACCTGGAACAACGCCATCTTGAGCGCCAACGCCATGGTCCACATCTCGCCGTTCGACGCGAACTCGCGCGCGGCCATGCCGTCGAGCTCCAATTCCATATCGTCGCGCTGCGGTCCGATGAGGTTCACGCCGCGCGCCACCTCGCCGGGGTAGATGCGTTGGAAATGCTCGCTGATCGCCGGATGCGGATCGTCATACAGCAGCACCTCCTCGAACGAGGGCGCATAGGTGAGCCGTACCGCGCCGGCCTGCGAGGCCAATTGCCCGTAAATCGCGGCGAACGGTTCGGCGAGCAGGTCGATCACCCGCCGCCTCATGCGGGTCAGGGCCATGCCGGCCTCGATGAACTGGCCGGTCCAGATCTCCAATCCGCTCAACGCCGCATCGACCGGAACCCCGGCGTTCGCATTGGCGCCGATCTGCTTCAGCAGCGTCGCCCGCTGCTTGCCGATGCGGGTGAATTGCTGCAAAGCCGCGGAATATCCGGGTTCCAGCAACGCCCCGGCCTGGTTCAGCATGGCCCGGCGGGCCCCGGGATCGCCGGCGACCAGCCGCTGGTCCTCGGGAGTGAACGAAACGCTGGGAATCTGGCCGATGATGTCGCGCAGATACAGCGATTTTCCTGAGTTGATGCGGGCCCGGTTCGCGCCGCGCGCGTGAATCGCCGCCTCATACGTGGTCTCGTCGGACAGATCGTCGTCGAACACGACGTTCGCGCGGATCGTGGCGGTCGGCTGTCCGCGTTCGATGAGCGGCAACGTGCCGGAAGTGCGGTGGCTCGCCCCGGTCGACAGCACTTCGACGGCCTCGACCAGATTGGTTTTGCCCAATCCGTTGCGGCCCACCAGAATGTTGACGCCCGGAACGAAATCGACCACTACCTGACTCCAGGAGCGGTAGTGGTCTAGTGCGAGACGGGAGATGTACATCAGTTGTTGAAGCGCATGGGCACCAGCAGGTAGCGGTAGTCCATGGATTCGTCGGAGTCGGCCTCCTGCTGACCGTTGAATTCGACCGGCTTGACCGGGGTGGTCATCTTGATGCGCACGAACGGTTCGGCGATGGCGGACAGACCTTCCTTCAGGTAGCTCGGGTTGAATGCCACGGTGATGTCGTCGCCGTCCATGTCCACTTCGAGTGTTTCGTTGGCCTGGGCCTCATCGGCGGAACCGGCGGAAAGCTGCACTTCCTGGCCGGAGAAGACCATGCGGATCGGGGCGTTGCGCTCGGCCACCAGGGCCACGCGGCTGATCGCGTCGAGCAGATCCTGCTTGCTGACCACGGCCTGGATCGGGTATTCGTCGGCGAACAGGCGATCCACCGCGGGGAACTCACCGTCGATGAGCTGCGAGGTGGAGACGCGACCGGCGTTCTCGAATCCCAGCAGCGTGGGGGAGTCGGCGTCGAAATCGAGGCGGATGTTCTGGTGTTCGTCGAGGGAACGGGCCACATCCTTGAGCAGCGAACCGCGCACGAGGGTGGTGGTCTCCACGTTCGGATCCTGCGGGGTCCAGGTGAAGGTGGCGCGGGCCAGACGGAAACGATCGGTGGAGGTCATGACCACCTTGTTGCCCTGGAACTGCATGCGAACGCCGGTCAGCACCGGGCGGTTCTCCTCGCGGGAGACCGCGACGCACGCCTGGCCCACCGCCTGCACGAACGTGGGGGTGTCGACCTGGCCGAGCGCCGGCGGCACGGTGGGCAGATCCGGGTATTCGGCATCGGGCATGAGCTGCAGGGTGAAGGTCGACTTGCCGGAGGTGATGGTCAGAGTCGATTCGTTGGTGACGAGGTAGGTCTTCTCGCTGCGCAGCGATTTGGTGATGTCGGCGAGCAGTTTGCCGAGCACCAGGGCGGAACCGGATTCGTCGACGCCGGCCTCGATGTGGTGACGGGCGGAGATTTCGTAGTTGAAGGCCGAGAACTGCAGCGTTCCATCGATGGCTTCAAGGCGGACGCCCGCCAGAATCGGGTTGGAGGGGCGTGCATCGATGACACGAGAGGTCCAGGCGACGGCATCGGCCAGTGCGGCGGTATCGATTTCGACTTTCATGTGTGATTGTTCCCTTCGTCGGATGATCTGAGCAACATTCTAGCGGTTGGCGACTTGGTCCAGTACGTTCGGTTGGTCCGGCGTTATTATGGCGATGGTGAATTCGTAAGCACTGTAGGTAATAGCCATAATAAGCGCTGTGGATAGTGTGGATAAGTGGGGTCGAGACCTACTGCCATAACGGTTGATAACTTTTGCAGAACTGTGGATAACTTCTGCATAGATGGTGGATAACTAGCCGACTTATCCACAGGCGCTTCGACCAATTTTGGTTTTCCACTTTCGAAGCCGATTTATGCACGAGTTTTCCACTGAAAAACAGTGGGTAATCCACGACTTATCCGCAGAGTTTACCCACATTTGTGAATAAGTATGTGGATAACTTTTCCCCACTTTCGTCTCCCGCACGGCGTGTTGCGGACCCGGTCCGGCTGGGAGAATCGTTTTCAGCGACCGTTTTCGAGGGTTTTTCGGAGCCGGGCGCGCAAAGTGCCGAAATCGGTCTCCAGGATCGATTCTGTGGTTTGCAATTGTCGGATTGGTGGGGTCGAGAGAATTTGGCGCCCCTCTCTGAGGGGAGCTGGCACGCGGAGCGTGACTGAGGGGAGTCCCGCGTGAGCATCTTCTCTGCTCCCCCTCAGTCGTCTTCGACGACAGCTCCCCCCAGAGAGGGGCGCCGGAAACAATGAGCGAGTTCTCAATCGGGTGCTGAAAATCGCCGAACCGGTGAGAATCGGCGTCCGGGAGAATCGTTTCTGACGAACGAAAAAGGCCCTTTTCCATCGCGCGGACGGAAAAGGGCCGAAAACGGTCTGTCAGACGGATTGTACGAGACGGGCGAACGGGCGGCTCAGTCGCTGCTGTTCTGCTTGAGTCGCACGGTGAGTTCCATGACGTAGTTGTAGATCTCCTGCTTCTGCTGCATTTCGTCGCTCACGCGCGTGTAGGCGTGCATCACCGTGGTGTGGTCGCGGCCGCCGAAGACCTCGCCGATGTCGAGCAGGCTCATGCTGGTCATCTCACGGGCGAGGTACATGGCGATCTGGCGGGCCAAGGCCACGTTCTTGGTGCGCGAACGGCCCACGAGATCGTCGAACGTCAGGTGGAAGTACTTGGCGACCTGTCCGATGATGTCGGTGGGCTTGATCTCCACGTCGGTGGTGAAGAAGTCCTGGAGGGTCTGTTCGGCCAGGGCCCGGGTGACGGGCTGGTTGCTCAGGGAGGCGACGGCGGTCACGCGGGTCAGGGCGCCTTCGAGTTCGCGGATGTTCTCCGTGAAGCGTTCGGCGATCAGGTCGAGCACGTCGTTGGGGATCTTGGATCCGTTCATCGACGCGATCATCCTCAGGATGGCGATGCGGGTCTCGAGGTCCGGCGGCTTGACGTCAACGGTCAGACCCGATTCGAAGCGGGAGATGAGGCGCGCTTCGAAGCCCTTGAGGTTCTTGGGGGCGACGTCGGAGGCGATGACGATGCGCTTGTTGGCCTGGTGCAGGGAGTTGAACGTGTGGAAGAACTGGTCGAGGGTCGCTTCCTTGCCGCCGAGGAACTGGATGTCGTCGATGAGGAGCACGTCGACCTGGCGGTAGCGTCGGTTGAATTCGGCGATCTGGCCCTGGCTTTGGTTGGGGTTCTGCAGGGCGTCGATGAATTCGTTGGTGAATTCCTCGGATGTGACGTACCGGACCTTCAAACCGGGGTCCTTGACGAGCGCGTAGTTGCCGATGGCGTTGAGCAGGTGGGTCTTGCCCAGACCGGAACCGCCGTAGATACACAACGGATTGAAGTCCTGGCCCGAGCCCTCGGCCACGGCCAAGGCCACGGTACGGGCGAACCGGTTGGAATCGCCCGGCACGAACGAATCGAACGTGAAGTTCTTATTGAGATGGGTCTCCGGATCCCGGTTCATCTTCTGCTGGCCCACCGGGAAGCGCGGCTCCGACTGGGGCACCATCGGCTTCGGCTCGGGGGCGGAGGATGCGGACGGACCGCCGAACGGCTCCTTGCCGAAATCGGCGACGGTCGGATTGGCTTCCATCGTGAACGGCGCGTTCGGCTTCCTGCGTTCGGGCTCGGTATGCGGCACCACCTTGAACGCAGGGAACATGTCCTGGCCGGTGGCCGTATGGAGTGCCTGGACCAGAGGGCCGTTGAGGTCGCCCTGGACCGCACGCAGCGTGACGTTGTTGTCGACGCACAGCACGATGGTCGAACCGTAGACGCCTTCGGGCACCACGCCCTCCAGCCAACCCTTCTCGCGGGCGCTCAGCGATGAGTTATGCTTGAGCACCGTCAGGGTGTTGGCCCAGATGTGAGCGGCCTCGACGGCAGGGTCGCCGGAAGTATGCACCATGGTCGGCCCTTTCTTCGCTCTGGCGTGGATAATACAACTAACTATGTTTACTCCGATATGGGGAAGTTATCCACCGCGTTGCGTGTTGAAAACACTGGAATGTGAATAACATACATGTAATTTGTGGATAACTTTCGGCCCTGAATGCCTGATTTTCCGCCGTTTCGCGGGTTGCTCCGGCGTGTCGCGGGCCGTGTCGAAATGTGAAAACTCCCCTCTCGTTTTGACTTCGGACTAGGGGTGAGGGTAGCTTGGTATAGCTTGACTCACGTGAGGGCAGCGCGAAGCGTTGCCGAATAGACCTAGGAGCAATTATGAAGAGGACGTTCCAGCCGAACAACCGCCGTCGTCACATGAAGCACGGCTTCCGTCTGCGCATGCGCACCCGTTCCGGCCGCGCGGTGATCAACCGCCGTCGCGCCAAGGGCCGCAAGTCCCTGTCCGCCTGATTCGGTCGGACCATTACCACAGCGGCATAGTCGAGGTGGAGCGGCTACAAAGCCATCGTGATTTTGTCACCGTGCTCAAGCGCCGGCGCAAGGTGGGTGGCAAGGATATCGTCGTGCACTATCTGGTGCCCGGCGCGGTTCGCGATGAGGAACAGACGTCGAATCACCGACGTCTGGGATTGGCCGTATCCAAATCGGTTGGCAAAGCGGTCACGCGCAATACGGTGAAGCGTAGGTTCCGGGTATCGGCCCGGGCCCACGAGCATCTGCTTCCGGAGCAATGCGATATCGTGCTGCGCGCCAAGCCGAGCGCCGCGACCGCGGATTTCTCGTCATTGGACGAGCAGATCGCCAAGGCTTTCGCTGCGGTGGCACGGAAGACGGCTTGAATCATGGCTTTTTCCTTCAGGGCGGTGTTGATTGCGGGAGTGCGCTGGTACCAGCGCAACATTTCCGCAAACACACCGCCCTGTTGCAAGTATTACCCAAGTTGCTCGAATTATGCCATTCAGGCGCTTGAACGATATGGCGCATTCAAGGGCGGGTTGCTTGCCGTGTTGCGTCTGCTGCGTTGCAGGCCGTGGAGCCGCGGGGGCATCGACGATGTTCCCCAACGCTATTCCGTGTTCTATCGATTTTCGTGGTCGAAGGCCCATGAGGAGCCTCGACTGACCCCATTGGCCACAACTCAAGGAGAGGCCCATCGATGACTAACCCAAACCAATTCCTTCTGGACAGCGGTTTCTGGGGATTCTTCTATAAGATTCTGACCCCGGTCGAATGGCTGCAGACCTGGATCCTGAAGCTGGTTCATGATTTCTTCGTGCTGCTCGGCATGAACGAGATCGGCGTTTCGTGGGTCCTCGCCATCATCTTCCTGGTGCTGGTGGTGCAGGCGTGCATCTTCCCGCTGTTCTACAAGCAGATCAAGTCGATGCGCAAGATGCAGGCCCTCGCGCCGAAGATGCAGCGCATCCAGAACAAGTACAAGGGCAAGACGGACCAGGCTTCGAAGGAAGCCCTGAGCCGTGAAATGATGAAGCTCTACCAGGACAACGACGCCAACCCCGCCGGATCCTGCCTGCCGATGCTCATCCAAGGCCCGGTGTTCATGGCGATGTTCTACACGCTGTCCGCCATCCCGTACATCGCGAACGGCGTACGCGAGGAACCGCTGGGTGCCTTCGACGTGGCCACGGCCAAGCAGTTCACGCAGACCGACGTGTTCGGCATCGTGAGCGTCACCGACAACTTCACCTCCGCCGCGTTCGGCGGCAAGATCGTCATCGGCATCTTCGTGGCGCTGATGTGCTTCTGCCTGTGGTTCGTGCAGTACTTCAGCATGAAGCGCAACATGGCCGCCGCCTCGATGAACAAGCAGGCCGAGTCCATGCAGAAGATGATGCTGTGGATCTTCCCGGTCATGTATATCTTCTCCGGCGTGACCATGCCGTTCGCCGTGCTGGTCTACTGGCTGACGAACAACGTGTGCAACCTGGTGCGTACGCTCTGGCAGGTCTACTACTTCCCGACTCCGGGCTCCCCGGCGGCCGAGGACAAGGAGAAGCGCGACCACCGCATCGAGAACGCACGCCGCGCCAAGGAAGGCCGCCCCTCTCTGGAGGAGGAGGCCCTGGTCAAGGCCAAGGAGGAAGCCGAGCGCAAGGACGCGCGTGGCTACCAGCGCCAGCAGCCGGTGCGCAAGAGGAAGAAGAAGTAGCGCGATAGGGGAGCGCGACTGGGGGATGGGTGTCCGATGTTTCACGTGAAACATCGGACACCCGCAACACCGGTCCACCGGTTTCGGGCGGACTGGGCTTAGACTTGGAATTCATACCTGACATAAAGGAGAGGCATATGGCACAGGATGATGTGAAGACGATCGATCAGCTCAACGAGGAAGCTGACATCGCTGCCGATTACCTCGAAGGACTACTGGACATCGCCGACTACGAAGGCGACATCGAAATGGGCGTGCGCAACGATCGCCCCACCGTGCAGATCGTCGCCGACGATGACACCGACATCAAGCACCTCATCGGGCGCAACGGCGAAGTGGTGGACGCCCTGCAGCAGCTCACCCGACTGGCCGTGCAGCAGAAGACCGGCGAACGCTCCCACCTCATCGTGGACGTCGACGGTTTCCTCAAGCGCAAGCGCCAGCGTCTGCGTGACATCGCGCTGGACGCCATCGACGCGGTCAAGGACACCGGCGAACCGGTGGACCTCAAGCCGATGAACTCCTTCGAGCGTAAGGTCGTGCACGATGTGGTGCGTGAGGAAGGCCTCAAGTCTCGCTCCCATGGCGAAGAGCCGCACCGTTATGTGACGGTGTACATGCGGAGCAAGGCCGAGGATGATGAACTCGAAGACGAGGAGTGATAGAGTCAAGACTTGATTGACCGATTCCCCACATACGGTGGTGGATGGCGCGTTGCGCCGGTGGATGGTTTACTAGGGAGGATCATCCACCGGCGTTACGCCGACCGATCCGCCGGTCGTGTGGGATCGGGTCAATCAGCGTGTGAAGTATTCGGATGATGGAGATGGCGTCGTAAGGCACGGCGCCTTTTCCATGCCGAATACCTGGATACGTGGTACGGATAAGCCGGATGTTTCACGTGAAACAAGGACGACAAGGGGAATGGCTATGACGGATCAGCTGACCGGTTCGCCGGTACTGGCCGAAGTGCTGGGTGACGCACTGCCTCAGCTCGAACGTTTTCATGCCAAGCTCGCCGAAGAGGGGGAGCCGCGTGGCCTGATCGGACCTCGTGACGTGGACATCATCTGGGAGCGGCATATCCTGAACTCGGCCGCCATCGTGCCGTACGTGCGCGAGGTGACCGATGGCATGCGCTTCAAGACCGTGGCCGATGTGGGCAGCGGCGGTGGATTCCCCGGCGTGGTGGCCGCGGCCTGCCTGCCTGATCATGAGTTCACTTTGATCGAACCGATGGAGCGCCGTATCGAATGGCTGCATGAATGTGTCGATCTGCTGGAGCTGAAGAACGTGACGATCGTGCGTGGCCGCTCCGATGAGGTCATTGCCGCCGTGCGCAAGCGTAAGGTGCATCCGTTCGCGGTGGTCACCTGCCGTGCCGTGGCACCGATGACGAAGCTGTCCGGCTGGACGCTGCCGTTGCTGAAGTCGCAGGGACGTCTGGTCGCATTGAAGGGACGTTCGGCCCAAGCCGAAATCGATAAGGCTGCCAAGGAGATCGCCCGTTTCGGTGGCCTGCGTCCGCGCGTGGTGGAGGCCCCGGTTGGCCCCGGCCTGGAACCCACGCATGTGGTGCTGGTGGACAAGCGATAGGGGGAGAGACGGTCATGGCATGGCAGTTATCCACAATCGCAGGTCCGCCGAAAAGTTATCCACAATTTCGGCCGGAGAAGTGCACAACTCGCAAAACGTTGCAAAATCAACGGTTATAGAGGGCTCTTGTGGATGCGATAACGAGGAAATCGTCCACGTTATCCACAGTTATCCACAATGCGGGTCGAAATAGTGGATAACTCAAACCATGTCCACACGAATGAGAACACTGGAACATACGTCTGTGCAAGGAGGAACGATGGCCTCGAAGGATCATCAATCGGAACCGATGGAAACAGCTTCCGAAACCCTTCATCGTATTTTTGATGGGCAGGGTTCCGTGCTGGGTAACCAGATCGCCGACGAATCCTCCCGCTACGAGGCACTCAAGCAGGCGGTCTTCCCCAAGCCGGCGAAGACCCGTCGCATCGCCGTCGCCAACCAGAAGGGCGGCGTGGGCAAGACCACGTCCACGGTGAACGTCGCCGCCGCGCTGGCCAACAAGGGCGCGCAGGTGCTGGTCATCGACATGGATCCGCAGGGCAACGCCTCCACGGCCCTTGGCGTGCCGCATGCCTCGGGGGACAAGTCCGTGTATGACGTCATCGAGGGACGCGCCGGACTGGGGGATGTGCTGACGGTCTGCCCGGACTTCGCCACGCTGGACGTGGTGCCGGCCTCCATCGATCTGAGCGGCGCCGAACTTGAGGTGGCGGACCTGCCCAATCGCAACACCCTGCTCAAAGAGGCGCTGGACCTGTATCTGCGCCAGTCCGAGAAGCACTATGACTACGTGTTCATCGACTGCCCGCCGAGCCTGGGTCTGCTCGTGATCAACGCCATGTGCGCGGTCACGGAGATGCTTATCCCGATTCAGGCCGAGTACTACGCACTGGAGGGTCTGGGCCAGCTCATCAACACCATCGGTCTGGTGCAGACGCACTTCAATCCGGTGCTGTTGGTGTCCACCATGCTGGTCACCATGTTCGACCGCCGCACCCTGCTGAGCCGCGAGGTGTATGGCGAGGTCAAGGGACACTACCCGAGCATCGTGCTCAACACCACCATTCCACGTTCCGTGAAGATCTCCGAGGCACCTAGCTTCTCGCAGTCGGTGATCGCCTATGACCCACGCGGCATCGGCGCGATCGCCTACGGCGAGGCCGCTCTGGAGATTGCCAAGCATTCCCAGCAGGTGCTCGACGCCATTGACGCGAGGAGGAAGAACAACTCATGACATCGAAATCTCGACTCGGCAAGGGCCTCGGTGCATTGTTCCCCACGCTGCCGGGGGAGCAGGATGCCAACGCGCAACTGGAACTGCTGCCGGATACCGATAAGCATGATGGAGCCGAAGCGAAGGCCAGTGCCACTGCCATGAAGGGATCGGCCGTGAAGGACTCGGTGAAGTCCGGTAACGCCGGTGCCGTAGCGGGGGAGTCCGGAGCGACCGCGAAGCAGCCCGCCGGCAAGCATCAGAAGAAGACCACGGGCAAGCGTGCCTCCATGCCGAGCATCGGCGCGATCGCCCACCCGAGCGACCTGTTCTTCGGCGGTGAGGACGTTCCCGCCGCCACCACGCCGATCGATACCTTCATGCCGATTCCGGGCGCGGCCCAGCATGCCGTGCGTGCGGACGAAAGCAAGGATGTTTCACGTGAAACATCTCAGCCGGCGTTGGCGGGCAAGGATAAGGATGCGAAGGATTCCACTGGTTCGTCCGAGCAGTCGGGCGAGGATAAGCCGGTGGAGCTGAAGCCGGTGGAGGGCGGCTACCTCGCCGAACTGAAGCTGTCCGACATCGGGCCGAATGCGCATCAGCCACGTACCATCTTCGACGAGGACGAGCTCAACGAGCTGTCCGCTTCCATCAAGGAAGTCGGCGTGCTGCAGCCCATCGTGGTGCGCCGCCGACCGGCGGATCAGATCGCCGCGGCCAAGGCCGAGCAGCAGTCCGCTGATACGGAGTCGAACGCCAATCCGTTCGCCGGACGTATGGACAGCCCGTATGAGCTCATCATGGGTGAACGCCGTTGGCGCGCGTCCCAGCTCGCCGGACTGGAGACCATCCCGGCCATCGTCAAGACCACGGCAGACGATGACATGCTGCGCGACGCCTTGCTGGAGAACCTGCATCGTGTCGCCCTGAATCCGCTGGAAGAGGCGGCAGCCTATCAGCAGATGATCGACGAGTTCGGCCTGACCCAGGCGCAGCTGTCCAAGTCGGTGTCCAAGTCCCGTCCGCAGATTGCCAATACGCTGCGACTGCTTAACCTGCCTGCCGCGGTGCAGAAGAAGGTGGCGGCCGGTGTGCTGTCGTCCGGTCACGCACGTGCGCTGCTGGGATTGACCGATCCCGAGGAGATGGATAAGCTGGCCTCCCGCATCATCGCGGAGGGACTGTCCGTGCGTAGTACTGAGGAGATCGTCTCGATGAAGATCGCCTCGGGGGAGCAGCCCAAGAAGCCGAAGACCTCCAAGACCAATCCGTGGGTTGGATCCGCCATCCAGCAAAGCCTGGAGAACCACTTCGACACCAAGGTGTCCATCAAGGGCACACAGAAGCATGGTCGTATCGAGATCGTGTTCTCGTCGCCGGAGGATATGGACCGCATCCTGCAGTTGTTGGTTCCCGGACAGGGCGACGCCGCTATGTCCGGTTCTGGCGACTCCAAGTGGGTGTGAACTCGTCTTGGCGGTTGATGGCCTGAGCATATGGCCGAATAGCGTATCTGGACGCTGATGGAATAGGGGTATGCCTCCCGACACACTCAAGGCCGTTCGGCCAAGCTTACGGTCGGGAGGCATACCCCTATCCCATCAGCTACGGAATATTGTTTTTATTCCAGGTAAGCCTGGGTGTCGAGGGCGGCGCGGCAGCCCATACCGGCGGCGCTGATGGCCTGACGGTAGGTGCGGTCCACGCAATCGCCTGCGGCGAAGATGCCGGGGGCGCTGGTGACGGTGCTGCCGGCATCCACGGTGATGTAGCCGTCGGCATCGCGCTTGACCACATCGGCCACGAAATCGGTGGCGGGGGTGTGGCCGATGGCCACGAACACGGCGTTGCAGTCCAGCGTGCTTTCCTCGCCGGTCACGGTGTTGCGCAACGTGACGCCGGTGACATACTTTTGCGGCTGCTTTGCCAAGCCGGACAGTAGTCCGCCACCCAAAGCATTGCCGTCGAGACCGGGGAGTGTGATGGCCGGCTTGTCGATAGTGGCCGTGCCGGGCTTGGTCAGACCAACGCCTGCACCGATATTCAGGGAGACGCCGGCGGCCTTGATGGACGGCGCGGACGGGGCTTGATCGCCGGACTGCACACTGCTGTTGGCTGTGCTGGTTTCGTCAGCTGCGGCGGGGGAGGGTGCGTCGCTTGTGATGGCGGTGACGACGGTGTTGGTGACGAGCGTTAGTTTCGGATCGGCTTTGGCGCGTTCGACCATGATCTGCGAGGCACGGAAGCTGCCTCGGCGATGAATCAGGGTGACGGACGAACCGAAGCGGGTGAGGAACAGGGCCTCCTCGAAAGCGGAGTCACCGCCGCCGACCACGACGATGGGCTTGTCCTTGAAGAAGAAGCCGTCGCAGGTGGCGCAGTAGGAGACGCCATGACCGGACAGTTCCTCTTCGCCGGGGACGCCGAGCTTGCGTACGTTGGAGCCGGTGGCCACGATGACGGCCGAGGTTTCGAGCGTTTCGTCGTCCGAGGTGGTCAGGCGGTACTGCGGGTGGTCGTCATGCTGGGGAAGTGCTTCCACCGATTCGACGTCGGCGGGAAGGAATTCGGCACCGAATCGTTCGGCCTGCTTGCGCATGCGATCCATCAGTTCGGGACCGAGAATGCCCTCCGGGAAACCAGGGAAGTTCTCCACCTCCGTGGTGTTGACGAGCTGGCCGCCGGGTGCCAGCGCGCCCGTGATGACGAGAGGATTGAAGCCGGCGCGGCCCAGATAGATGGCCGCAGTGTATCCGGCAGGACCGGAACCGATAATGATGACGCGATGTTTCACGTGAAACATTCTCACATTGTCATGCGACCTTCCGCCCTACGCAATATCAGACAAAGTCCTTGGCCCCCTCTGCCGAGGGGGCTGTCAGCGAAGCTGACTGGGGGAGAGTAGCAGAGCAGGCGGAGCCTGCGGAAAACTTGTATCGACGGTAGGTCGATGCCGATTTATCGAAGGGCAATCAAATGATTGAGAATCCTGTCTATGGCATTCTCTCCCGGACCGCATTGTCAATCCGCTGACATGTCTCACGGAACATGAAATCTATTTCATTGTTCGCAAACCGTAGCACGGTCAATCCCGCAGCCTCAAGCTCCTTCGTGCGTATCGCATCAGCCTGCTGCTGTCTCGTTGTATAGTGACCGCCACCATCAAGCTCCACGGCTAATCCGGCCTTGGCACAATAGAAATCTACGATGCGGTTTCCTATGGGTTTCTGGCGTTGCCATCGGATTGGATAGGAACTGAGAAATCCATACCAGAGTTTCCGTTCCCAAGGTGTCATCTGTCGCCGAAGGCTTCGTGCTTTACCAACGTTATTAGGGTTGTAATCCTTCATTGATACAGCATAGCTGTCAATCCGTGGTAGCGGCATCGGCCGGTGGCCGATAGGTTTTAGCTCTGTTAAACCAAGATTGACATGAATTCATGTCTGACTACCCCTCAGTCGGCTTCGCCGACAGCTCCCCTGACAAGGGGAGCCGAGAATTAAAGGACCATGTCAATCTTGGTTTAACAGAGCCTAGATTTTTCCGCAGGCATTCGCCTGCATTGCTACTCTCCCCCAGTCAGCTTTGCTGACAGCCCCCTCGACAGAGGGGGCCAAGGACCTATACGAAAAAGGCCTGTGGAATTTGGGTTCCACAGGCCTGGGTGAGAGGGAAAAGGGGAAGGTTAGAAGACCTCGACCTTTTCGATGTAGAGCTGGTTTTGGGGCATGCTATCGACCGGGACCCAGAGGATGAGGTCCTGGGTGTTGACCGTCTTGGTGAACTTGATCTCGGTGGTGCCGCCCTCGGCGAAGGTGAACTCGGCCACCTGCTCGCCCTGGGTCGGGTCGCCGGTGGTGTTCGCGCGGATGTAGCCCTTGCCGCCGGAGGTACGGATGGTCACCGTCATGCGGTACACGTCATGCGCCTGATCGAGATGCATGTAGTACGCATAGCCGGACTGGCCGCCCGGATTGGACAGGAAGTTCGCGCTGGAGATGGTGTACGCGGTGTTGTTCACATGCTTCGGCGTGGGAACGGCCTTCGAATCCTTGTCTTCGTTCGTGGTCTTCTTGGTCGTCGTGCTCTTCTTCTTGGTGCTGTCGGAGCTAGACGATGAGGAGGAATCGGACGAGGAGTTGCTATCGGTGCTCTCGCCCTTCGTGGCGCTGGCGCCGGTGCCGTCACCGAACGGAACCTGGCTTTCGTCGAACTCGGGCCACTCGCCCTCGCTCACGGACTTGCCGGTGGTGTCGGACGGGTTGCCGGAGCTGTTGCGGAAGGCGGCCACGGCCCAGACCGTAGCGGCGATCACCACGAGCACGGCAGCCACGATGGCCACGACCTTGGTGCTGAACTTGCCGAACAGATGCGCGTTCGGCAGCTCATCGCCCTCCGTGCGCTTCGGTGGATCCTTGGGTTCGAAGCTCGGCGGAATCGCGGCGATTTCCGCGATGCGGGCCTGCTCCTCCTCCAACGCGCGCAGGGACTCCTCACCGGGGGCCACCGCGCGGCCGGCTGCATCATACACCGGAATGCGGCTTGTGGTCTCGCCGGGCGCCTGCTCGGGGTTGAGCGAACCGGTAGGAATCGGCACGGTCAGTCGGGAATTGCCCACGGCCGTGGTAGGGGCGGGATTGAAGCTGTTGTACCAGTCGCCGGTGTCCTCGCCGGACAGGTTCTCGTTCTGCCAGGCGTCGGAGAAGTTGAAGTCGAACAGGCGGCGGCCGTCGTTCGCGTCGCCTTCGCCGGCGGCGTCACCGTTCTTCTGCGCCGGGTTCGGCGGCAGGGCGATGGCGGGGGTGCTGGTGGCGATGGACAGGGTCGGCAGCTGCTGGTTGCTCACCAGACCGTCCGGAATGGGGTTGATGTCCGGTTCGGCCACCGGGCACAGCGGTGCGGTGGCGATGGAGCATTCACCGCTCACGTTCGGCAGGGCGATATCCTCCGCACCCAGCTCGGTCAGCGGCTTCCAGTCGCCCAGCAGCGCCTCGAGCTCCACCAGGGAAGCCATCGGCAGGGTCGGATCGTCGGCCTCGATAAGGTTCAGGCCGCGCTTGAGGATCACGCGGAATTCACCCGGAGCGTCCTGCGGCAGTTGGTTCAGGTCGAAGTGCGGTTCGGTCTCGCTCGGCGTGCGCGTGAGCAGCGAGTACAGCAGTGCGGAAAGCTGACGGATGGCCAGTTGCTCGGCGCTTTCCAGCGGCGTGGTGAGTCCCAGCGTATCGGCCAGCATCGGGGTGAACGGACCGTCCGCGATCTCCACGCCGGTGGTGGTCACGCGCACGGTGTCGGTGGTGATCGCCACGTTGATGGGCGTGCCGGACAGCATCGGGCGGATGCCCTGCAGCGTCTCGCCGATGATAGAACGCATGGCGTCGTGGCTGAGCACGTTGCCCGCGCCGGTCAGGTAATCGGTGACGGACAGGCCGTTGTCCAGCGGCATCACGGCCAGCAGTACGCCGGACTGCAGGCGGTACTTGAGCACCGGCGTATGACGTTCCGGCTTGGTGGCCACGATACGGCCGGCGATGGTGTCGATGGCGGTGAGCACCTGGCTGTTGGAGACGAGGAACAGCTGGCAGTCCTTGGCCAGCACGCGGTCGTTCGCCTTCCATGCCTCGATGCCGGGTTCCTCGCGCAACGAGGACACCAGCGTGTATCGATTGAGAATGGTATCTCCCAGATGCGGTTTCATAAGCTCGTCCGGCTCCGTATGGTTGTTGGTGATGTTCTTCGAAAGTGTCTTTGACATTCTATCCGTCGGGATGGCCCGGCGAATGGTTCCCGAGGATGATGTGGACGGGATAAGCGCGGGGATTGACTCGGCCGGCCGGGCGGGGGAGACGCCCTGTGCGGAGCGGTCCGCGGCATCGTCTGAGACACCGTCTGCAATATCGTCCGGTTCGCTCTCGTTGCTGGGGTTCCGCGGGTCCTCTGCGGGGGAAGCGACGGCTTGGTTTGCCCCGGCATCCTGCGGCTGCGGTTGCGCGGACTGAGCGGACTGCTGTGCCTGTGCCTGCGACTGTACATCCTGCGACTGCGCGTTCTGCTGTCCGCGGCGTCGGCCCAGTCCGAGCCGTGCCCCGACCATCCGCGCCGCACCGGTCAGTTCCGGCGTGCGCAGCATCCACAGCACACCTACGTACACCACCGCCAGCACGATGGTGAGCACCACGCAGATGCCGAGCGCGGCGAACCATCCCATATGGCCGCCGGTCGGCTGGATGCTCACGCCGAACAGCGCGGTGATCGGCTTCTTGATGAGCCAGGTGACCAGTCCGCCGGCCACTGCGGCGAGCGTGGCCTTGCCGTACGTGAGCATGATGGCCCGGCCGCCGAGACTGCCGTCGAACCGCTTGCGCAGCATGATGATCGTGGGTGGCATCGCAAGGAACGCCGCGAGGGTGACGGAGCAGGCGATGCCGGTGACCCAGTGCTCGGGTGGCAGGATCAGCGTGCCGACGACGATGAACACCGTGACCATGCCGTACTGGATCAGGGCGGTCAGGAACGGATGCCAGCCGTCCTCGAAGGCGTAGAACGTGCGCTGGATGAGCAGGAACGCCGAGCCCAGCGGGATGCCGACGGACAGTGCCATCAGCGCATAGGAGATGAGCATGGTCTCGTCCATCGAGACCGAGGGCAGCAGCGCGCGGATGATCGGTTCGGGGAACACGATCATCGCGGCCGCGAAGAACATGATGAGCAGTCCCACGTTGTTCAGCGCGCTGCCCAGGTCGTGCCGGGCCTCGTCGAGATCATGCGCGGCCACGGACCGGGAGATCTTCGGGAACATCGCCGTGGACACGGATACGGCGATCAGCGAATACGGCAGCACGAACAGCGTGTAGGCGTTCTGATAGGTGGCGTTGCCGGCGATGTCGAACAGGCTCGCGCCGGTCAGTTCATGCGCGCGCTGCGGGGCCAGCGTGGCCACACGGGTCAGGACGATGCCGGTGATCTCGCTGGTGATCACCACGCCGAGCGAGCCCAGCGCCACCGGGCCCATGGCCTTGAGGCCGAAGCCGGTCAGGCCGAAACTCGGCCGGTATTTGAAGCCGATGCGCGCCAGCGGCAGGAACAAGATCAGCGCCTGGAACGCCACGCCCAGCGTCCAGGTGCCGGCGGTCAGCGCGATCTTGTCCGCCGTCCAGAAGTCGAGCGGCTGCTCGTTGGCCTTGCCGAACAGCAGGATGAACGCCGTGAAGCCGGCGCAGCTGATCACGTTCGCACCCGTGGAGCTCCACGCATAGGTGACGAAATGGTCTCGTGCGGCCAGGATCTGCCCCAACACCGTATACAGGCCGTAGAAGAACACCTGCGGCATGCACCACAGCGTGAACGCGGTGGTCAGCGCCATCATCTGATGGTCGTTGCTGCCCACGTACAGTCGGGCAAGCAGGGGAGCGGCGGCGGCCATGATCACGGTCATCGCCAGCAGCAGGCCGATGGCCAGCGTGATGAGTCGGTTCAGACGCTCCTGGGCGTCCTTCTCCTTCATCGTGCGCACGATCTGCGGCACCAGCACGGCGTTGAAGATGCCGCCCGAGACCAGCGTGAACACGGATTGCGGAATCATCGATCCCGCCTGATAGGCGTTGGCCGCAAGTCCGGTGGTGCCGATCGCGGCGGCCAGGAGAATCGTACGGAGCTGACCGGTCACGCGGGAGGCCGCGGTTCCGGACGCCATGATCAGGGAATTACGGCCAACGGTCGAACTCATTCGTCGGGATCCTTCTTACGGTTGAACTGACGCCACAGACCCACGATGCCCAGCAGCACCGCGAAGCCGATGATGATGAAGCCGCTCATGTCGCTGATGCGCATCACGCTGGTGATGGCGGTGTTCTGCACGTTGCCGAACGCCTGGCCGTTACGATCCGCCAGCGAGACATGGGCGACGGTGGAGCCGGAAGTGGAGACTCGGATGGTGAACGAGACCTGGGCCTCGCCGTTCGCCGGAATCTCGATGTCCGTGGTGCGCGAGGTCACGATCTGCATGGAATCGGTGATCGAATTGACCTTGACGCTCACCGCATACGGCAGTTTGTTGCTCACGGTCACCGGCATCTTCGCGGATTCGCTGAACACCGACACGGATTCCGAAGGCGTGATGGAGACCTTGCCGAGCAGGGTATCCGCCAACGCGCGGGTGGCGACGGTCATGCGCTGGCCGGTGTCCGTCTGCTGCGAACCGGACAGCGCGCGCAGGGCCATGCTGTCATGCGCGGCGAGCAGCGAGGCCACCCATGAGGTCGGGTCGCCGTTGCTGGCGGCCGTGGCCGCGGCGTCCTGCCGGGCCAGCGCCTGCGGGTCGAGCGCGCTGATATCCACCGAGGAGACGTCGTCGGAATCCACGCTGTGCTTGAGCACGGCACCGGCCAGACGCATGATGTCCTGGCGGCTGCCGGCCAGCTGCTTCAACGCCGTGCGGGCTGCGGACACCTGGGACTTGCCCGAATCGTCGAGATTCACCGTGTCGCTCACACTGTACGGCTCGGCCTTGGCCATGGTTTCCAGATCCGTGAGATTGAGCCAGGAGGCCTGTTCGAGGGCACCCATCACCTGATCGATCCAGACCGCGGAGCTATCGCGGGAGAAGGTCATGAGCAGGTTGCGGGACGTGTAGGGCTGCTCCATCTGGTAGAACGCGCTCTGGGCGAGCAGGCGTGCGAGACGGCCGGCGTCGCTGGCCTCGCCGTTCGCGTCCTTGCTGGTGGGCTGGCCCTGGGCCAGTTTGCCGAGTTCCGCCTGCTCCTTGAGCACGGTCACGTCGCCGGCGTCCGTGTTCACCACGTAGGTGCCGGTGTGCACGGTGTCCGACTGTTCACTGTCGAACGAGGCGTCCGCGATCACCGTGGAGTACCCCTGTTCGCTGGCCTTGGTCAGGGCATCCAGCGACCAGCCGGCATTGCCCTGCCAGGCATACGTGCTGGTCTTGGCGGCGGACTGCGTGTCCTCGCCCTCCTCGTCGGCGTACAGCGTCTGCGACTGGTCCGCGCTCCACTGGTCGTCCGTGACGCCGGCCTTGGCGTACGACTTGCCGCTGTCCAGCGCGGAGTACGTGGTGATGTCGAAATCGGCGGGCTGCATCACGCCGGCCACGTCCGGGTCGATATCCGAGGCCTTGAGATACACCGGATCGGCCACCACCTGCAGTTTGCGATGGCGGTTCAGTGCCTGGGCCAGTGCCTGGGCGGCCGTCTCGTCCTGTTCGGACAGGGTGATGAGCTGGCTGCTGGTGCTCGTGTCTTTCTCGTCTTTGTTCTCGCCCTTGCCGTTGGTGATGGTGCCGGGCTTGCCGCTGCTGGTGGCCGTTCCTTGCTTGGCATCGCCGGTGCCGGTATTGTCCGTGACGAGATTGTTGACGGCGGTGGCGTTGACCTGCCAGTTATCCGAGGTCAGCGGCATGGCCACCGTCAAACCCATGGCCGGCGTCTGCGCGGTGTTGAGCCCGTCCGGCGAGCGGGTCAGAAAACTAGTCAGGTTGACCAATATTTGGTCGTTGACGATGTATGACAGAAGGAGCGGCTTCGGTCCCCATGTCTCGATGACCTGCAGGGCGGGCCGGTCCGATGCCACGTCCAGGTTCACCGTCACGGTGCCGCCGGCCGGGATCGCCGGCACCGTGACGTGCCCGATCTCGTTCGGCGTGGGGATCGGCGCGGTGCCTTCCGCCCAGGACTGGATGTCCGCGCGGGAGATGAAGGTGAGCAGCGCATTGGTGCTGACCTCCAGCGTGCCGGACACCGTGGGCTTGTCGCTGTTGTTGGCCACCATCACCTTGAGATGGAAGCCGGACGTATCGGTGACCACGGCGGTGCTCTGCTCGATGGTCAGGGATTGCTTGGAACGGTCGCCACTGTCGGCATCGGCACCGTCTCCATTACTGGTGTCGCTGGTATCGCCGGCATCGGCGGTCGCGCTGGACCCGTTCTGATCGTCCGTTCCCTCCGCCCAGGCAGACACGGGGGAAAGCGGGGCCACCACCAGCGCCACCAGGGTCAGCATCGTGATCAGCACGCGCGCGAGGAGCCCGTGACGGCGGAATACTGCGGGTAGATTCACTCGTTTGCCTGCCTGTTCTTCTTCCTGGCGTACAACCATGCGATTTTCCGTTCGTTCGGGTAGCTCAGCACGTCGTCCAAATCGTCGAACCGCACCCAGATGGCGTCCTCCGCCTCATGGTCCGGATCGCCCTCCACGGTCAGTTCGCCGCCGGTCTGCCGCAGGGCGAAATGATGCACCAGTTTGTGCACGCGCTGCGTGGTGCCGGTGAACCAGTAATCGATGGTGGCGATGGAGTCGATGACCTCGCCCAGGATGCCGGTCTCCTCGTGCACCTCGCGCACGGCGGTCTGCTGCGGGGTCTCACCCTTTTCGATATGGCCCTTGGGCAGGCACCATTCGAGATGTCCGGACCGGGAGTGACGGGCGATGATGGCCACACGGTTCTGGTCGTCGAAGATCAGTCCGCCGGCCGAATACTCGCGCACCACCGGCAGTTCCTGGGCATCCAGGGACGCGAACGTGGTGGGGCCGTCGGAGGTGCGGCGCTGCGGCATCATGGCTGGTGTGGGGCCGCTGGGGACCGAAGGCTGGGGCGGAGCGGGGACTGCGGGCCTCGTGTCTTGCGAGGAGCCGGCCAATCGTGCGGCCGCTGCCGCAGCGGCGATGCGTGCCGCCGGATTGGTGCCTTTGCGATTGCCTCTGCGGCCGCCGTTCTGCCCGTTGCTATGGCCGTTCTGTCCGGGGTGAGAACCGCGCGCGTTCTGCCCGCGGCGGCCGAACACGCTGGCCGGAGTGGGGCCGCTGGGCTCGGCCTGTTCCGCTGCCGCGGTGGCCTGCGATTCAGGCAATTCCGGTGATTCGGGCGGCACCGGCAGTCCCGCGGCGGCAATCGGGTTCTCGACGGAATCGGACACGACCGCGGCCGAACCGGCGGCATGCGGGGCCACGATGGCCTCGGCGCCGGCCTCCGCCACGATGCCGTCGGACTGTCCGGCGATGGTGCCGTTGTCGGTGGCGATGGTCACCATCGCGCGCATGCCGAACACGGTCGCCGGCGTGGGCATCACCGGGGCCTGAGGGCGTGGTGACGCCGCTGCGGGGGAGCTGTCCACGAATGAATCGGAAGATGACCGCGATGCGGACGGCCTGTCGTTTCGGGCGTCCGAGCGGGCGGCGGAAACAGGAGCCGCGGCCGCCCGAGCATCGGCGTCATCCGATTCGGCGCTGGGCGATTGCGCGGCGGAAGCCGGAGTGCCATCGTGTGCATCGGCGGCGGAATCGGCGGAATGACGCGGAGTTTCGGACGTATACAGCAGCTGGTCTTGGGTACGGTTGTCCGCCGAATCTGGTGTTTGCCGCAGCATGCGGGCAAGGTCGGCGGGCGTAATCATATTCTCCACCATACTCAACCCCGTGTGCAGGTGGGGTAACGGTATGCTGGTAGGGCAGAAAAAACGTGATATGCGGGAGAGTGCCCATTGGATTTCGAAGTGTGGCCCGAAGCCATCGAACTTGGTCGAATGTTCGCCGAGCAAGGCTATGAGCTGGCGTTGGTCGGCGGACCGGTCAGGGACCTGCTGCTGCACCGGCCCAGCCACGACCTCGACTTCTGCTCGTCCGCCCGGCCCGAACAGTTCGAGCCGATCCTGCGCCGCTGGGGGCACGACGGCTTCTGGGACATGGGCCGCAAGTTCGGCACGTTGGGCGCCATGCGCCGCCGCCCGGACGGCACCGAAGTCAAGGTGGAGGTGACCACCTACCGTTCGGATACCTATGATCCCGACTCCCGTAAGCCGGAGGTCAACTACGGTGACACGCTTGAAGGCGACCTCTCCCGTCGTGATTTCACGGTGAACGCGATGGCGCTGCGCGTGCCGGAACTGGAGTTCGTGGATCCGTTCGGCGGTGCGAGCGACCTCGCCAAGGGCGTGCTGCGTACGCCGGTGGATCCGCGCCAGTCTTTCGATGACGATCCGCTGCGTATGATGCGCGCCGTGCGGTTCGTGGCCCAGCTTGGTTTCCATATCGCGCCGGATGCGGCCGAGGCCATCACCTCCATGCGCGACCGCATCGAGATCGTCTCCGCCGAGCGCGTGCGCGACGAACTGACCAAGCTGCTGCTGTCCGACCGGCCGCGCGCCGGCCTTGAGGCGCTGGTGGAGTCGGGCCTCGCAGACATCGTCTTCCCCGAGATTCCGGCCCTGCAGCTGCAGATCGATGAGCACCACCGTCATAAGGACGTGTTCGAGCACACGATGATCGTGCTGGAACGTGCGATCGCGCTGGAAACCGGCCCGGACGGCCCGGTGCCGGCCCCCGACCTGACGCTGCGTCTGGCGGCCGTGATGCACGACATCGGCAAGCCGAAGACCCGCCGGTTCGAGCCGGGCGGCAAGGTGAGCTTCCACCATCACGACGCGGTGGGCGCCAAGATGACCCGCAAGCGTCTGAAGGCGCTGCGCTTCGACCACCACATCGTGGAGGACGTGTCCGAACTGGTGAACATGCACCTGCGCTTCCACGGATATGTGGACGAACCGTGGACCGACTCGGCCGTGCGCCGCTACGTCAAGGACTCCGGCCACCTGTACGAACGCCTCAACCGCCTCACCCGCGCGGACGCCACCACGCAGAACAAGCGCAAGGCGCAGATCTTCTCCGACGCGATGGATGAGATGGAGGAGCGCGTGCGCGCGTTGAAGGAGAAGGAGGACTTCGACGCGATCCGCCCGGATGTGGACGGCAACGAGATCATGGAGCTGCTGGGTCTGGAGCCCGGCCCCATGGTGGGCAAGGCCTACAAGCACATGCTCGACTACCGTCTCGATAACGGTCCGGTGGAGCACGACGTCGCCGTGGCCGAACTGAAGCGCTGGTACGCCGAGGTGACGGAATAAAAAAAGGAATCGGCCTTTGGCCGATAGAGTATTCCGCAAGCTTATGCTTGCGGTTCTTCTCTCCCTTCGTCATCGCTTCGCGATGCCACCTCCCTCGTCAGAGGGAGGCAAGGCGTATACGTGTAGGTTCTCGGCCCCCTCTGACGAGGGGGGCTCCCGGCGAAGCCGGGTGGGGGAGAGAAGAGAAGTGGTCATAAGACCGCGGAATACTCTATCGGCCAAAGGCCGATTCCATTACTTACTGCTGTTGCGTCTGCTGGGCCGTGTAGGCGGTGTGGTCGGTGTCGGCCGGCAGGTTGGTCATCTTGTCGGCGGCCTTGCAGCCTTCGATGCTGGTGATTTCCTTGCCTTCCTGCGGTGAGGCGTCCGTATCCTGCAGGTCGGTGAAGGTGGCGCCGAGCACCACGTCGATGAGCTGGTCCTCACGGGCCGTCATGATCATCGTGGCATCGGTGAAGTTGCCGGCCAGCGTGTACGCCTCGTTCACGGCGTTCTTGCCGAAGTAGATGGTGGTGCGTTCCACGTCCGTCTTGGCCACCATCACCTTGCCTTTCTTGACCTGGTAGTTGCCGATGAACTGCACGCTGAAGCCGCGCTTGGTCAGCGCGTTGCCCACGGCCGAGGCGAACCCGAGATGACCGGTGCCGTTGAGCACCTGAATGCCCACGGAGCCGTTGGCCACGTACTTGGCCTTGCCGTCCTTGCCCTTGACCGCGCAGGGGGCCGCGTTGCCGTAGTTCGGCTCGGTGGTGGGCGTCACGTACGCGCCCAGTCCGAACACATGGAAGTTGAACAGCAGCGAGACGACCATGATGACCGCCAGCGCCGCGCCGGTGATGGAGAATACGACGGTCTGACGGTGGCGTACATACGCCTTGCGAGCCTCACGTTCGTCTACCTGTTGCGTCATCGTTCGACTTCCTTCTGGGTCCTATGGCTTGTTGCTACCTTAGCGTCACTGGCTGACGCGCACGAGCGGTTTGGCGGGTGCCTTGGCGCGGATGATGCGGTCCACCAGACCGTCCGCACGCCAGGCGTCGATCACGCGCTGCGCGGCCGTGTCATTGGGCACGAACGCCACCACCGACGGGCCCGATCCGGACACGAACGCATGCCGTGCGCCCGCCTGCGCCGCGGCATCGACCGCCCGGCCGCTGCGTGGATGCAGATTGATCGCGGCGGCCTGGAGATGATTCCGGTCGCCCTCGCCGGCGCCCACCGCGTCGAACGTGCGGTACACCTCGGGCGTGCTCAGCTGCGACTGATAGGCACCCACCAGCACGTCCCCGGCAAAGCCTTGGGCCGCAAGCTCGCGTCCCCGCGGACTGTCCGGCGTGATGTCCTCGATGCGTTCGCCGTATCCGGTGCCGTGCGCGAATCCGCCGGCCACGCAGAACGGCATATCCGCGCCCAACGTGGCGGCGATCGCACGCAACCGGTCGACGGGCCAATCGAGATCCCACAGTCGGTTGACGGCCAGCAGCGTGGCCGCGGCGTCCGCCGAACCGCCGCCGAGACCGGCACCCACGGGGATGCGCTTGGTGATGGTCAACGCCACATCCGGATCCCGTCCGGCGGCCTCGGCCATGGCGAACAGGGCCAGGACCGCGTGATTGCGGCGCATATCACTGCTGGATGCGGCCAGATCGCCCAGATGCGTGCCTTCGATGTCCAGTGAGAATCCCGCTCCCGGATACTTGGCGGTGGCGGTCACCGTGTCGTACACGCCCACCGCGCAGTACACGGTGTCCAGGGCATGCCTGCCGCCCCACTCGTCATGCGTGGGCCCCACTTCAAGCGTGAGGTTTGTCTTGGCTGGGCAATCGACGCTCACCGTCATCGCGCCGGCCGGCGTCTGCGCCAGTTCGTCCTTGGTGAGATGCTGTGCCGCGCGATGCTGCGTCGCACGCGGACGGGTCAGTACCGGGCTCATCATGCCGCCCCGCCCTGCGTCGCCTGGGATCGGCCGTTGTACTGGTCCAGCGCCTTGGCCAAGGCGGCGAACTCGTCGATGGTCAGGGTCTCGCCACGCCGCGTGGCGTCGATGCCGGCGGCCTCGAACACCTCGGCGGGCACCATATGCTTCAATGCGGCGTGCAGCGTCTTGCGGCGCTGGCCGAACGCGGCGTCGATGAGCTGGAACGTCAGCTCGCGCGGGGCCGCGTCCGGGCCGAAGCCGGGGGCCGCCGCATCATCGGAGGCGTAGCGCGTGAACTTCACCAGCGCGGAATCCACGTTCGGAGCAGGCCAGAACACGTTGCGGCCGATCGTGCCCACGCGCTCGGCGGTGCCGTACCAGGCGAGCTTCACGCTCGGCGTGCCGTAGATCTTGGAGCCGGGCTTGGCGGACAGGCGGTCGGCCACCTCCTTCTGCACCATCACCAGGAACGAGCCGAGGTTATCGAACCGCTCCAGCAGGGTGAGCAGAATCGGCGTGGCCACGTTGTACGGCAGGTTGGCCACCAGCGTGAACGATTGATCATCGTTGAAATCCGGCACGTTCTCGGGCGTCACGGTCAGGGCGTCCCGGTTGACCACGGCCAGACGGCCGGAAGCCTCGGGCATGAACTCGGCCACGGTGTCCGGCAGGCGTTCGGCCAGCGGCGGGTCGATCTCCACCGCGGTCATCGAAGCGCCGGTCTCCAGGATCGCCAGGGTCAGCGAGCCGAGGCCCGGTCCCACCTCCATGACGTGATCATTGGCGGTCACGCCCGCCTCGCGGACGATGCGACGGACCGTGCCCGGGTCGATCACGAAGTTCTGCCCGAACTTCTTGGTGGGGCTCACGCCGGCCTCGGCCGCGATGCGGCGGATGTCGGCCGCGCCCAACAGGTGCCCGGCCGGCTGGTTGCCGGCGTCCTGTCCGGTCTGCGCGGTGGTGGTTTCGTTGTTCATACGCTGTCCCTTGTGCCTTGGTGGTTGCCGTGGTGTTCCGGCGATGCTGTGTTGTGGTTGCGCCCGATGCGATTGGTCGTCGCCGTTTCGGTTATCGTCCGGCGGTCAGTACCAGCCGACGTCTTCGGAATGCTGCCAGGCCACCGACGGGCTGCCGTACCGCTCGGCGATGTACGCCAGTCCCCAGTCGATCTGCACGGCGGCGTCGTCACGGTAGTTGGCGCCGAACGTGGCCATCTTGTCGGCCGGCAGGGCCTGCGGGATGCCGTACGCGCCGGAGGAGGCGTTCTCGGCGTACCACAGCCAGCTTGACTCGCGCGTCCACAGCTTGACCAGGCAATCCCATTCGTTGCCGGTCCAACCGCGCTGGGCCGCCGCTCCGGCCGCATAGGCCTGGGCCTGCGCCGGGGTCGGATGCCAGAGTCGGCCGGAGGAGGAGCCGTTGTCCGGGGAAGGCGTGGGCGTCGGATCGGGGGTGGTGTTGCCTCCGCTGTTGCCCGAATCGTCGTCGGCGCTGCCGTTGTTGTCGGAACCGGAATCATTGCTGGTGCCGCCATTGTTGGCGTTACCGTTGTTATCGGTGCCGTTGTTGTCCGTATTGCTACCGGAATTGTCTCCGGTGCCGTCGCCTCCGCCGGTGTTGCCGTTTCCGTTGCCGGAGCCGTTTCCGTTGTTGGCGTTGCCTCCGTTGTTGGTGGAGCCGTTGCCCTCGCTGCCGGAACCGGAATCGCCGGACGTCGAGTCGTTTGCGGAACCGTTCGCGGACGAACTGCCGCTGCCGTTGGTCGTGCTGGAATCGTTCTTGTTGACGGTGGTGGACGGGCCCACGGCGATGATCTGGTCGACGGCCATCTTGGTCACGGTTTCGGACTTCAGCGTCTCCGATTCGGCCTCGCCGTCCACGTACGTGACGTCGTACACCTGCGTCTTCTCGCCGTTGACGCCCTGCTGGCGTACTTCCGTCTGTCCGGCGGCCAGCGAATTATCCACGATCGTGCGGGTGGAGAACGGAATCGTCACGGTGCGCGTCTCCTCGCCATGGGTCACGCGGCGCACGCGCAGGATGGTCTTGTCACCGTCCTTCTCGACGCTGACGCGATCCTCCTTGCCCAGCACGATGCCCTTGGAATCGAGGATGGATGCGGCCGGGAGCTTGCCGTTCGGGGCCACCGAGCTTTTGCCGTCCGCGATGACGGTGACCGGGCCCTTCCTGTTGATCACCAGTCCGCCGGTGAGCTGGTTGTATACGTTGTCGATGTCCACCGTGATCTTCGTGGCGTTGGTCTCGTTCTCCTCGAAGAAGCCCAGCAGCTGTTCGGCGCTGGTGGCCACGGTCCAGAACGGCACGGAGACGCCGTCGATGTTGATGGTGGTCTGGTAGGCGGAACGCACGGTGATCACGGCATGATCGGCGAGTGTATTGCCCGAGGAGGTCTGCACGATGTCGTGGGTTTTGACGTCGATGCCCTGCTCCTGCAACAGACGGGTGGCGGTCATGGCGTAGGTGGTGACCTGCGTGGTCTCGCCGTTGACGTTCAAGGCCACGGATTTGCGGGCGGTGAAGGCGAACGTGCCGCCCATGGCCAGACTGAGCGATAGAACGCTGGCGATCACGCGGATGCGACGCAGTGCAACAAACCGCTGCGGGGTCCAACGCCGTGCCATGGTTCCCTTTCCGTTGTACGAAGACTTACGCCCACCATCGTAATGGTTGCCCCGGCCGCGCCGCCCGTTGCGCTCCTCACCGTCACCATTCCTGCCCGGTTGCGCAGAAAAAGAAGAAAGGGGGCGGGAGAGAAGGGGATGTTCCCGCCCCCTTGAAGGCGCGGAGCTGGTTGGGGGACGCTCCGCCCTTAAGTCCAGGAAGCCCATAGTTGGGGGAAGGCTCCTGGATTACTTACCCAAGGCAAGAATTCAGTGCGCCGGAAAAACCGCGCATATCCATGATACGCTTTTTTCGGGTATGTAAAATCTGAGGTTGGAATTGGGTGGGCGTCTAGCCGGTAGTCATGCGCCAACGAAAAGCGTGTTTGGTAAATCTGTGGTTGAAAAGTCTGAGTCCTTTTGTAAAATCTGTGGTTGACAGAAAGGGTCAGATATGCCGGAGCAAAGAAGCGCGTTCGATTACGTCAGTGAGATTTGGAGCATCGCCGAATATGTGCGCGACGTGATCCGCCCAGCCGACTACAACAAGCTCGTCCTTCCCTTCGCGCTGCTGCGGAGACTGGAATGTGCCTTGGAGCCGACCCGCGACGCGGTGTGCAAGGCCGTGGAGAAGTACGAGCCGACATTGGGGCGTGAGAACGAGATCTACTGCACGTTCTCGGGCAAGTCCTTCTATAACGTGACCAGCTTCCGGCTCAACGATCTGGGAATCGATCGCACCCTTGACGCGCTCATGGAATACGTCGACGGGTTCAGCCCTAACGCGAGGGACATCCTGACCAAGTTCAAGATCCGGGAGACGTGCCAAGATCTTCAGAACGAGGGCATGCTGCACGAGGTGTGCATGCGTTTCGCGGGCTTCGATCTGAGTCCGGAAGCCGTTCCCGACCGCATGATGAGCGACATCTACGAACATCTGATCCAACGGTATGGCGAGGAGATCGCGCAGGGGGCCGAAGACTTCATGACGCCCCGCGACGTGGTCAGGCTTGCCGTCAGCCTCATCTTCGCCAACGAGGACGAATTCCTCAATTCCGACAACGGCAGCATGCGAAGTTTGTACGACGGCACCTGCGGAACCTGCGGGTTCATCAGCGACGCGCTCGACGTGCTGGAGGAATGGAAGACCCGGTCGAACGCGAAGGCCCCGGCCACGATCATCCCCTACGGTCAGGAGTCGGAGGGCGTGACTTGGGCTGTGGGCAAGACGAATCTGCTGCTGCGCAATGTCGGCAACGCGGGGCAGGACAAGTTCGACTCCATGCGCGACCTGTCCGAGCACATCATGCACGGGGACACCCTCTCCGACGACAAATTCGAGGGCGAGACGTTCAACTATCAGCTGACCAATCCTCCCTACGGCAAGGAATGGAAGAAAGAGAAAAAAGCGGTGCTTGAGGAGGCCAAGCTTGGCTTCAAGGGCCGTTTCGGAGCTGGGCTGCCTGCCATCAGCGACGGCAGCATGCTGTTCATCCAGAACGTGGCCGCCAAGCTCGCCCCCATCGAGCAGGGCGGAGGCAAGGCTGCGATCGTGCTTTCCGGCAGCCCCCTGTTCAACGGCGACGCCGGCTCCGGGCCGTCGAACATTCGCCGGTGGCTGTTCGAGAAGGACTACATCGACTGCATCGTGAAACTGCCCACCGAGATCTTCTTCCGCACTGGCATCAGCACATACATCTGGATACTGTCGAACAAGAAACCCGAAGGACGCCGGGGCATGATCCAGCTCATAGACGCGTCGGACAAACGCGTCCCCTTGAAAAGGAATCTGGGAAACAAACGGTACGAGATCAGCGACGAGCAAATCGACTGGATCACCCGCACCTATATCGACGGGCATGACCACGGCAACAGCGTCATCGTGCCCGCCAGCGAATTCATGTACCGCCAAGTCACCACGCGGCGTCCCCTGCTCATGTACATCACCATCGACAAGTCGAGGACCGATGACCTGTTCGAGTCCTCCAAGCCCATGAAGAACCTGTCGGAGGCCAACAAGCAGGCGATCAGGAACTACTTCGCCGAGCACGCTGGCGAGACTTGGACTTACGAATGGTCGCACACCGCGTGCAAGGAGCTCGGCAAGCTCATGGACAAGCCGAAACCCACGAGAGACCAGCTCCAGAAGGCCATCGTCAGAGTGTTCGGCGTCCGGGATCCCGAAGCCGACGCCGCCCGAACGCCGGAAGGCGACACGGTCTACGACCCCGAGGCCAGCGACAAGGAAAACATCCCCTACGGCATGGACTTCGACGAATACATGGTCACGGAGGTGCTTCCCTACGCGCCGGACGCCGTCATCGACTACAAGGTCAGGGACGACCACGGGCCGCTACAGGACGGACAGACCGGCGTGGTCGGCACCAACATCAGCTTCAACCGATACTTCTACAAGTACGAACAGCCACGCGACCCACAGGACATCGCAGCGGAAATCCTCAACCTCGAAGACGGCATCGAAGACTTCATGAAAGAATTCCTCAAATGAGAACCCGGAACGAAATCAACAACACCGAATGGTTCGGCCATATGCCCGACGGTTGGGAAATGAAGCCTTTGAAGAGTTTGTTTTCCATTGGAAAAGGAATCACGGTTACAAAGGCCGATTTGATTGAACACGGTGTGCCAGTTGTTAATTACGGACAAGTTCATTCAAAGCTCAACGATGGATTCTCTATCCATAGAGAGCTAATCCGATATGTCTCACCAGACATAATTCCAGATAATACTATTCCAATTAGCAAAGGTGGTTTCATCTTTGCAAGTACATCTGAAGACCTCAAAGGTTGCGGAAATTGCATCTATCTAGATAGCAATATTGAAGTGTATGCAGGAGGTGATACGACGCAGCTGATTCCGCTACAGACTTTCGATAACAAGTATTTTGCATATTTGTTTTCGACTGATAATTGGAGATCTCAGATTCGCCGAAATCTTGTTGATGTTAAAGTATTTCACGTCAATCCCAGAGATTTGAAAGAAACTTATGTGGTAGTGCCGCCTCGCGATGTTCAGCGTTCGATTGTTGCTTTCTTGGATTCGCGGTGTAAGCCGATCAATGAGGCCATCGCCCGCCATCGGATGATCATCGACAAGCTGGAGGACTATCGGAAGGCCGTCATTTCGCACACAGTCGCCGGAGATTCAAACGGTTTGGATAATACCCGTTGGACATGGAAGAGATTCAAGTTCATCGCACACGTAGATTCCAACTTAGTCGAACCGGATAACTATCAGCATTGGTTGCATATTTCTCCAGAATCAATAAGCAAGGGAAATGGAAGGCTGCTGCGTACCAGCACCGTCTACGAAGATGGCGTCACTAGCTGCAATCATCTATTCCATAAAGGCGCGATTCTTTATTCGAAAGTAAGACCGAGACTAAATAAGGTGATAATAGCCCCGGATGATGGATTATGTAGTGCCGACATGTATCCAATCTCAACCAGTCAATTTCCTGAGTGGCTTAAATATTATATGCTTTCAGATCAGTTCGTCGAACAAGCAGGGCTGGTATCAGACATACGAATCAAGATGCCGAAGATTAACCAGCAGGAACTGGGGAATTTAAAAGTTTTCGTTCCGCCTCGTCAAGACCAATTGGAAATCATCTCCCAACTTGATTACAAGTGTGCTGCGATTGATGAGGGTGTTGATCGTCAGGAACAGGTGATTGCGAGGCTTGAGGAGTATCGCAGGAGTCTGATTTTCCATGCGGTGACTGGTCGTATTGATTGTATGGGAGGTGCGTGATGAGCGTGAACGACAGTCTGCACAGGGAGGATGCGTTCGAACGGTACTTGTCGCGTTCTATCGCGGGGCTGGAGGGTGAGAACGGCTGGAGGGTGAGCCCGGACGATACGGGGTTCGACCCGCAAACGGCGTTGTACATGCCGGACTTCATCGAGTTCCAGGAACGGGTCGCGCCGGAGAAGCTGGAGAAGATGCGTGCGTCCATGGGCGGGAACTGGGAGAACAACCTGCGCATGCAGCTGGTTTCCGCCTTGCGGGACGACGGCACGATAGACGTGATTCGCCACGGATTCAAAATGGCGGGCTATCAGACGATCATGGGTTCGGCCCCGTATCCGGCGGACAAGCGCATCAGGAACGCGCAAGTCGACTACGAGGCGAACATCCTGCGGGTGATGCATCAGGTGCATTACCAGACGCAAGGCAACAAATCGCTGGATCTGGTGTTCTTCATCAACGGCATCCCGGTGGCGACCGCGGAGGTCAAGACCGAGCTGACCCAGACGGTGCAGGACGCCATCGAGGAGTACCAGACCGAACGCAAGCCCATCGAACCGGGCACGAACCGGCGCAACTGGCTGCTGATGTACAAGAGCGGTGCGGTGGTGCATTTCGCGATCAGCGAGGACGAGGTGTGGATGTGCACCAATCTGGAGGCGGACGTGCCCCGGTTCCTGCCATTCAACAAGGGCACCGCGGACGGGCACGCCGGCAATCCCCCCGCCGAGGACGGCGGCTATCGGACCTCGTACTTCTGGAAGGAAATCTGCCAGAGGGACAACTGGCTGCACATCTTCCAGAACTTCGTGTTCGAGGAGACCAGCCGCAAGGAGGACGCGACCGGCCGCATGCGCACGCGCTGCACGCAGATCTTCCCCCGCTACCATCAGTGGGACGCCGTGACCAAGATGATCGCCGACGTGCGCGCCAACGGGGCCGGGCAAAGGTATCTGATTGAGCATTCCGCGGGGTCGGGCAAGACCGAGACGATCACGTGGACCGCGCACGAGCTCGCCGACGTCAGGCAGGACAACGGAGAACGACTGTTCTCCAGCGTGGTGGTCGTGACCGACCGTCTGAGCCTTGACACGAACATCAAGAAGACTATAGGCCAGCTGAGGAACGCCCCCGGTTACGTCATGGACATCGGCACCGACTCCGAGGGACGTCGGACGTCCGACGCGGCGAAGAGCCGGCAGCTGGCCAAGGCGTTGGGCGACCGCAGGGAGATCATCGTGGTCACCTTGCAGACGTTCCTGTACGCATGGCCCATGATCGCCGCAGACCCCCGTCTGACGGGCCGGGACTTCGCCGTCATCATCGACGAGGCCCACTCCTCACAGGAAGGCAGCAGCGCCGCGGCGCTGAAGAGCGCGTTCAACGCGGCGGCGGACAAGCTCAACCTTCCCGAGGCGCGGCCCCTGCCCTCCGAGACCGGCGAGGAGGGAGACCTGACCGACGAGGACGTGATTTCCGAGTACTTCACCCGCATGCAGGCTGGCAACGTGATGCCGCGGAACGTGTCGTTCTTCGCGTTCACCGCGACCCCGAAGGCCGAGACCATGACCCTGTTCGGCCGTCCCGGAGACAAGCTCGACAAGAAGGGCAGGAGCATCCCGGAATCGTTCCACAAGTACCCGATGCGGCAAGCCATCGAGGAAGGGTACATCATCGACCCGCTGTCCGGGTACATGCCCTATTCGACCGCGTTCAGGCTCGCCGAGGAGTACGCGCCCGACAAACTCGTCGACGAGAACGCCGCGCGCCGCGTCATCGCGAAGTGGAAGGCGTTGCATCCGACGAACGTGATGGAGAAGACCGCGCTGATCATCGAGCATTTCGTCAGGAACGTGGCTCCGTTGCTCGACGGTCAGGCCAAGGCCATGATTATCACGCCGTCGCGCCCGGCCGTGGTCCGTTACAAGTATGCGTTCGACGCGTACCTGCGGGCCCATCCCGAACTGGACCGCAGCAGGATCGAGCCTCACCTGCAATTCAAGGTTCCCGGAGAGCCGCTGGTGGCGTTCTCCGACAAGGTCAAGGGCTCCCAGTGCGTGGTCCCGGAGGACGAATACCTCAGGGACAACCCGTTCGCGGCGATCAACCCGGACTACGACTACACCGAGTCGAACATGAACAACCTCGGCTACGAGACCATCGAGAACGCGTTCGACACCCCGCAGTACAGGCTCATGATCGTGGCGAACAAGTTCCAGACCGGATTCGACCAGCCCAAGCTCTGCGCCTTGTACATCGACAAGCCCATCGCCAACGACATCGAGATCGTGCAGACCTATTCGCGCGTCAACCGGATCTACCCCGGCAAGGACCAAGTGTTCATCCTCGATTTTGTGAACAAGGCCGACACCGTGGTCAACGCGTTCCGCAAATACGACACCGGCGCGGCCATGAGCGAGGCGCAGGATCCGAACATGGTGTACGAGATCAAGAAGCGGCTCGATAAGACGGGAATCTACACGCAGGAGGACTTCTCTCAGTACCGCGACGCCCAGTACCGGGCCATAGCGCAGCTTTCCACGGGAGAGGAACGGGACTCGTACCGCAAGCGCCTCTACAAGGCCGTGAGCCTTCCCGCGGAACGCTGGAGCAGCGAATACAAGGCTCACACCACCGCATACGCGACATGGGCCGACACCCTCGAACACGCCAAAGCCGACGGCGACAAGGAGACCATCCGATACGCCCAGCAGCGCATGGACGAGGAACAGGAGGCCCGCGACGGTCTCGTCACGTTCCGCAAACTCCTGAAACGCTACTGCTCCGCCTACATGTTCATCAGCCAGATCGTCGATCTGGGAGAACCGGATCTGGAAGTGTTCCACGGGTTCGCGAAACTGCTCTATCACCGGATCAGCAACACCAGCGTCGACGAGATCGACATCAAGGGCCTCGTGCTCTCCGACTACAGGATCAACAGGCTGCGTCGCGCCGACGACCAGCAGGACCGCGAGCTCAAACCCATGGGGGCCGGCCTCGGGCGTTCGACCGCTCCCAAGCAGCAGAGTCTGAAGAGGATCGTCGAAAAGCTCAACGAGACATGGGGCACCGACGTGAACGTGATCTCCGCCGCGAGGGCCGTGAACTTCATCTCCGACTATGTGGCGGGCGACAACATCACCCAGACCAGAATCACGAATTCCAACAACTCGAAGGAGTCCATACTCAACGACGGAAGACTGAAGAGCATCGTCAAGGCGGGCCTCGTGAACCTCGTGAGCAACGAGCTGGGAGACCTCGCCGCGAAGGTCATGAACGACCCGCAGGCCATCGACTCCCTCGCCGATCAGGCCTATGACCAGCTACGTTCCGGAAAACGCTACGACATCCCGAAACTTCAGGAGTATATGAAGCGGATGGAGCGCGATCATGACAGCCAATGATTCCGGTTCCATCGTCAAGGACCTGTTCGGCATCGCGGACTGCGAGCTGACGGGCACCGAGGAGACGATCGACAAGGGCAAGCGGGTCAAGAACATACGGCTCGCGTACTGCGGTCCGGTGCCCGAGGCTTGCGGGGTTTGCGGCGGAAAGACGTACAGCCACGGCAGACGCGCGCTCAAAATCGCGGACACCCCCATGGGAGGCGTACCAACCCGCCTGATCATCGAGTTTCCCCGAAGGCGTTGCAGCCAGTGCAACGACATCTGGCAGCCCGACATCGACGGCGTGAACCAGAAACGCATGATGACCTCGCGCGCCTACGCGGACATTGCGCAACGTTCCCTGCGCACCACGTTCCGCGACGTGGCCGTCGACTACGCGTTGACCCATGTGACCGTCAAGAACGTGTTCGAGGAATACATCCGCGACTATGACGAGAAGCTGCGGTTCCGCACGCCCGCATTCCTCGGCATCGACGAGATCAAGATCAAGCGCATCGGAGAGGTCACCGTCATCACCGACCTCGAACACCGCACGCTCTACGACATGCTCAACGGCCGAAACCAAAGGACCCTCACAGAATACTTCATGAACATGCCCGACAGGGACAAGGTCATGTGGGTGTGCTCGGACATGTATCGGCCATTCGAGAAAAGCATCGCCACGGCCATGCCGAACGCACGCTGGGCCATCGACCACTTCCACGTCGTCATGAAGGCCAACGAAGCCGTCGACTCCGTGAGACGGTCCCTGCAAACGACCATGACCAAGAAGGACCGCATCAAAACCAAGCGCGGACTTGCCTACACGCTCAAAACCCGACGTCGCGACCTCACAGGCGAGGAGGCCGAGAAAATACGCCTGCTGCGCGGCGTCGACGAGCTCAAGCCCCTCGCCACGGCCTTCGACGTCAAGGAGGACTTCTTCGACATCTGGGACGAGAACCCCACATCGAAACGCAACGCCCAGAAAGCGTTCCAAACATGGGAGAACAACATTCCCGAAGGCGAATTGTTCGACTCGTTCAGAACCCTCGCCAAAACGGTACGCAACTTCTACACCCAGATCTTCCAATACTGGGACTGCCCCATAGCCATAAGCAACGGCTACACCGAATGCGCCAACAGACTCATACGCGAATCCAACATGAAAGGACGCGGATACTCCTTTGAAACGTTGCGGGGAAGAAGCCTGTACCGAAAGACCAACCTCCTCAACATCATCAACAGCGGCGGCATAAGCATCGGTCCCCGAATCCTCACCAAAGGCGCGCTGTTCACCACCGAAGCGGAAGACGAGAGCAACGAGGAAGACGAATGGGAGCCGTTCCCCGAACCTGAATACGAGGTGGACGAAACCACCGGCGAGATACTCAACTAACGGTAAATCTCTGGTTGAAACGGAAACACGTCTCAAACGATTTTCAACCAGACGGTTCCTTCTGGAACTTAGAGGATGAACGTTCTTCGAAACCCGTCATTCAACCAGAGATTTTACATACCCCTTTTTTCCCACGCGACGAGCCTCTTGTCGGGATCGAACCGACGACCTGCCGCTTACAAGGCGGCCGCTCTGGCCATCTGAGCTAAAGAGGCGTGTTACCGAACATCAATCGTTCGGAACAAATGAATAGCATACCAGCAGTCCCCGAATGCGCGGCCGCTGTGTCGCCTATCGCCTCGGTTTCATGTCGATTCCGGCTGGACCGCCACATGCATTCGTCCGGTTGCATCCATTCGATTCCGCATTGCTGAACGCAAACAAAAAGGGGAAGCCGCGGACGAACCGCGACTTCCCCTTGCGCATGCCCCCGTTGCCCCGCACTGGGATTGGGCCGGGACCGGGCCGATTGTCAGGCCGTGATGTCGATGGGTTTCTTGCGGGAGCCGATCGATGGCATCTTGCCTTCCACGCCCACCTGATCGGAGTCCAGTCCGATGGCCTTGAGGAAGCCGTCCTTCAGGTCGAGGCCAGCCAGGGAGACGTTGTTGAGGGCCCAGTACTCGCCGTTGATGGTGAGCGTGGGGGAGGAGAAGCTGCCGGACGAGGAGAAGAGCTCCGGGCGCTGGATCGTGTAGTTGTTCGAGGCGGTGAGCCAGTCCACGTACTCGTTCTTGCCGCTGAACGCCGCGGCCGCCACGTCCTTGCTGACCCCGGCCTTGACGGCCTGCTCCTCAAGCTTGCTGTTGTCCACCGGCACGTAGTTCGTCAGCTCACCGGGCTGGAAGTCCTCGGCGTAGATGTTGGATAGGTAGTTCATGAGGTGGTTCGGGTCGCTGTCGTGCTCGGCGATGTAAATGGCGCCGTTAAAGGCGCGGTTGGAGTAGTTGTCCGAGCTCTTGTTGTCCTGGAAGTTCAGGAAGTGCAGCTCCAGATTGAGCTGGCCCGCGTCCATGAGCTTGACGAGCGTGGGGTCGAGCTGCCGGTTCACGGCCGCGCAGCCCGGGCACAGCGGCTCCATATAGATACCCACGGTGGGGGCGTCGTCCACGGACTTGCCGTAGCCCTTGCTGGAGATGGTGAAGCCGGCCTTGTCGTCGGCGTTGGCGGGCTTGGTTTTCACGGACTGCAGCGTCTTGTAGGCTTCGTTCACATCCGAGGCGGTGGTCTGGCTGCTGCTGGAATGCGTGGCCTTGTACACCGCGAATCCGCCGATGGCCACCAGCACCACGATGATGGCCACCACGATGCATCCGATGATGGTCTGCTGCTTGCGCTCCTTGGCCGCACGCTCGGCCTGGGCCTTCTGGGCCGCCTCCTCTGCCGCACGGCGCTCGGCGCGCGTGACGCGCTTGGCCTGACGCTTTGGATCTGCCATGAATCTCCCCCTGAAAACAGTTCGATGGATGGGCCCCATCATAATGGCCGGGCCTGAGGAAGCGGCCGCGAAGGTCGGCTCTGAGGTGAATTCTGCGTAAAAGTGCCGCCCTTGCTGTGCCATTTGAATGGCACAGCTTCCACAGCGTTACAGCAGCGGTGTCCAGTCGATCGGCTGGCTGGACAGCGACAGTGCGCCCAGCGCCACGAAGGCGATCAGCCAGACGACAATCAAAACGGCGTCCCGTCGTCCGCCCTTGGGAGCGGCGGCGGTATTCGGCGAACCGTTCGGCCCGAGCGCGGGGGACGCGGAGGCCAACAGCGCTTCACCTGCCGGCGTAATGCCCGCGGCCGCGGCCGAGGATGGCCTGCGGATGCCACGCAGCACGCCGGCGCCGAGACGGACCATCACAGCCCGAGGCCCGAACGCCGTGACCAGCCAGCCGGCCGCCGTGAACCCGCCCAACACCAGACCGGTCGGGGAGGTCGACATGTCGGTCAGCACCGGAATCGGCAGGGTCCACGGACCCGCGACCCAATCCACCGTCTCCACGGGCAGGTTGAGCAGCGCCGCGGCCAATGCCGTGCCGACTGCGGCGATCGTTGTCATCAATGCCAGTCGCGGCAGCATGAGTAGCAGTCCCTTGAGCAGATGCCAGGGGAGCGTGGCCGCGCGAATCAGCGAATCGGAGCCCTTACGTTCGCCGCCTCGCCGGCCCTCGCGCTCCAGCTGTGATTCGGCGTTGTATGCCAACGTGAGCAGCAGCCACAACACCGCGGCGGCGGTGAACAGGGCGATGACCGGTAGCACGGAGGCCAGCAGCGCCAACGGGACCGCGATCAGCCACAACGGCAGCGTGCCGCGCGAGAGGTATTCGCCGCGTCTCACGTCCGCGGGATTCGGCCCCGGCTGCGACTGGGCGAGTGTCTGCGCGCTTGTCTGCGCGATTGCCTCGGTGGGGGAGGCCTGCGCGGTCTGGTCGATGATGCGCTGCAATGCCGGCCGGATGGTCGGATCGGCGATTGTGGGCTGGGTATCGCCCACTGCGCCGTAGGTGGGTGAGCCGTAGACGGGCTGCGGCTGGCCATAGGTGCCGTACGGCGAACCGTTCGGGGCATACGCCTGCCCACTTTGCGCGCCCTGGCCCGTCTGCCCGTTCTGCCCGGCCAGTATGCCGCCGGCCTGCACGGGCGGGAATACGGAAGGCATGGGTTGCAGCGGTGCAGGCGTAGTTGCGGCCGTGGCGCCCGAAGGCATCACCGCGGTGCGTTCGGCCAACGGAACCGTCGCACCCGCCAACGACGTGGTCGCCACGGTCTCCTGCGATTGCAGGAACGCCGGCACATTGCCGGTCGTCCGTGCGGGCTCCCGCGAGAGCGCGGTCATGCCGGCCGTACGAGGTGCGTTCCCGCGTGCGCCGCGCACGGATTCCGGTGCCGCTGCGGCCGTTTGGGCGTCCGTTTCGGTCAGCACCCGCGTGCCATGGTCGGCATCGGTCGCGCGTCCCACCAGCGTGCGCGTGGGTGCGTCCGCACGGCGGGTACCGGAGGCGTCCGCCAGCGGTACCGTCGCGTTGGCGATGGTCGTGCCTGCCGGGGATGCGGGGAAGACGGTGGTCGCGGGAGCCCCCGCGGACAGCACGGTGGTCGCGGGGTGCGGTGTCGGCGGTGCCGGCGGTGCCGGCGGGCCTCCCGCCACGGCTTCGGCGCGGATGATGTCGGCGTCGTCCGCGGTCCGCCAGACCGTGCGGGGATTGTCGGGGTCAGCGCCAGCGGTTGCGCCGGAGGCCGAACCAAAAGGGGGCATCGCCTCGGTTCCGTCGGACGTTCCGGCTCCGACTCCGGCCAGCGCGGCCACGCCTCCCGCGATCGCGCCGGCACCGAACGGCCCGGCCTGCGTGCCCTGCCATGCGGCGGGATTGAGTGCGTCCAGGGCGATGGCGTGCAACAGCTGATCGGGCGTACAACGTTTGCTGCGATCCGGGCTGAGCGCCGAGCGGAAGGCCGCCAGCGTGCCGGCCGGCAGACCGGTAAGGTTCGCATTGCCCGAGGCCGCGCGCTCCAGCACCGCCATCATCGGCTTGACACCGAACACGGGTGCGCCGGTGGCCGCGAACGCCAGCACGGACGCCACCGACCACCAATCGGTCATCTCGTCCGATTCGGCGCCCTCGATGATTTCCGGGGCGATGAATCCGGGTGTGCCCATCACCAGCCCCGTGCGGGTCACGTGGCTTTCGCCCTCGCCCATCGCGATGCCGAAATCGACCAGCACCGGGCCGGACGCGGACACCATCACATTGGTGGGTTTGATGTCGCGGTGGACGATGCCGGCCGCATGCACGGCCTTGACCGCCTCGATGAGCTTGCGGGCCAGCCGTTCGAGATCATCGCCGATGTACCGGCCGTTGACGGCCACGTCATCCTTGAGGTTGCGGCCCTCGATGAGTTCGGTGACGATGAACGCCAGCGAATCGTCCAGCTCCATATCCACGATGCCGCACACGCCCGGATGGTTGACCTTCTTCAGGGCCATGGCCTCGCGGCGCAGACGTTCGCGCGGCGTCACGTCCGGCTTGAGATTAGGGTCCTGTTCCGCGGCCGGGCCCGCGCCCGCCGCCATCGCGTCGTCCGACTCCTCGGCCAGGGAATCACGCAGGATCTTCATCGCATACGTCTGGCCGCCGTCGTCCCGCACGCGCCAGACCGAACCCATGGCCCCCGAACCGAGGCGGGATATCAGCGTGTAGCCGCCCACCACTTCGCCCGGCTCAAGATTCAATGCGTTCAGATCGCTCATGCCCTCCATCCTAGCCGGGCCCCCGCTGGAGCGCCGTGGTCCTTTCGGATGAGCCGTTCTCGCGTCGAAAACGACCGTTCGCGCATTCCTCCTGTGCGTCGCGGGCGACGTGTGCTAGCAGATTATGCGCCCGAAATGACAGGATGGGGGTATCGCCTTACGCGGCGGATGCGAATCTGCGAACCTAAGGTCATCGGCATCAAGGATGTGCCGTCGGCCCCAAAGGAGAGCCGAACGGACGCATCCGGCGGCCAGCGTGGCTAGGGCAGTGCCACCGGGCCGCCGTTCGGATTCGATAACGATATCGGATTCGGGCAGGCATGCCGCGCAAAGGTAAGAATCAAGGAGGAGAAACCATGCTGCAGATCAACATGGCCGACGTATTGAACGTCATCGGTTCGCTGACGCCGTATCTCATCGCCATCGGCGTGCTGCTGGTACTGGCCATCGTCATCACGTTCGCCGTCAACAAGAAGACGGTGAAGGCCGTGGCCAACCGCAAGCTCATTCATTCCGAGTCCTGGCTTGTGGCGCTCGTCGGCGTCGTCGTGGCCGTGTCCATGATGCTGTCCGGCCCGCTGGCCACGCTGCTCAACAACGCGACCATCACCAAGTACTAGCTGTCCGACTCGACCGTGGCCGCCGCGAACAAGCTGGCCAAGGACGTGCAGACCGAGGCCGTCACCATGCTCAAGAACGACGACTCCAACCTGCCGCTGGCCTCCAAGAAGGTCAACGTATTCGGCTGGGGCTCCACCAATCCGGTCTACGGCGGCACCGGCTCCGGTTCCATGTCCGACCAGTACGAGACCGTCTCCCTGCTTGACGGCATGAAGGAAGCCGGCATCGAGACCAACAGCGATCTGACCAAGCTGTACACCGACTACCGCAAGGACCGTCCGGAAGTGGGCATGTGGGCCCAGGATTGGACCCTGCCCGAAGTGCCGGCCGACCAGTACTCCGATTCCCTGATTTCCGACGCCAAGTCCTTCTCCGACGAGGCCGTCGTGGTGCTCACCCGCGTCGGCGGCGAGGGCGCCGACCTGCCGATGGACATGACCGCCGACGGCATCACCTACACCGACAATTCCAAGGATTACAAGGACTTCCAGAAGGGCCAGAGCTTCCTGCAGCTCTCCCAGACTGAGCGCAACATGCTCGACCTGGTCACCAAGAACTTCAGCAAGGTCACGCTGATCTACAACGGCGCCAACACCTTCCAGTTCGACTTCCTCGCCGACTACCCGCAGATCAAGTCCGTGCTGTGGTGCCCGCCCGCCGGCCAGACCGGCTTCTCCGCCCTCGGCGAGGTGCTCGCCGGCGACGTGAACCCGTCCGGCAAGACCTCCGACACCTTCCTCAAGGACCTCACCAAGTCCGTTTCCTACAACAACTTCGGCAACTTCAACTACGACAACGCCGATGAGTTCGAGGTCTCCTTCAACTCCTTCGCCGGTGCCGTGACCGCCACCCCGAGCTTCGTGAACTACGTCGAGGGCATCTACGTGGGCTACAAGTTCTACGAGACCGCCGACGACGAGGGCCTGATCAAGTACGACGACGTGGTGCAGTACCCGTTCGGCTACGGCCTGTCGTACACGACGTTCGATCAGAAGATGGGCGACGTGACCTACTCGGACGGCAAGATCTCCTTCGACGTGACCGTCACCAACACCGGTGATGTGGCCGGCAAGGACGTGGTCGAGGCGTATTACAACCCGCCGTACACCGACGGCGGCATCGAGAAGGCCTCCGTGAACCTGGTCGCCTTCGAGAAGACCAAGGAACTCAAGCCGGGCGAGTCCGAGACCGTCAAGATCGAGTTTGACGACGACGACATGGCCTCCTACGACTCCAAGAACGCGAAGGCGTACGTGCTGGAGAAGGGCGACTACGAGGTGTCCATCCAGTCCGACTCCCACACCGTGATCGACGAGCAGACCGTGAACGTGCCGGAGACCATCACCTATAACTCCGACGACAACACCCACAACGGCGACAAGACCGCGGCCACGAACCAGTTCGACGACGCGGAAGGCGACGTGACCTACCTGTCCCGCGCGAACCACTTCGCCAACTACCAGAAGGCCACCGCCGCCCCGACCAACTTCTCCATGAGCGACGAGGCCAAGTCCACCTTCTACAACAACGGCAACTACGATCCCACCAAGTTCGACAACGCTGACGATCAGATGCCGACCACCGGCGCCAAGAACGGCGTGCGTCTGGCCGATCTGACCGGCAAGGACTACGACGACCCGCAGTGGGACAAGCTGCTGGACGAGCTGACCTTCGACGACATGGACAACCTGATCGCCAATGCCGGCTACGGCACCCAGGCCGTGACCTCCATCGGCAAGATCCAGGTGACCGACGCCGACGGCCCGGCCTCCCTGAACAACAACTTCACCGGCGTGGGCTCCATCGGCTTCCCGGCCTCCACCTCCTTCGCCTGCACGTGGAACAAGGACCTGGCCAAGCAGTTCGGCGAGATGATCGGCCAGATGGCCCGTGACATGCACGTGGCCGGCTGGTACGCACCTGCCATGAACATCCACCGCAATGCCTTCTCCGGACGTACCTTCGAGTACTTCTCCGAGGACGGCCTGCTCTCCGGCGTGATGGCCTCCAACCAGATCGCCGGCGCCAAGGAGAAGGGCGTGTACTCCTTCATGAAGCACTTCGCCCTGAACGACCAGGAAACCAACCGAGACCTGATGCTGTGCACCTGGGCCAACGAGCAGGCGATCCGTGAGATTTACCTCAAGCCCTTCGAGATGAGCGTGAAGGAAGGCGGCGCACAGGCCGTGATGAGCGCCTTCAACTACATCGGCAACACCTATGCCGGCGCCTACGCTCCGCTCCAGCAGAACGTGCTGCGCAACGAATGGGGCTTCCAGGGCTTCGTCCTGACCGATTACTTCTCCGGCAACGGCTACCAGAACGCCGACCAGCTCGTGCGAGCCGGCAACGACGCGATGCTGGCCACCACCTCCATCACCAACCACATCACCGACAAGTCCGCCACCTCCGTGAAGGCCATGCGTACCGCGGCCCACAACATTCTGTACACCGTGGCCAACGGCTGGCAGTACGAGAACGGCGAACCCGAGGTCGACACCCCGATGTGGAAGACCGCCATGTACGTGGCCTGGGGCGTGACCGCCGTCCTGGTGATCGCCCTTGAGGTCCTGACCATCATGAAGTTCCTCAAGCGCCGCAAGCAGGTCGTTGCTGCAGTGGCTCCGACCACTCAGGCCTGAGACCCGCGCGATGGCACGGATAACTGAATAACTGAATAGGCAAACGGCTCGTCCCAATACCGGACGAGCCGTTTCGCATATGCGAGACTGGAGAGAGATTTCCGGCTCCCCTCGCTGAGGACATTGCCGCAAAGCAAACAGCAGAGCTGTTTGTAGGCAATGTGCGAGACGACAGTCGAGCCAGAAAGACGCGAACGAAGTTCGTCCTCAATTGCAGGACGAGCTGTCGCCATAGGCGACTGAGGGGAGTCGCCCGATGTATTGGCTAGGAAAGGGAGAATCGCCGATGATTCGCATTGCCATCGTCGATGACGACGACACCGATGCCGCTCGTACCACCGCAATGATCGAACGATACTATGCCGAAGCGGGCGAGCGTGAAGACGGGGCGCGCGGGAAGTCCTACACCATCATCCGATTCACGGACGGCGAGTCCTTCCTGGACGACTACAAGGCCGAATTCGACGCGATGTTCCTGGACGTGGAAATGCCCGGCATCGACGGCCTCGAAACCGCGCACCGGTTGCGCGAGATCGACAGCCACGTCGTGCTCGTCTTCACCACCAAAATGGCCCAGTACGCGGCCGTCGGCTACGACGTGGACGCCATCGGCTACCTCGTCAAGCCCATTGATTACTTCGGATTCGCGCTCAAGATGCGCAAGGTGGAGGATCTGGTGGCCAAACGCCAGGGCGTCACCATCCCGCTCACCGTGGGCACTGGCACGCAGTTCCTCTCCTCGCACGACGTGCGGTACGTGGAAGTCCTCGGCCACGAAGTCATCTACCACACGGAACATGGGGCGTACAAAGTCTGGTCCAGCCTCAAGGAGGCCGCCGCGCTGCTGGAGCCCGTGCATTTCGCTGCCTCGAACCGTTACTGTCTCGTCAACCTCGAATGGGTGCAGGCCGTCAACGGCGACACCGTGGTGGTGGACGGCCAGCCCCTACCCGTCTCCCGCTCCAAACGCAAACCCCTCATGCAGGCCCTAGCCGCGTATTACGGAAGGTGAACGATCATGCTTGCTGACTGGTTCGGATACGGATTGTTTCCTTTGCTGCTGATGTGCGGCGCCGCGGTGTTCTCCAAACAGCTGATGTGGCGTAAAACCGTCTGGCTGCTGACCTTGCCGGCATACGTGATCATCGGTGACGTGCTGTATCAGCTGCTTATGGCGGTACTGTCCCACTTCGCCGCCGGGCACCTCGTCCAAGTGCTGTCGTTGACCGGCTATTACGCGATATGCGCGGCATCGCTCATCGCGCTGTTGCGCGAATGCACCAAATCAGCATGGCTGGAATCACTGGTCGTCGTTGCGGCGGGATACACCCTGCAGCATATCGCGGTGGGGCTTCTCGCATCGTTGACCCACTCTCCGCTGGGGTCTCATCTGACGTTCCTTCGTTCCCAGGCGGCCAGTCTCGCGTTTTTCGCGGTGGTATATCTGGTGGCCTACCTGATTCTGGGGCGATCGTTCGTCATCGAGTACGCGAAGGTTCGCAGCCGTGTCACCTGGGTTTTGATCAGCGTCGTCGCGCTCGCGTTCGTCATCGTATTCAACATGGTGATGCTGGACGGGCAGTCCGAGCAAGTCATGTTCGTCGGATTCAGCTACGACGCGATAACCTCCATGCTTCTGCTGGTCATTCTGGTGCTGATCTCCTCAAGCGACCATCTCTACGGTGACCTGGAAGTGATGCGCCAGCAGGCGAGACTGGCCGAACACCACCATGAGTTGGCCAAGGAGAACATCGAACTGATCAATATCCGATGCCACGATATCCGCAAGTCCATCGCCTCACTGAGCGGCGGCGGACTTACGGCTGACATGGCCAAAAAGATCGAGAACAACATCCGCATCTACGATTCCATGTTCCACACCGGCAACGAATGCCTGGACGTCTTATTGACGGAAAAGGGGCTGTACTGCACCGGCAAGGGCATCACCTTCACCTGCATCGCGGACGGCAGCCGTCTTGGATTCATGAGCGACGCGGACGTGTATGCGTTGTTCGGCAACATGCTGGACAACGCCATCGAAAGCGTGGATGCGGTCCGGCAGCCCGAGCGGAAGATCATCAACTTCACCCTCACGGCGAAAGGCGGTCTTCTGGTGGCGGAGGAGGAGAACAGCTATGCCCCCGAACGGCAGCCGGTCTTCCGTGACGGCCTGCCGCGCACCACGAAGGCCGATGCCTCAGAACACGGGTTCGGCACGCGGTCCATGGCCTGGCAAGTGCACAAATACCAAGGCGAAATGACCATGAAGGCCGAGGACGGCATCTTCTCCGTCAGCGTGGTGCTTCCCATCCCCGCGTGAAAGCGCGGTCCCTCCCATTCATGCGTTCGACTTGACCTCTCATGCAAGGTGCGCTGTGGCGGCAAGAGCAGATTCATATCCTCGGAATTGTTCACCGGCACAGTAGCCGAACGACAGGCAACGAAACCTGCGGCGGCTGTTGCGCCCACGCATAATGAGAGTTAAGGAGACCTGTCATGTTGGATATCAACATGGCCGATGTTGCCGCAGTCATGGGATCGTTGGTTCCGTATCTGGCAGCGGCCGGTGCGATTCTGGTGCTGGCTGTGATCGTCACGTTCGCCGTCAACAGGAAGACGGTCAAATCCGTGTCCGCACGCAAGCTCATCCATTCCGAATCCTGGCTGGTGGTGTTGGTGGCCGTGGTGGTTGCCGCCTCGATGATGGTGAGCGGCCCGCTGTCCACCATTCTGAACAATGCCTCGGCCAAGAAGTACACGCTGTCCAGCAGCACAGTCGCTGCTGCGAACAAGCTCGCCAAGGACGTGCAGTCGGAAGCGATCACCCTGCTCAAGAACGACGATGCGAACCTGCCGCTGTCCTCCAAGAAGGTCAACGTGTTCGGCTGGGGCTCCACCAATCCCGTGTACGGCGGCACCGGCTCCGGGTCTATGTCGGACCAGTACCCAACCGTCTCCCTGCTCGACGGTCTGCATGAGGCGGGCATCAAAACCAACACCGAACTGTCCAAGCTGTACACCGACTACCGCAAGGATCGTCCGGAAGTCGGCATGTTCAACGTCGATTGGACGTTGCCTGAAGTGCCGGCCTCGGACTATTCGGACAGCCTGGTCAAGGACGCGAAGGACTTCTCCGACGCCGCCATCGTGGTGATCACCCGAGTCGGTGGCGAGGGCACCGACCTGCCGAAGGACATGAAGGCCGACGGCGTCACCTACCACGACAATTCCAAGGATTACGAGGACTTCCAGAAGGATGACCACTTCCTGCAGCTTTCCCAGACCGAGAAGAACATGCTCGACCTGGTCACCAAAAACTTCGACAAGGTCACGCTGGTATACAACGGCGCGAATGCGTTCCAGTTCGACTTCCTTGATTCCTACCCGCAGATCAAGTCCGTTGTCTGGTGTCCGCCCGCCGGCCAGACCGGCTTCTCCGCCCTCGGCGAGGTGCTCAGCGGCCAGCTGAACCCCTCCGGAAAGACGTCGGACACCTTCGTCAAGGACCTGACCGCCACGCCGACCTTCAACAACGTCGGCAACTTCACCTACGACAACGTCGACGAGTTCGCGATGACCAGTTCCTTCTCCGGCCAGGACGTGACGCCTACGTTCGTCAACTACGTCGAAGGCATCTACGTGGGGTACAAGTTCTACGAGACCGCCGCCGATGAAGGCCTCATCGACTACGCTTCGACCGTGCAATACCCGTTCGGTTTTGGCCTGAGCTATACGAAGTTCACGCAGAAGATGGGCGACGTCTCCTATAAGGACGGCAAGATCAGCTTCGACGTGACCGTCACCAATACCGGTGACCGTGCTGGCCGCGATGTGGTGGAGGCGTATGTGAATCCGCCGTACACCAACGGCGGCATCGAGAAGGCCTCGGCCAACCTCATGGCGTTCGACAAGACCGACGAACTCAAGCCCGGCGAATCGCAGACCCTGTCCATCGAATTCGATGACGATGATATGGCATCGTACGATTACCAGAACGCCAAGGCCTGGGTGCTCGAACAGGGCGATTACGCGGTGTCCATCCGCTCCGACTCGCACACCGTGATCGAAGAGCGGACCGTGAACGTGCCCAAGACCATCACCTACGATTCCGACGACAACACCCACAACGGCGATCAGACCGTGGCCACCAACCAGTTCGATGATGCCGCCGGCGACGTGACCTACCTGTCCCGTGCCGACCACTTCGCGAACTACAGCAAGGCGACCGCCGCTCCGGCCAGCCTGTCGATGTCCGACGAGGCGAAGTCCAAGTTCATCAACAACGGCAATTACAAGGCGACGGACTACAACGACGATTCCGACGAGATGCCGACCACCGGCGCCAAGAACGGCGTGCGTCTGGCCGATCTGACCGGTAAGGAGTATGACGATCCCCAGTGGAGCAAGCTGCTGGACGAGCTGACCGTCGACGACATGGACAACCTGATCGCCAACGGCGGCTTCGGCAACGCAGCCATCAACTCCATCGGCAAAATCCAGCTGGTCGATGCGGATGGTCCTGCGGCACTCAACAACAACTTCACCGGCATCGGTTCCATTGGCTTCCCCGCCGCCACCGCGTTCGCCTGCACCTGGAACGTCGATCTGGCCCAGCGTTTCGGCGAGATGATCGCCCAGATGGCGCATGACATGCATATCACCGGCTGGTATGCGCCGGCCGTGAACATTCACCGCAACGCGTTCGCCGGTCGTACGTTCGAGTACTTCTCGGAAGACAGCGTGCTCTCCGCCGCCATGGTGTCGTCGGAAGTTGGTGCTGTACAGAAGCAAGGGGTGTATGCCTTCGTCAAGCACTTCGCCTTGAACGATCAGGAAACCAACCGCACCAACATGCTGTGCACGTGGTCGAATGAGCAGGCGATCCGCGAGATTTACCTCAAGCCGTTCGAGGCGGCGGTGAAGGATGGCCATGCCACCGCCATGATGAGCTCGTTCAATTACATCGGCACCACATACTCGGGCGCCAACGCACACCTGCTGCAGAATGTGCTGCGCGATGAGTGGGGCTTCCGCGGCATGGTGGTGACGGATTACTTCGGCAATTACGACCTGTTCCAGAACGCCGATCAGGAGATTCGCAACGGCAACGACCTCATGCTGGCCACGCTCGACGTGACGAACCATGTGTCCGATCGTTCCGCCACTTCCGTGAAAGCGATGCGTAATGCGGCGCACAACATCCTGTACGCCACAGCCAATAGCTGGATGTACGAGAACGGTGAGCCGGACGTTGATACGCCTCTGTGGCGCGTGGCCATGTATGTGGTCTGGGCCGTCGCCGCTGTGCTGTTCATCGGCCTGGAGACCGTCGCCATCCGCCGCTTCCTGGTCCGCCGTAAGCCGGTTGTGATTGTGGAAGCCGGTGACATCGATAAGTAGTGTCCGATCATCCTTGATGTGCACCTTGCCTGTTTTCTGCCTCTCGCGTTGAGCCGGTCCGCGTTCGTTGGCGGCATGGGGAAGTGGGGCAAGACAGGCAAGGTGGTCATCGCCCAGAAATCGTGTGCCGGGTTGTTCTTCTCCTGACCCGGACGCCGAATAACCAAACAACCAGCCGAATCCGAGCCGGCCATCACTGCCCAACCGATGGCCTCCCCGGATTCGGCTGGTTTGCGTTGTGCTGATGTGTCTGCGCAAATGAATTTATGGAGAACACGCCGATACGAGACAATTTTTAGGGCACTTCGCCGTGTTTGGTGGCGTTATATTGGCAGTAGCAGGGGCGAAATGGGCTGTTTGCGACACGCCGAGAGAACGTTGCTATGATGCGGTTTTTCGGGGTTTTGCCGTGCCTCGGTTTGCGTTTGTTTTTGGTTTCGTGTAAGTTATTCATTCGCTGCCGCTGAGCGGTTCGGATTCCTTCCATTTCAATGGTTTTCGTGGGTTCGGGTTGTTTTGTGTGTGGTGGTGGTTTGAGAACTCAAGAGCGTGTTTGTACTACTTCTTTATAGTCAATGATTGCCAGTATGCCTCAAGCCTGATGGTGTTTGCTGTTGGGTTCCCTGGGAGGGGTTGAATTGGGGTGTGGTTTTTGTGAGTGTGTCCTTTTCCTTAAAAGGATTGCTTGTCAATTTTGTTTTTGAGAGTCATTCAATGGTTCTCTTCATGATTTTTTTTGTGGAGGGTTCGATTCTGGCTCAGGATGAACGCTGGCGGCGTGCTTAACACATGCAAGTCGAACGGGATCCAAGCAGCTTGCTGTTTGGTGAGAGTGGCGAACGGGTGAGTAATGCGTG